>JAHWJU010000203.1 GCA_019348255.1 Actinomycetota bacterium | reverse complement strand
ACGCCGTGCTGTCGACGCTCCCCGTTCCCGAGTACTCCGCGCCGGTGGTCATCGTGTTGCCGTCGAGCTGGGACACACCGCTGCGCGTGACCGTCGACGAGGTCACCGCCGAACTGCAGATCGACGGGACCGATCCCCTCACCGATGTCCTCGATCTTCTCGATCACCACCTGCAGCCAATGAGTGAGCCCGGCCGCTGCACGTGCCCGGAGATCCGGGCTCCTGGCCTCTTACAGGCTCTGCTGTTCGACGATACGGACGGCAGCACCCACGGGGCTGGCCTCGCCGGCGCGGTACTCGACCATGACGAGCGTGAAGTCGTCGGTGAGGCGGTGAGCGTGGTGGGCGAGGACAGTTTTGGCGAGTCGCCGCACCGTCTCGGCCGGACCGTAGCCGGCGAGGCTGACCTCGTTGATGGCCTGGACGAGGCGCTCGTGGCCGAAGGCCTGATCACCTCGAACGTGCCCTTCGACCACACCGTCAGTGAAGAACAGCACTCGATCCGACGGTTGGAGCGTCACCTCTGCCACTTCGGTCACCTCAGAGCCGATCCCCAGTGGCGCGCTGGGCTGGCACTGGAGCTCGCCCACCACCTTGCCCGAGCGCACGAGCATGGGGCTCGGATGACCGGCGTTGAGCCAGCGCAGACGACCATCGGCCACGTTCAGCTCGACGAGGTGGGCGGTCACGAACGTCGGCTCGTCGAAGTGCTCACTGAGGACCTTGCTGGCGGCTTCGTACATTCCGGGCAGATCGAGGCTCCGGCGTCTGGAGTGGCGGATGCTGCCGAGCGCCAACGTGGCGGGCCACACCGCCGTGAGCCCGTGGCCGATCGCATCGGCGATCACGAGGTGGGCGATGTCATCGTTGACGGCATAGTCGAAGACGTCACCGCCCAGGTCGTACGCCGGCTCCACGATGGCGGCGATCGCAAGGCGCCGCGTGGTACAGGTAAGCGGCGGCAGGAGGCGCCACTGCATCTCCGCTGCGAGGGTCATGTCCTTGCGGCGCGCGGCAACCGCGTAAGCATCGGTGTACTGGCCTTTGGTGACGATGAACTCGGCGATCAACGACGACAGCGTCAACAACTGGGCCGGGAGGTCGCTGTTGACCTCGTCGACCACCAAACCGATGACTCCGAGTCGCTCTGCGCCGTCGATCATGGGGACCCACAGCTGATGTCCCTGCTCGTGGGGCACGGCGATGACTTCGCCGGTGGTGAACGCTCGACCGGCGGCGCTGCTGTCCACATCGCAGGCCTGAGAGTGGTCACCGATCAGGGGCACGAGAACGTTCTGGTCGAAGTCCACGAGGTGCACCACATAGTCGCGAGCACCGATCGCGCGGCCAGCTTGCTGTGCCAGATCGGCAACTGCGCCCGGATGGAGAAGGTGCGATTCTCGCAACGCCTGGGCGAGCATCTCCCGGAAGTCCTCAGCCACAAGCGAGTGCCTAGCACCGCGCGGTCTTTGCCGGCGAACTCCTGAAAGCAGCGTGCGAGGTTCCTCGCTTCCGGGAAGACCACGACCGACTATCAACGGCAAACACCTATTGATCCGTATCGAAGTCACTCGTACAATCGCGAAGACGGTTGAGCCACCAGCCTCGAAAGGGCGGCACCAAGGTCGGAATCTGGCCTTTGCTGACACCTCCTCCGCAAGGACGAGTTTGGAGAGCAGATAATGGCGGCGGCTCCCGGGCAATCGACTCCCCCGACAACTTTGGAGTCGCCCCTGAATGATGTGGGGGTCCGCGTCAGCGTCTCGCGTGACCGGGCGGCAACGGTCGTGGTGCTCGATGGCGTCGTGGGGCCCAATGACTGCGACCTGGTAGGGCAGAGGATCCCTCCTCCTGGGGACGCCACCGGCATCACCATTGTCGACCTCAACAACGTGACGCTTCTCGACCGGTACGCCTTTCACCGTCTGTTGAAGAAGTTGTCACCGCCCGGAGCCAAGGTGAAGCTCGTGTGCCGACGTTCAACGGCCAGGCAACTGCTCCGAGCCTGGCAACTGCATGAACGCTTTGACATCTTCGCGACCACCGAGATGGCGTTGCACCGATCGGAGGTCAGGACCAGCTGACGGGGCGAGCCGGTGCAACTCCCGGCTCAGACAGCCGAGCTCTTCCTCGAGCCCGAGTACCCGCCGGAGACCTTCCAGGTTCACTCCGGCGCTGGTGAGTTCGCCGATGCGCTGCAGCCGCTCGATGTGGGCGGCTGAACAGCGGCGGGTGCCGGGCGGGCCGTAGAGGATTCGAACCTCTGACCCCTTGCGCGTCATGCAGATAAGGGCCATGTCGGCTGATGTCGACCTGTCTCAAAACATGCCCCTGAGCAGCCGTTACGCGATTCACGTCGTCCGGCTGGTGTCGGCCCGTACCGCCCTTTGGCGTGCAGTGTGTGATCAAATTGTGATCACGACGCCCGCCAGCTGACCCTCTTGCCGTCGCGCAAGGGGTCACCTGAGCGGCCCCACGGACCGCTGGGTTCGACGAGGGCACCTCGACTGGGACCGGACGCACGTCACCGATCCCAGAACAGCGAGAGAGCGATGCCGTCCGGGTCCTTGAAGTTGAGGATGGCCCCGGACGGCACGTCGAAGGGGCCGTCGTGGGCGACGCCGTGCTGGGACAGCCTCGCCGACCAAGCCTCCATGTCGGCTCGGTGGGCCACAGTGAAGGCGAGATGGTCGAGGCCGTTCCGCCGAGGGTCGAAGGCGGGCTGTTCAGCGTCGATGTGCTGCACCAAGCCGAACACCGCGCCCACGCCCGGGATGCGCATGATCACGGCCCGGCGGGTTTCACCTTCCTCGGAGAAGACCTCCTCCATGCCGAGCACGTCGTGGTACCAGCGGGCGCTGCGCTCGACATCGGTAACGGTGAGAGCAGCGTGGTGGAGTCCAACGAGGTCGGCCATGCGGACCAGCATGCACCGTCGTACGCTGCGGGGCATGCTCCTCGACGGGGTGAACCACGTGGCCATCCTGACCAACGACACTGAGCGTCTGATCGCCTTCTACCAAGAGGTCTTCGATGCGACCGTCAGCGGGCAGATGCCGGCGGGCGAGGACGCCCTCCTCACCTTCCTCGACATCGGCCCGTTCGCGGAGCTCAACGTGTTCGAGGTACGAGGGAACAACGAGGCGCAGCGGCAGACGCCGATGTTCGGTCGGGGTCGCATCGACCACCTCGGGCTTCAGGCCGCCTCGCTGGACGCCTTCGACACGATCCGTCGTCGTCTCATCGAGCGCGGGGCCACCGACGGGTTCGTGACCGACTTCGGCAGGATCCTGAGCTTGTTCTTCCGGGACCCCGACGGCCTGGAGGGGGAGGTATGTGTGCCCAACCCCCACGCAAAGCCGGGGGTCTTCAATCCGCCTGGGACGCCCGCTGCGGGCTACTCGGTGTCCGACTGATGCGCCGGACCCGGGCACGCGCATCTTCTACCTAGCGATGACTCTCAGCACGAGCTACGGGCTCGTTCGGTCGCTACGTGTCGGTGCCGAGGTGACCCCCGAGGTCGTCGCCGTGCACGGCCAGCTACGCACCCGCCGCTTTGCGCTGGAGGACATCCGTGGTGCGCGGGTCGCGCCCATGCGAAGGGTGATCCCGTTCTACCGCTTCTTTCCCTACGTGGCGCTTGAGGTCGATCTCCGTGACGGGGGAACTAGGCACTCCGGTCGATCATGTCCCGGGCCTCGGCGACGGCCACTCGGTACTTGGAAGCGAGCCGGCCGGCGTAGTCACCATCCCGAACGGCGGGAGGTCCCGGGTCAAGCTCGAACGAGCGCCACACCACGTCGAGCTCGTCGCCATGCTCGAACACCGCCAGCGCCGCCTCCAAGTTGCGCTTGTCGATGTAGCACCACGGGCAGACGACGTCGGACCAGGGCTCCACCTTCATGACATCCTCCACGACATGGTGCGACACCGGGGGTCCAGGGCGTCATCCCTACGACTCACAGCGACGCCCGAAGTGAGAACGGCCCCTAGCCTGGCGGCGGATGGACGTCTTCTCTCACTCGGTCGCCTCGTTCGACCCGACCTCGTCGGCCGT
>JAHWJU010000202.1 GCA_019348255.1 Actinomycetota bacterium | reverse complement strand
TCGAGTTGATGATGTAGCTCAGCTGGCCGGCGATCAGTCCCTGGTTGTTGGACGCCGCGTTCCAGGCGAAGACCTCCGGTGTCATCGTCTGCTTGAACAGCTTCGTCATGAACTGCACGGCGTCGATGGTCTGGGTGGAGTTGAGCACGACGTTCTCGTTCTCGTCCTGGATCGATCCGCCGTAGGACCAGATCAAGGCCCGGGCCGCCATGTTCGAGTCGATCTCCTGGGACATGCCGATGCCCATCTGCACGCCCAGCTTCTGTTTGATCTCTGTGCCACCCTCGAGCAGCTCGTCCCATGACGAGGGGCCGTCCGGCAGGCCGACCTGCGTCCAGAGGCTCTTTCGGTAGTCTCCCGGATCCGGCACCCACCCGGGGCTGTAGGCGTAGTAGACGCCGGTCTTGGGGTTGAAGCTGGTCCTCCGGCAGATCTCGAGTTGCTTGCCGAAGCGCCTCTCGGCCTCCTCGTTGACGTCTTTCAGATTGAGGACGCTGGGCTCGAACTGGGCCAGCGGTGCGATGTTCTGGACGAGGTCGTGCCCCGACCGGGCAGCGATCTCGGCTGCCACGCGGCCGGGTATCTCCGCGTTGTTGATGTGGTCGACGGTGACGTTGACACCGGTTCTCGCACCCCACTCCTTCACGAACGGGTCGAACCACTGGTCGTGGCTCGGGACGAAGTGGCTCCACAGCAAGATCGACAGATCACCGCTCAGCTTCGACGATGGCTCCCTGAACGTCGTCTCGCTGGGGGCGCCGGCGGCCTGAGCCACATCCTTGGGGCCGGGTGCAGCGCCCTTCTTGTCGTTTCCGCACGCGGCCAGAACTGCCATGGCGGCCGCGCCCTGCATGAACTGCCGGCGGGATATCCCCCGTCCTGGTACCTCGATGCCCATGTGCCCGCTCCTCATTTGCGGCCGCCGGGGACGCTGGGGTGGCGAGGGAGGGTGATCTACCACCGACGGCGATGTTGACCACTATCGGGTTGTCCGGCACAACCTACAACGGCCGGCGGCCGGTGCGACCGGATCTACGTGAGCGGCTGGGACCGGACGGTCAACCCCTCGTCGAGGTGGGCGGTGTCGTTGAAGCGCCGGAGCGTCCACTTGTCCCCGGCGACGACCATGTGGGAGATCGAGGCGTTGTCCGCATTGAACGCGAACGGCTGCGACCCGGTCGCCTCGGACAGGATGCGCCCGATGACGCCGGCGTGGGTGAAGATCGCCACCCGCTGATCCGGGTGGGCGGCGGCGATTCGGACCACCGCGCTCCGCACCCGAGCGGAAAAGGCTTCGGTGTCTTCGGCACCAGGGATGACGTCCCACCGCTGCTCCTGGAACAGCAGTACCGCCACGGGGTGCTGCGCGAGCACCTTGCGCCGGAACTTCCCGCCCTCCCACTCCCCCAGGTGGACTTCGCGCAGGTCGCGCTCGATCCGCAGCGACAGCCCCATGTCGCGAACCAGCGGCTCCGCCGTCTGCACCGTGCGCTTCATCACTGTGGCGTAGACAGCTTGGATGCCGTACCTTGCCAGCCTCCGGGCGAGGCGGTCCGCCTGGTCGTGTCCCTGGGGCGACAGAGGCGGGTCGCCCTGCCCGTCCACGAGGTCGAAAGACTCCCCCGTCACGGCCGGAACCGTCTCCCCGTGACGGACCAGCACCATCTCTGTGGAGCCGGGCGGCCGCTCGTACTGCAGTTGGCGGAACGTCTTCGAGGCGCTGGCGCCGGATCCGGGGCCGGCCACTCCCGTTGTCATCGCTGCTGGTCGTTCATCCGCGTCGTCCGCACCGGCGGTTGACCGTAGCCCGCCCTGCAACGGCCGAGCCAGCGGGCGCAACCCGTACCACGGACCCGGCGGCTTGTCCCCCACCCACCGCGAACCGAGCGCGCCTACGCTCGGCCGAGATGGAGCAGCAGGACTACCGCACCACCTACGAGCTGGAAGAGAGCAACTGGTGGTTCGTGGGAATGCGCCGCATCGGGCTGTCGCTCCTGGCGCCGGCATGGCGCCGTCCTGCCGGGAGCCCGCCGCCCCGCATCCTCGACGTCGGTTGCGGGACGGGGATCATCCTCGAGCACCTCGAGCCCTACGGCCCCGCCACCGGCCTGGACTTCTCGCCCATCGCCCTCGAGTTCTGCCGTAGGCGAGGCGCGGCCCGCCTGGTCCAGGGTCAAGGTGAGCGCCTGCCGTTCGCAGATGCGTGCTTCGACGTGGTCACCGCCTTCGGAGTGGTCGAGCACATCGACGACGACGCGGGCGCGGTGGCCGAGTGGTGCCGGGTGCTCAAGCCCGGCGGACACCTGGTCCTGCTGACCAGCTCCTACCAGTGGCTCTGGAGCGGGCACGACGTCTCGAACCACCACGTCCGGCGGTACCTGCTGAGGGAGGTGCGCTCGCTGGTGGAGGCGGCGGGGCTACGGGCGAAGCGGCTGTCCTACGTGAACACCTTCCTTTTCCCCCCCATCCTGGCCATACGGGTGGTCGAACGGCTGCGTCGAGCGGGCGCGGCCCCCCAGCCGCACAAGGACACCGGCGAAGTGCCCGCGCTCCTCAACCGGCTTTTCCTCCGTCTCCTCGACATCGAGGGACGCATCATCAGCCGGCGACGACTTCCCTTCGGGGTGTCCATCATCGGCGTCGCCATCAAGCCCGGACGCCCGGCTGCGCTGATCCCGTCGTGACGGCCGACCCGCCGAATCAGCGCCTGGGCAGCCCCGCCTTCGCCCTCGGCCTGTTCGCGGTGCTGGCCTTCGCCGTCTACATCGACCTGCGCCTGTCGCTGGCCCTGTTGCCGTACACGCCGATCAAGAGCTCCTGGCCTCCTCAGGGGTGGCTCGACGGGTTCGCCCGTTGGGACTCGGGCTGGTACTTCCACATCGCCGAGAACGGCTACTTCTACAACGGGCCGAACAAGCAGTCAGCCGTGGCCTTCTTCCCCGCTTACCCCATGGCGATGAGGTTCGTGGCGGTGGTGGTCGGTGACGCCATCCGAGCCGGGATCCTGATAACGCTGGCATGCGGTGCCGGCGCGGCCACGCTCTTCCTCCGCTGGTGCAGCGCGGCGCTGGGAAGGCGGACGGCGCGCCTGGCCCTGTTGCTGTTGCTGTTGTACCCCTTCTCCTTCTATCTGTTCGGCGCCGTCTACTCCGACGCATTGTTCCTGCTCGCCGCGCTGGGGGCCTTCTCGCTCCTCGAGCGGGACCGCCCGGTGTTGGCCGGCCTGGTGGGGATGGTGGCCACGGCCTCTCGGCCCGTGGGCGTGGCGCTGATGGTGGGTCTGGTCCTGCGGGCGCTGGAGGTGCGCGGCGTGCTCGGCGCCGCCCGACCACACCTGTTCTTGCCGGCGCAGGGAACCGACGGAGCGCCCCCGCCGTCGGAGACACCCGCCGCCGGCCGCATCGCCTTGTTCCCACGTCGGATCAGCCTGAGCCGGCTCAGGCCGCGTGATGCCGGCGTGCTCCTTTCCGGTCTCGGCCTCGCCCTGTTCTGCGCCGTTTTGTGGATGCGCTTCAGAGAGCCCTTCGCCTTCGCGAAGGTCGGCGCCTCGGCCGGCTGGTACCGGACGATCGACCTCGCCACCGTGGCCAAGGTCAACTTCTTCCAGCGGTGGCAAGGCTACGGCTTCAACGTCATCAACTTCTGGATCACGGTGCAGGGTCTGTTCACGCTCAGCGCCCTCGCTCTGGTCCCTTCGACTGTCCGCCGGCTCGGCTGGGGCTACGGCGCGTACGTCCTGGTGGCTGTGGGTCTCGCCGCCGCGTCGTCGAAGGACTTCGTCGGCATGGGCCGGTACGTCCTGGTGGCGTTCCCGGTCTTCGCCGTAGCGGCGGACTTGCTCGCCCACATCTCCGAGCGGTCCGGCGCCGCTCGCCGGTGGCTGACGCCGGCCACACTGGCTGTCAGTGCAGGGTTGCTGGCCTGGATGGCGAGCCTCTACGCCCGCTACTACTTCCTGTCCTGAGGCAGTTGGCCTTCGGCTCCTATGGAAGAATGGTCCGCTTCGTGGTGGCTATAGCTCAGCTGGTTAGAGCGCCTGGTTGTGGTCCAGGAGGTCGGGGG
>JAHWJU010000201.1 GCA_019348255.1 Actinomycetota bacterium | reverse complement strand
CGGCCCCGAAACGGGAGAGCGAGGTATGTTCCCGCTCGCTGGCGGGCTCAGGCCTCCGCGCGCTCAGCCTCGTCGCCCGAGAGCCCGCCGCAGGGTGTCGACTTGCTCCTGCTTGCGCATGATCAGGTGCTCGATCCGGTGCTCCAAGGCCTCCGAACGCGGCTCCTGGCCAGTGTCGGGCAGCACCCGGTGGAGCGCGACCAGGGTCTCGCACTCGTGGTCGACCAAGGTCACCAGCGCCTTCTCCGTGTCGGGCGCCGTGTGGAACGGCGCCGGGTCTGTAGCGGGGATCCCTCCGAGGGCGATGATCTTCTGGACCAGGCGGCAAAGATCGTCGAGCTCGGCTTGGGCATAGGACCACAGCAGGGGCTCCAGCGGCTGCCACTCGAGCCCGACGAGGCTGCCGGCCACGAGGCTGAGCTCCAGCGACGAGCGGTATTGGAGCCGGAGGGCGGCGTTGAGCTTCTCGAGGGCCCCTTCGACGTTCATGGGATCGGTGTCGGGCATTGGCAACCTCTACCCACCGGGCGGCGTCAGCACTTCGCCCCACCGGTGAGCCGGTTTGGCGGCGAGACGCAAAATCGTCCGGGCTCGACAGAGCGGGCGAGGCCAAGGGGAGGAGGAGCTCCAGGCGGTCGCCGACCGATGACCTCCGCCGTCGCACCCAACTTGAGCCGGTCGCCGACCCGCCCTATAGCGGCACCGGGAGGGCACCCGATAAGGGTCGCCGGCCTGGGGGCCGCGGGGGACGCGCCGCCCATCCGGGAACTGGCGGGCCCTCCTGCGATCTTGGCCCCGACTGCCAAGGCTGCCGGGCCTCGCGACACGGCGGTCAGGCTGAGAGGACCCGCTCGGCCACATCGTTAGTGAACGCCTCGGCTCCGACCCGGTCCGGCCCCACCAGCGCGGCCAGCAGCGGGGCGAGCACCTTCGGGTCGGCGGCGGCCAGATCGAACCACCGCCGGCGCCGGGCGGCGGCCTCGGGCCCGAAGGCGACCCGAAGGACGGTTGCTACGTGGGCAGCCGCGCGCAGCCGGCGCATGCGCTCGGCCCGCTCCTCGGCGTACCCGGCGAAGGCGGCGGCGGACCAGGACGAGGAGCCCAACAGCACCTCGGACACCATGCGGGCGTCGCGCAGGGCGATCGAGACGCCCTGACCAATGACAGGGTCGTTCCACCCCGCTGCATCGCCCACCAGGACCACCCCGTCGTCGGTGATCCGGTCGCACCAGGAGTCGGTCATCGGGTAGCTGGAGCACGGCCCGGCGGGGGTGGCGCTGGTGATGGCGTCCGTATGCGGGAGCGACCGGAGCCGGCAGGCGGCGAGGAACTCCCGTTGGCGCTCGGGCCCAGTGAATCGCCCCCCCTGGTCCAGCGACCACAGCAGGTAGACCCGCACCATCCCGGCCGGGCGGGGAAAGACCAGGCAGTAGACGTCGCGCTCGGTGCCGGTGGCGTTCAGGTGGGCCGGCCATGCCGGTGCGTCCACGAGCATCCCCCCGGCCATACTGGCCGGCGCGGACTCCTCAAGGTCGATCCCGGCCTGGCGGCGGATGCCCGACCGGCGGCCGTCGGCTCCCACCACCAGCCGGCAACGGATCTCGTGGTCAAGGTCGTCGAGCTCGTAGACCACCGACGTGCGGTCGTGGGCGCCCAGCGTCACCTCGCCCACGCCCCGCACCACCCGGGCACCGGCCGCCTCGGCCGCACGCACCAGGGCCTCGCACGCCTGGGGATGGCCGACGTTGAGGGAGCCCGGCACTCCGGGGAGGAGACGGTCGAGGGGGATGGCCTGGCTCTCCGCCTCCTCGGGGGGGATCCACTCCTCGAAGCGGCCGAGCCTCGTCGCGTACCCCCCGCCGGCATCCAGCAGCACCTGCTCGAGGCCGAGGGTCCTGGCCTCCGCCGCACCCCACGGCAGGAACACCTCACCCCGTACCTTGTCGCGGTAGACGGTCTGGCGCTCCAGCACCACGACGTCGAGCCCAGCCCTGGCCAGGACGGTGGCCAGGGCTCCGCCGGCGATGCCCCCACCCACCACCACGACGTCGGCCGACGCCGTCACTCCGCACCGTCGGCCGAAAGGAAATCAATCAGCAGCTCGTTCAGCCGCTCGGGGGCATCGAGGGGGATCCAGTGGCTGGCACCCTCGATGCGCTCGTAGCGCCACGGCCCCGACACGAACCGTTCCGACAGGCGGACGTGGTCCTCGACCAGGTAGTGGTCGCCCGTGCTCCAGATGCCCATGACCGGCACCGTGACGGGAGGCAGGGGGGGCGGCGGCGACAGCTGGAGCCGGGGGGACAGGTTGGCCCGGTACCAGTTCAGGGCGGCGGTGAGGGCGCCGGGCCGGCTCAGGTCCGCGAGGTAGCTGTCCATGTCGCCGTCCTCCCTGAGCAGCTGACGGAACAACTTCCAGTCATCGGCCGCCAGGAGCTGCTCGGCCTCGGGGAACTGGAAGAACAGCATGTACCAGGACTTCTCCCGCTGCTCGACGCCCAGGTGGGGCCGTACGGCGGGATGGCCTACGGAGACGGCGACGAGGCGGCGGACGCGGTCAGGAGCGATGGCGGCGAGGACCCAGCCCACGGCCGAGCCCCAGTCGTGGCCCACCACGTCTGCCTGCTCCACGCCGAGGTCGTCCATGAGGGCGAGCACGTCGCCCACCACCATCGTCACGGCGTACTCCTCGACGCGCTCAGGCTTGGGTGAGCGGCCGAATCCTCGCAGGTCCGGGGCGATGGTGCGGAACCCGGCGTCCACCAGCGCCGGGCTCTGGTGGCGCCACACGGCGGCCGAGTCAGGAAAGCCATGCAGTAACACCACCGGACGGCCCGCGCCCTCGTCGACCACGTGGAGACCGGCCCGCTCTGACGCCATCTCCCCCTCCCTGACGGTGCGTGTCGACAGTAGTCATTGGCCGGGCCACGATGCCGAGCGCGACGGCGGCCAGGCAGCCGTCGCGCAGGGAGTTCCCAGCTGCGCTTCGAGACCTGCCGCGTGCGGAAGCGCCGGAGTGACCCCAGACGCACCGTCCCGAGCCAGGTCCGGATCTCCGGGATGACGCGCCCGCGACGGCGCCCGGAAACGGCACCTAACGGGTGCCCGGTAACAACGAGTCGCAGTTGCCCCCTGGCGCTCCCGGCCCGCGGTCAGAGCCCCCTCCGCGACGCCCCGATCTGCTCGCTTGGCGCCGCAACCGGCGACGCGTTCTTGGGCGGGCGTTTTGTGCGGTCATCGTCATACGGCCCGGGACCAGAGCCGTCTGTCGCACGCGCCGACCGCCATACCGGGAGCTCAGCTCCGCCTCCCCGCGGTAGCGGGACACCTTCGGCCGGGGTGGGAGGACGTGCTGCCTCGTAAGGTTCGCGCTGGTGCCCGCGTTGAGGAGATACCAGTCGCCCGACGAGGACAGCGCTCGCTGGGAAGGCTTCCCGTTCCGTGAGGGCGACATCGTGATCAGTACCCGGTCGAAGCACGGAACGACGTGGCTCCAGATGATCTGCGCTCTTCTTGTGTTCCAGTCGTCGGAGTTCCCGGCACCGCTGGCAGTGCTGTCGCCGTGGCTCGACTGGCTCGCTGAGCCGCGTGACGACGTCCTCGCGCGCCTCGAAGCGCAGCGTCACCGGCGGTTCATCAAGACCCATACGCCGCTGGACGGTTTCCCGATCGACCGTCGCGCCCTATTGATCGTGGGCGCGCGCCACCCGCTCGACGCTGCGGTCTCGCTGTACTACCAAGGCGAGAACCTCGATCGAGATCTGCTCAGCAGGCTCACGGGCAGGCCGAGCCGGACAGGGGCGAACCGTCCGCCGCTTGACGAGTGGCTCGCGCAGTGGATCGCCCGTGATGCTCCGTTCGACGACGACCTCGACTCGTTGCCGGGCGTGATGTGGCACTTGGCCGATGCCTGGGAGCGTCGTCAAGAGGACAACGTTGTCCTCGTCCACTACGCAGACCTGTCCACCGATCTCGATGGAACCATGCGGAGGCTCGCCGGGCGACTCGGGATAGCGACTGAGTTCCCGCAGTGGGACGAACTCGTCCAAGCGGCGCGGTTTGACAGCATGAAGGCCCGCGCCAACGA
>JAHWJU010000200.1 GCA_019348255.1 Actinomycetota bacterium | reverse complement strand
ACGGCGGGCGCGTCTACCGGCCGGCGCTGTCCAACTTCCCCTTCGCCACCCAGTCCATCGGCACGCCGTCGGTCAAGACAGGCCTGCGCGAGGACGTGTACCTCACCCTCATCACCGCACCCCGCGACGCCGACTCCGCCGCCGTCATCGGCGTCAACGTGCAGCCGCTGGTGGTGTGGCTCTGGATCGGCGGGGGGCTCATGGCTCTGGGCACGCTCATGGCCGCGGTTCCCGGGCGGCGGCGCCGGCCCACCCGGCCTGCGTCGGCCCCGGCCGCCACGGCCCACGACGAGGTGGCCGAGGTGCCCGAGCCGGTCGCGGTGGGGGGCGGCTCGTGACCACCGCCACCTCGGCCCCGGCGACCGTGCCCGCAGAGGGAGGAGGGCCGGCGGCGCTCCCGCTGGCCCCGCGCCGGCGGGTGGCGCCGTGGGTGGCGTTGGCGCTCGCGGTGGTCCTCTTGGGCCTGGTGGCGGTGCTCGCCACCCGCGAGCCGGCCCAGAACACCCTGGCGCAGAGCCCGTTGCTGGGCAAGCCGGCGCCCGAGGTCATCGGCACCGGCCTCGACGGCTCGACCCTGCGCCTGTCGCAGTTCCGGGGGCGCTACGTCGTGCTCAACTTCTTCGCCACCTGGTGCGTGCCCTGCCAGCAGGAACACGACGACCTCCTGCGCTTCAGCGAACGGCACCGGTCCGCCGGTGACGCGGTGGTGCTGGCCGTCATCTTCGACGACGAGCCCGACAGGGTGCGCCAGTTCTTCGAGCGACGCGGGGGCGACTGGCCCGTGCTGGCCGACCCGTCGGGGAAGGTCTCGCTCGACTTCGGGGTGCGGGGGCCCCCCGAGTCCTACCTCATCGACCCCAACGGCTTCGTGCGCAGCAAGATCGTCGGCCAGGTCGACGACGCCGGCCTCGAGTCGCTGATCCGAGCGGCGGAGTCGGCGTCGTGAGCCGGCGCTGGTCGTGGCTGGCCATGGCGCTGGTTCTGTCGGTCGCGCTGGCTGTCGGCGCCGGCGGCGAGCGGGCACCGCGCACCGAGACCGAGAGGGTGCGCTCCATCGCCTCGGAGGTCCGCTGTCCCACGTGCCGGGGGCTTTCGGCCGAGGCCTCCGACGCCAAGGCCGCACAGGCGGTGCGGGAGGAGGTCAGGGCCCGGATCCGCCAAGGCCAGAGCGACGACGCCATCCGGGCCTATCTGGTCAGCCGCTACGGCAAGGACATCCTCCTCAAGCCCGAGGCCCGGGGGGTGGCGGGGCTGGTGTGGGCGCTTCCGGTCGCCGGGGGCGTTCTGGCGCTGGCCGGCCTCGCCGCCGCCTTCCGTCGCTGGCGTTCGGAGGCTCCACCGGTGTCCGCTGCCGACCGGGCCCTGGTCGAGGAGGCGCTGGGGAGGTGAACGGCGCCGGCGCCCAGACCGTCTCCCAGCTCGAGGAAGAGCGGCAGTTCCTCCTCACGTCGCTGCGCGATCTGGAGGCCGAGCGGGCTGCTGGGGACATCGAGGAGGCGGACTACCTCGCCTTGCGGGACAACTACACCGCCCGCGCCGCCACGGTGTTGCGGGCTCTGGCGCCGGCAGCAGGCGCCGGCGAGGCCACCCGTACCCCCGGGGAGAACGCCGCAGCACAGGCGGCTGGCGTGCGGCGGGTGGCGCCCCGCTCGGCCGGCCGGCGCGGTTGGCGAACAGCCGTGGCCGTGGTGGCCCTGGCCGCCGGCGCCGGCCTGGCCGGCTACGCCGTCGCCGGTGCCGCCGGTGAGCGGTCGGCCACCGACGAGGCCACCGGGTCGCTGCCCGAGGGCAGCGTCGATCGCATCACCAAGGCTCAGGCACTGGTGAGCGAGGGCAAGGTGCTCGAAGCGATCCGGGTCTACGACTCGCTGCTGGCCGACGACCCCGAGAACCCGGTGGCTCTGGCGCAGCGGGGCTGGCTGGTGAGCCGGGTCGACCCGTCGCTGGTCGACAGCGGCCTGGCGTCCATCGACCGGGCCCTGGCCACCGACCCCGACTACGCCGAAGCCCACTTCTTCCGGGGGATGATCCTCTGGAGGTCCAAGGGTGACCCGGCGGCGGGAGCGGAGGCGTTCCAGAGGGCGATCGACACCAACCCGGGCCCCCAACTCACGACCCTGCTGCAACAGGTCCGCGACCAGGCGCTGGCTGCGGCCTCAGGAGCACCCCCGCCCGCTCCCTGAGGCGCAGGCGGGAGAAAGGACCCTGCCGGGCCATGGTGGCGGCTTGGCCCACCATGACCACGACCAGCAGGACCATGGCGCCGCGGTAGGCGGTGGGCGTCCACCCGGCGTCGGTCATCGAGAGGTGGGCGATGAGCGTGGCCGTGGTGGCCCGCCCGACCACCGCGAGCGCGGAGATGAGGGCCTCGTCCCGACGAGCCCCGCGAACCTGGGCCAGCCGCCGGAGCAGCACCATGGCGACTCCCACGAACAAGGCGAAGGCTCCGGCCAACTCGGGGGTGACGCTGTCGACGCCGGCCAGTCCCACGGATCCGAGAATCCAGCACGCCGCACTGAAGCCACACGTCCGCCCTCTCCCGTGGCGGACGAGGAAGGTCCGCTTCCCGAACAGCGTGTCTCCCCGGACGTCGCGGAAGTCCTTCAACAGGATGCGGCCGATGAAGCCGACGTACAGCCCGCCCAACAGGACGAGGTCGTCGCCGCCCAGCCCCGACGGGGCCGTGAACATGCCGACCAGGTAGGGCACCGCCACGTAACCGGAGGGCAACAGCAGCGACGCCAGGGCCCCGCGGTCGGCGACCCGCACCGGGCGCAGCGAGTAGCCGGCGCTCAGGGCCAGGCCAGCAGCCACCACCGCCAGCGCCGGCCAGCCGATGGTGGCGGCGACGCCCAGCGCAGCGGCGGCGGCCGCGCCGGCGACCACCAGCAGCTCACGGCGGGTGCCGGCGCCGGCGACCAGCGGCCGGGTGCGGTCCCGGGGCAGGTTCACGCGGTCGATGGTCTCGTCGGCGAGGTCGTTGAGCACGACCGCCACGACCAGGTAGGCCACGACGGCGGCGAGGGCCTGCATCAGCCGGCCCGCATCGTTGCCGGCGCCCCCCTGAGCCAGGCCGGTGGCGGTGAACAGCCCCAGGAGCACGACGAGGGAGGGCCGGGCCAACAGGACGAGGAGGCGGAGACGGAGGATCACTTGTTGCTCCCGTAGCTGTTGATGAAGATCACGAACATGACGATGAAGGCGACGACCGCGAGCCCGCCGAGCACGAAGACGGCTCCGAGCACGATCCCGACGATCCTCCACCAGCGGTCGGCCGGCGACGGCCCCGGCGCCGGCGTCGGGTCGGGGCGGGGGTCGCCGCTCACCGGAGCGCTCCCCGGCGCTCGGGCGCTGTAGCGATGTCGGAGCGGGCCGCGGCTGCGACGGCGGCGGCCAAGGCTGTGAGGGAACCGTCGTTGAGGAACACCCGGTGGGCGATGCGCCGTCCGGCCTCGACTTCACGTCGGTTGTCGTGGAGCCGAGCCTCGAGGTCGTGGTGGCCGCTGTTGCGGGAGGCGAGGCGGGCAACGACCCGCTCCGGTCGGTCCTCGATCTGGTACACCACGTGGGCGGGAACGGCCGCCGCGAAGCGAGCCACCAGTGGAGCCCGCAGCATCACGGTGTCGATGGCGCCGTCGGCCGCCGTGCGCAGCGGCGGCAGGCCGTACCGGTACGGAAGGCCGAACAACGACACGGTGTCGGCGAAGAAGCCACGGCGGGCGAGGTGGTCGAACTGGCGCTCGGACACGAACCGGTGCTCGGCGGAGCCGTGAGCCTCGTCGGCCCTTCGGGGGCGGGTGGTGTAGGTGGGGTGCACCCTCAGGACCCCGTCGCGGACCAGGGTCCGCACGACGGTCGACTTGCCGCCTCCCGAGGGACCGATGATCACGAGCACGCGACGACAGCCGCCGCCCCCGGGGGCAGATGATGAGGGGAACCGGCTTGCACCGGCACCCGACGCGATGATGGTCATGGCTGGAAGTGTCGGGCCCGGCGGTGGGGATCATCCCCCGGCGCAGCCCTCATTCCCGGCTGGGCTCCTCCCGGCAGGCCGGCTGCGCCTACCCGATGGGGAAGGCCAACAGGCAC
>JAHWJU010000199.1 GCA_019348255.1 Actinomycetota bacterium | reverse complement strand
TCGGGCAGCTGCCACGCCTGCCCGTCGTGTGGGAGCACCAGCGGCTGTTCGTGATCGTGGGAAGGACCACGGGTTATCCCCAGATTCGCCGCCGAAATGTCGGGACGGACACCCGTTTTCACAAGGAGATCGACCCACCACAGTCTCTCGCTCATCACGCGTAGTCCCGTTGCCGATCACCCGCGGCGAGATCAAGGCATGCCTCGCAGTCGCCGCCGATATCGATCGCGACGGCGATCTGCCCGATCCGATCCAGTGGCGTGATCTCAGGTTCCAGCCCGACTGCGTCGCCGCTACGGTTCGGCGACGATTCGCGGAGGGACGGACGCCTGGCGACGTCCAGGTGTTCAACTGGCCGAAGGACCGCCATGGCCGGAGGCCTATGGCGACGATGGACCCGTTCGACCAGGTCGCCTACCGCGCCCTCGTCGGCCGCAACGTGAATCCAATCGTCGCTTCCGTTGATACCAACGTTGTGCTGTCGAGCCGGCTCGCCGCCCCACCGCCGCGCTGGCGGGTCGAACGACACCATGTGCCGATCAAGGAGCGGCGCGAGCGTGGTATCCAGCTGCTGACCCAGCATGGTGTTCTCGCCACCCTCGACATCCAGAACTACTACCCGTCGGTGAGTCGTGTAGCACTCGAGGCGGTGCTCGGCCGACTTCGGCTGCTCCGCCACAACTTCGAGGCACTACTCGCCTGGCTCGACAAGCTCCACGCGACCTCGTCCGTGACGGGTCTGCCGATCGGTCCTGGCGGTTCAGAGATTCTCGGAAATGCGCTCCTAACCCCCGGTGATGATGCCCTGGCGAAGATTGGGTTGCCGTTCCTTCGCTACATGGACGACACCTGGGCGTTCCTGCGTAGCACCCGAGACTTCCCGAGCATGCTCGACACCTACCAGGGAGCGGTCTCAACAAGGTGCCTGGGGTTCGTATGTCATCCCGACAAGTGCAAGCCCATCGATGGTTCGACCGCGTTCGAGACCATCCAGCGCAGCGCCATCCAGTACGCGCAGTCATCGTTCGAAGACCCGGATCAGGACGACCATGACGCGGCCGTCCGCCTGTTCGAGTACGCGATGGCGTCGCCTGATGAGCGAGTGCCAGAACTTCGCGTCGCTCTCAGCAAGATGACCGCACCGAAAGCCCGAGAGGTGTTCGACTGCCTCCTGAACGACGTGACGCTGCTTGCGCTCGCTCCGGGTCACTGGCGTCGCTTCCTCCGCTCGTTGCTCACCGACCGCAAGGCGTCCAAGGCCGCTGATGCGCCCGATTGGATCGTCCAGCAGATCACCCAGACGCTGTCGCCGCACAACGCTTACGCAGTTGCCCTGCTTCTCCAAGCAGCCGGCCCGGTACTGAGGCCGAGCAGGGACGTCGGTGACGCGCTGTTCGCCACGGCTCGGGCCGCCGAGGGCTGGGCTGAGCCCGTGCAGGCCGGTGCCGCTCATCTCTGGGGGCTGACGCAGGGGTACAAGCCTCAGGTTGCAGTGGAGGCAGCAGAGGCCGCACCGACGCTCGCATCGAGGCGCGGCTACGCCGTGACGCTGGATAACCGACGCGATAGCAACAAATTGCGCACTTGGGTCGACGGCATCCGCCGTTGCGATCCGGACCTCGACGCCACCGCCGGGTGGCTACTCGCGGCGTGACTCCTTCGGGCTAGCCGCTAGCAGACCGTCCACGCAGAGACCGAGGTCGAGCCGCTCGCCCGCCCACGTGGGCACGGCGGTGACGTGGTCGATGTCGAGGCCGAGCTCGCAGTTGTGGTCGACGACCGCCCGGTGGTCGGTGGCCGGCAGCTCGCTCTGCTCCCCGAGCAGGGTGCCGTCAGGACGGAGGAAGCGCACGGGGTCGTGCGGGTCTGCGGTGGCTTCGGCGGTGTAGCCCCCCTCGTGCACGGCCCGGTGGTGCCTGCGGCACAGCAGCACCAGGTTGGCCAGGCTGGTCTCGCCGCCGGCAGCCCAGTGGCGGATGTGGTGGCCGTCGACGAAGCGGCGGTTGGTGCAGCCGGGGAAGCGGCACCCTCCGTCGCGTACCTGCAGCGCCCGGCGAACGGCAGGCGGGATGGAGCGAGTCTTTCGGCCAACGTCGAGGGGAGTGCCCCGCCCGTCCTCCACGACGGCGACCACGGCGGCGTCGCAACCCAGGCGGCGAGCGGTCTCGGCAGCCAGGGCGGGGCCGTCCTCGAGCTCGCAGCGTCCCTCGGTGTCGCTGGCCAGCACCTCGGCATCGACGTGGACCGCCACCAGATGGCGATCGCCGCTGTGGCCGGCGTGCTCACCGGTGGCCAGAAAGCTCTCGGCCATGATCGCCAAGGCGTCGGCCCGGCGCTGGCCTCGGGACTCCTGGCCTGTGGACAACGGTTCCGCGGAACCGTTGTCCACAGCCTCCGTCGCCGCCTCCAGGGCCTGGCGCACCAGCGCGCCCTGCTCGGGAGTGAGGCGGGCGCTGAGCACGAAGCTGCCGTCGTCGTCGTGGTGCCACTGCACGCTGCGCCGGTCGTGGAGGTCGTTGGCCGTGTCCACCTCGTCGTCTCGCAGGGCGCCCCGGTAGGCCCGCACGATCCGCTCCAGGTGCGACGCCGTACCGGTCAGGGCGAGCTCGAGCAGGTCACCCTCGTTGTCGGGCGTGGCCACCCGGGTGAGCGCCCGCACCTTGGAGTAGCTCAGCTTGCCGGCAGCGAAGGCGGCGGTGGTCATGGGCAGCTGCCGGAGGCAGTGCGCCACCCGGACCTTCTGGCGTGCCGTGGCCACGTCGATCCCGCACTTCCAGTTCAGCCAGTGGGCGCAGCTCCGGCATTCCCAGGTTCCCCATCCCTGCCGCCGATCGAACTCGGCCACCAGCAGCAACCACCGGCACTCGGCGGCGTTGAGATGAGCGGACAGCTCGGTGATCTCGCTCTCCAGCCGCTCCAGCGGGACGTCCGCGAAGGTCGGCGTCTCGCCGTCGGCGATGTTGGTGGTGGGTGGCATTGCCTTCACGGGTTCCTCCTCAAAGCAGAATGGCATGCACCCCTATTCTCGCTTTGCGGTGTGACAGTCAGCCGCCGTGTTCGTGCGCGTCTCCCGCTAGCGTGGGGCCCGATTTGTCCCGCTGTCCAGGGTCCGCAGTCTCTTTCTCGTGGGACATCTCGGCCGAAAGACGGGCCTTATCAGCGCGTCCGGTTGCTGCTGCCGTTGCTCCGGTCACTGGGACCGGCTTCTTCCAAGTCGAGGTGACTCGCCATGACAGGAACACGAGCACGGGAGTTGTTTCAGCAGTCGCGTTGGCGTTCACCATGATCACGGCGATGGTGGTACTGGCGGGCGTGGCCACGCTGAGTGATCCGGTGCTCGACGGCCTCATCGGACCGCTCGGGCTGGCCATCGGTGACGACGGCACGGTCCATGTCGGCGAGGCGTTCGCCGGTCAGCTGACGTCGTTCGACCGCCAGGGCCGGCACAGCACGCTCTACCAGGGACTGTCGACGGTGCCGGCGATCGACACCAGCTCGGCCGCCGCCGCCCGGGCCGCGTCCCGAGTGCCGAGTCGGAGCTCGGCGTGGGCCGTCGCCGCCAGGAGCTGCGCCCGATGCAGTGGCGATGACGGGCCGGCATCGAGGGCAAGCCTGAGCCCCTTGGCCGCGGCGTCGGGGCGGTCCTGGGCGAGGCGGACTCGAGCCAGGCCCGGCTGGGGCAGCCGACCCAGCTGATGGGCCTGGGTGAAGGCCTCCTGGGCCCCATCGAGATCGCCCACCAGGCGCCGCATCTCGCCGGCGAGGTAGTAGGCCTCGCCGGCGAAGCGGGGGTCGTGGGCGGTCAGCTCGCCGCATGCACGCCGGGCCTCGGCCTCGGCCGTCTCCCATGTCCCCCGCAGGCACGCCAGCTCCACCACGTGCAGCCGGCAGATCCCGGGGTAGAAGGCGCCGTCCCGCAGCTGCTCGCACCAGCGCATGGCGGCGTCGTTCCACTCGCCGGCTCGGCGGAGGTCGGCCACGTCGTGGCAGGTCGACAGCACGTTGCAGTACACCCAGCCGGTGAAGAGGGGAGCGAGCTCCCCGTTGACGGCCGCCAGCATGGCCTCGTCGAGCAGCGCCATGCCCTCGCGTGGCTGGCC
>JAHWJU010000198.1 GCA_019348255.1 Actinomycetota bacterium | reverse complement strand
TCGATGCCGTGGTCGAGGGCGTAGCGGATGAGCTCCTGTTTGCGGGTGAGGTGGAGCTTGCCCAGGATGTTGCGGACGTGGTTCTCGACCGTCTTTTCGGCGATGAACAGCTCCGCCCCGATCTGTTTGTAGGGATGGCCCCGCGCCACCAGCTGGAGCACCTCGCGCTCGCGGTCGGACAACGGGTTGGCGCCGGTGGCGGTCTTGGACATGCGCCGGAACTCCCCCAGCACCAGCGCAGCCAGGGCCGGGGTGAAGACCGGCTCGCCCCGCGACGCCCGCAGCAGGGCGGCCCGCAACTCGTCGGGCGGTGTCGACTTGACGAGGTAGCCGATGGCGCCGGCGGCCACGGCGTCGAGGAGGTCGCGCTCCTGTTCGGACACGGTGAGCATCACGATGCGGGTCTCCTCCCCGCAGGTCTTGGCGACCTTGATGCCGCCACCCCCGGGCATGTTGAGGTCGCAGACCACGACATCGGGCTTGGTGGAGCGGATGACGGCGATCGTCTCGTCGGCCGTCCCGGCTTCTCCGACGACCCAGAAGCCGTCTTTGAGGTCGGCCCGGACGCCGTCCCGCCAGATGGGATGGTCGTCAGCCAGCACCACCCGCACGAGGTTGGCCATCACGCACACGGTACCCACAGGCGGACCTCGGTGCCGGCGCCGGGCTGGCTCGCCACCTCGGCCCCCCCTCCCTCGCTGTGCATCCGCCCCCGGATCGAGCGGCTGAGACCGACCCCTTCCGCGGTGGTGGCCGGGTCGAAGCCCGGGCCGTCGTCCTTCACCGAGCAGAACACCCGGCCGGGCTGGTCCTCCTCGACGTACACCACGACGTTGACCCCGCCCTGGGGACCAGGCCCCCCGGCGCCGGCATGCTTGCCGGCATTGGTGAGGGCCTCACCCACGGCGCCGGCGAGCGCCTCCACCCGAACCGGCGGCAGCGGCGGGAGGTCGTCGGGCACCAGCACCTGGGCCCGGCCGCCGTAGGACCCCTCGAACCGGCTGGCAGCCGCCCGTAGAGCGGCACCGAGGTCCGTGGCCGGCGCCTGGCGGTCCCCGAACAGGTAGGCCCGCAGGTCCCGCTCCTGTTCGCGGGCCAGGCGCGACAGCGCCGGGTCGGTGGCCCGCCGTTCGACCAGGGCCAGCGTCTGCAGCACCCCGTCGTGGAGGGTGCGGGCCACCTCCTCGCGGGCCCGCGCCGCCGCCACCTCCTCCCGGGCCCGGCTCAACAGCACGAACACGTAGCCGAACACCGATCCCGCCATGGCGTAGAAGACCGCCGTGCTCGTGATCGAGAGGCCCCGCCCCTCGCCGTAGTCGTCGACCTGGTTCAAGACGGTGGACAGCCAGCGGCTGGCCCCGAGGGCCAACCCGGCGATCCCGCCCCCCCAGGGACCGAAGGCCACGCCGGCGCTGATGACCCCGGTGAGGGGCCACACCGAGCCCAGCGACTGGCCGGTCGAAAAGACGGTGCCCGCCGGACGCACGAGACCGTCGAAGAGCAACAGGGCGGCACCCAGGGCCAGTTCGGTGACGACCATGGCCGGGTGCAGCAGCGCCTCGGGCCGGCGCCGCCAGACCAAGCTGCACGCTGCCGTGTAGGCGAGGGCGAGGCCCACCAGCAGGTAGGCCAGCCAGGGCCGGACGAGCCGCCCCGGGGAGACCAACAGTACGAAGGCCATCCAGGCCCAGGCCGCCCACCGGAAGGCGGCCAAACCCTGCAGGACCGACCGTTCCATGGCGGAGACCTGAGGTGCCCGACCTCAGCTGGCCAGGAGACGCTGGCCGGCGCCGGCCAGCGCGGTGGCCACGGGAGTGCTGTCGAGGGGGGAGAGGGCGGCCGAGGCGGTGAGGGCGTACTCCTGGGCCGTGGCCAGGGCCTGTTGCACGGCTCCGCTGGCCTGGATGATCTCGCGGGCCTTGTCCCGCTC
The DNA here is from genome assembly GCA_019348255.1 of Actinomycetota bacterium. Taxonomy (GTDB): domain Bacteria; phylum Actinomycetota; class Acidimicrobiia; order Acidimicrobiales; family CADCTF01; genus JAHWJQ01. The sequence goes on along the minus strand of JAHWJU010000198.1, from coordinate 2,182 downwards.
GGGTCCGTCGAGGGGGCGCCCGAGCAGGGGCCGGAGCTCGTCGCCGACATCAGGCATGGCCAGCGCCCGGATCACCGGGAGTGAGTAGGTGCCTTCGACCAGGTCCTGGCCCGCGGGCTTGCCCAGCTGCTCGTCGGTGCCGGTGACGTCGAGGCAGTCGTCGCGGATCTGGAACACGATCCCGAAGGCCTCGCCGAAGGCGGTGAGCGCGTCGACGGCGGGGCGGGGGAGCCCGGCCACGACGCCGCCGATCCGGCACGCGGCGGCGGTGAGCGAGGCGGTCTTGCCGGCGATCGACTCGAAGTACGCGGCCTCGCTGCGCCCGGGGTCGAAGGCGGTGCGAAGCTCACCCACCTGGCCCTCGCACAGCCTGCCGATGGTGGCGGCGAGCAGGCCGGCGACCTCGGTCCCGAGCGAGGCGGCGATCTCGGAGGCACGAGCGAGGAGGAAGTCGCCGGCCAGGATGGCCACGAGGTTGCCCCAGCGGGCGTTCACGCTCTGCACGCCCCGGCGGCTCTCGGCCTCGTCCATGACGTCGTCGTGGTAGAGCGAGCCGATGTGCACCAGCTCGACCGAGATGCCGCCCATGATCAGGTCGTCGTCGACAGCGGCGCCGCCGGCCAGCGCGGCAGCCAGGGTCAAGGCCGGCCGGATGCGCTTGCCCCCGGCCGCCACCAGGTGGCCGGCCACCTGTGACAGGAACGGGTCCATGGCTGAAGTGGAGCTCCGGAGCATGTCTTCCAACCGCAGCAGGTCGCCCGCCAGTTCGGGGGCTCCGAGCAGGGCGGCGGCGTCCATCGCAGCACGCTATCCGTATCATGCGCCGTGACCGACCGGACCGTGCGCTACCGACCCTTCGAGGGAGCTGAGTTCGAGATCGTCGGCAGCGACGCCGACCGCGGGGTGCTGTTGTCGATCGAGGAGCGCGACGGCCGGTACGAGCCGGGCATCGGCCACCTGCTCCGCCGGGTGCTGCCCGTCGACGGCGTCGCCGTCGACGTGGGCGCCAACATCGGGGTGCTCACCCGGTTGATGGCCGAGCTCGCGCCCCGCGGCCGGGTGTACGCCTTCGAGCCGGCGGCGGAGAACTTCGGGTACCTCCAGCGCAACGTGGCGGGCCTCGACCATGTCCAGGTGCGCCGGGCGGCCGTGGTCGACCGGGAGGGCCCGGTCAACCTCGAGTTCAACCAGGCCTACCCGGCCGGGTCGTTCGTCTCGGGCCCCGGGGGACAGGGTGAACAGGTGGAGGGGGTGCGCCTCGACTCGTGGGCCGCCGGAGCGGCCCTTTCCCGCCTCGACGTCTTGAAGATCGACGTGGAGGGGGCCGAGCCGTCGGTGCTGGCGGGAGCACGGGAGCTCATCCGCCGGCACCGCCCGGTCACCGTCGTGGAGTGCAACGTGCAGGCCCTCCGGCGGATCGCCGGCCTGGGACTGGATGAGTTCTTCGCCTGCTTCAGCACCCTGTTCGACCGGGTGGCGGTGGTGGAGGAATCCGGCGCGACCACAATCGTCTCGTCGCTGTCGGACCTCGAGCTCCTGCTCGGCCACCACGGGGTGGTCGACCTGGTCGGCCTCTCCCGCCCCGGCCCGGTGGCCGCCGCCCGCGAGCGGGTGGCGTCCAGGGCGAGGCTGGCGGCGGTGGCCCGGGCCCACTCCCGCACCCGACCGCCCGAGCGCAACTTCTTGATCTCACCCCGAGTGACGCTGGCGGTGGACGGCGAGGTCACAGGTCGGCCGGCAGAGCTGGTCACGGTCCCGGTGCGTGTGGTCAACGGGGGCCGGTGGTGGCTGTCCAGCGCGTTCACCTACGAGCCGGTCCACCTCAGCTACCGCTGGCTCGATCACGAGGGTTCGGAGGTGCCGGGGGAGGGCCGGAGGACCTCCTTCGTGGAGCCGGTGGGGCCCGGCGCCCGCGTCGTGCTGGGCATGGCCGTGGAGTTGCCGCCCCGCCCCGGCCGCTACCAGCTGGTCGTCACGCTGGTGCAGGAGACCTTCGCATGGCTCGACCAGATCGAGCCGACCTGCAGCTTCCGGGTCGCGGTGCAGGTCACCTGAACCCGGGTAGAGAACCTGGAACACGGGCGCTGCCCGACTTGTTGTCTTGATGCCTCAGTAGACTTCTCTCAGACGCCCATCCTCCCAAGGAGGGTCCCTTGTTCGAACGCTTCACCGACAGAGCCCG
>JAHWJU010000197.1 GCA_019348255.1 Actinomycetota bacterium | reverse complement strand
GGGTTCCACACTCGTTCCTTGAATGCGCTGTAAGAGAGAGGGCGGCCCTGTGGGCTCGCAGAGACCAAAGCGTCGGCGTTGCCGGGGGCGATCCCGTTGGCCGCGAGGTGCGCCGCGAGGAGCGCCATCAAAGCGTGCGGGACAGCCATGGTCCTGACACCGGCCTGAGCCTTCGGAGGCCCGGATGATCAACTGCTGGGAGTGGCTGGCCCGCTTCGGCGGGTCCGGCCTGGTACTGCTCGTGGGGCTGCTGGTCCTGGCCGTCGGAGCCGCGAGCGGCTGGTAGAGCGACCGACTGCGGGATCCATGCGGGGGAGCCGTTCAAGCCGGCAAAACGGCATCTTCCGAGGGTGAGCGCTCCATAGGCGTAGATATGCCGGTGATCCACCAGACCGCTTTCCAGCCATTCGAGGCTGTGGTCCGGACCGTGAAGGAGGATCACCTTGGAACGTTGGATGCCCTGTTTGGCGGAGGGCCGGAGCGGACAGATCGCGCTCGGTCACCCGCGACGAGTACCTGGAGCTGGTTCGGGCACGCGTCGTTCGGGTGGGGGCTCAGCGTCCGGTCGCGCGGGCGAGCAGTGTCCGGCGGTTCGGAGCCCCGGACTTGGCGAAGATCCCCTTCAGGTGGTCTTGGACTGTGTGCTCTGAGAGGAACATCCTTCGAGCGACCTCTCGGGTGTCGGCGCCGGCGGCGAGATGGCCGAGAAGCTCGGCCTCGCGCACGGTGAGGCCCGACGAACGCGAGAACAGGTCGAGCCGATCGCGTGGGTCCGTACGCTCGATCGTGACTGCCATGTCCTGGTCCTGCGAGGGTTCGGTGCCACCGATGCGTGCGGCGCGCAGCGTAAGCCACAGGCCGCCCGAGAGGTGGACGCGGGCGGTCGGGGGGTGGGTGTCGACACCCGCCTCCACCGCGAGAAGTTGCGCGCCGACGTTGTACGCGCCCGCAGGGATCGGTCGTCGGTCGCTCTCTGGTGGGACGAGTAGCTTCAGGAACTGCTCGGTCTCAGGCGTCTGGGCTCTGACGGCGAGCTGTGGTGACAGGATGAGCACGACTGGGCCCGTTCGCTCTGACACGGGGGCGTCCAATTCGAAGGTTCGCGCCTGGCACCGCCGGATCGCGCTCGTGACCGTGCTGTTCAAGGCGACGAGCACCTCGGCTTCGGCGTCGGTGAAGCTCGATCCGGTCCTCCACAGTTCGAGGAAGGCCCAGCATCCGAAGCGGTCTCGGAACACGACGGAGGCCGCGTCGCGCACGCCGTAGTCCACAAGGAGCTCCCGCCACACGAGGCTCTGGTCCAGCCGACCGCCGGTTACGGCACGCAGACAGGCCACGGGCGGCTCGGTCAGTCCGGTCCACCGGTTCAGGGGCGTGAGGTACTTCAGATGGATCTGGCGGGGGAGCGCCTCGAGCCAGGGGACATCGGCCAGTGGGGATCCACCGACCTCCGTGACTGGGTCGGTGAGCAGCCACGCGTACGCGTCGAAGCCCCCGATCAGATTCCTGAGTTCGTCGAGCAACGCGAGTCGAAGCGAGCGAGAGTCGTGGTGCTGCGCACAGATGTCGGTGACCCGCTCGATCGCCCGGCTCTCCCCATGACGACGGGTCACGCGCGGCAGCGTAGGGCGGCTGGTTGTTGCCGGCATCAGAACCCCAGGAAGTTGGGATAGGCGGCGAGACGCCGGGTGCGTACCGTCGAAACGAGTCGTCCTAGGAGGAGCAATCGTGCCCACACTCCACATCGAGCATGCCATCACCGACTTCGGCGTTTGGTCCGCGGCTTTCGCCAGCTTTGACGAGGCGCGCCGAACGGCAGGGGTCCGCGACGCGCGCGTGCACCAACCAGTCGACGACCCAAAGTTCGTCGTCTTGGACCTTGACTTCGACACCCGCGATGAAGCGGCGGGGTTCCTGCACTTCCTCGAAACAGTCATATGGCAGAACCCGGCCAACTCACCGGCACTGGTAGGCGCACCGCGAGCCATCATCCTCGAGCGCGCTCTAACCGGCGCCACGGCGCCCGCGAGCCAGTAGCGCCCAAAGTCTCGACCGCGACGAGTCGGGGATCTGGCCGCCGCCGGCCATGACGTAGCCCGACCAGAACTGCGGGCCGATCGCTCAGAGCGCGATGAAGGCGACCGATCCGGATTGCCGTCCTCGCCGGGTGGAGTGACATCGACGCGAAGCCGTCTTGGCTTCGCTTGCCGGCGTCACGATGTCGTCGGCGGTCGTCGGCGCGTAGCGGCCGGGGCGGGCGAACAGGTCGCCGCAGAGCAACGTGCCGGTGGTCTGATCGAACAGCACGCCTGCTTCCAGGCGTGGGGACGTGCGGCGTGTCGATCCACTCGATGGTGCGGCCGCCGAACTCGAGCTTCTTATCGCTCTGGAGCGGACGTGGCGGCCGATCAGCGAGGTCACCGATGCTCAGCATGCATCCGACGGAGCCCTGGATGATCGTCGCAATGCCCGTTTGGAACAGCAGCGGCTAGTCCCCGGTCAGGAGGTACTGGTTGACGGCGAAGTCGATCTCGTCGAAGTACGTCATGAGCTGATACTTGCCGTCCGCGACCTCAGCCACACGGGTTTGGCATCAGCGTGCCTCCTCCGGGTTGTTCGCGGTGATGAGCCACGCGGACCCGGCGAGCGTCACGCCATCGGGGGTCTCGTGGTCCTTCAGGGTCTGGTGCAACTGGTCGAGCGCGTCGGTGCGGGCCGCGTCGTCGAGATCGGCTATCAGTCCGCGGGTGACGCCGAACGTCGAGACGAACGAGTACGCATCGTCCGCATCCCTGCCGAACCAGAGGGGCTCGTCAACCGACGATAGGTCGAGGTCGCGGTAACCGGCCTCTGTGAGCCAGCTGGTGGTGATGTGGCGGTCGGCCATGCTGAACGGGCCCGGCGACCCGGGCGGCGGGACGGGGAGCGAGCGTCCCGCGGCGAGGGCGGTCCGCACTGCGTCGACCCATTCGTTGCGCGCCAGGTCGCGCCACGCGAGCAGCGCAAGCGATGCGCCCGGTCGGAGTGAGCGGCGGATGTTGGCCAGTGCCGCCACCGGGTCGGCAAAGAACATCGCGCCGAAGCAGCTGATGGCGACGTCGAACGCGGCGCGGTCGAAGGGATGGACCTGCGCGTCTGCCCGCTCGAAGCGCACGTGGTCGAGACCGTCGGCGGCGGCCCGCGCACGAGCGACCTCGAGCATCTGCCTCGAGAGATCAACGCCGAGCACCGCGCCTTTCGCTGCAATCCGGGCGGCTTCTCGTGTCGCGGCTCCTGTTCCGCACCCGATGTCGACGACCCCGCTGTCGTCGCGGAGGTCGAGCGCCCCGAGGAGTGCGCTGCGGAACCGCTCCGAGGTCGCCTCATACCGGCCGGCATTGTCGGCCCAGTGGTCGCCCTCCGGTCCGTCCCACGCCGCAGCCATCTCCGCGTTGCTCGCCATCGCCACCTCCACCGGCGACCGTATACTCTACTATAGAGTAAGTCAAATGTCCGACCTGACCACCACCTCCTACGCCATCCTCGGCCTGCTTTCGGTCCGCAGCTGGACGCCCTACGAGCTCGCGGACCAGATGCAGCGGTCATTCGCGCTGTTCTGGCCCCGAGCCGAGAGCGGCATCTACCGCGAGCCGAAGAAGCTCGAAGCCCACGGCCTGGCGCGGAGCACCACCGAATACGTTGGGCAGCGGCCGCGCACCCGCTACACGATCACCCCCAAGGGGCGGCGTGCCCTCGCCGAGTGGGTACCGACGCCCGGCGCCGGACCGGTCATCGAGTTCGAACAGCTGGTGAAGGTGTTCTTCGCCGAGCACGGCACCAAGGACGACCTCCTCGCGACGATCCGCGGCGTGCACACGTGGGTCGAGGACCACGCCGTCTCCAACACCGGCGTCTCCCACGAGTACCTCGAAGGCCGCGGCGGTTACCCTGAGCGCCTCGCGTGGCTCATCCTCGTTGGGAAGTTCGTCGACGACATCCGACAGGCGGTCGACCAGTGGGCGGCTTGGGCGATCAGCGTCGTCGAAACGTGGCCGGACGAACTCCGCCGTGCCGAACCGGACCGCGCCGCGCTCGAGACGATGGCCCGCAACGGCGACGCGCTCATCGCTCGTGCCAAGGGGCGCACCCGGT
>JAHWJU010000196.1 GCA_019348255.1 Actinomycetota bacterium | reverse complement strand
GGGGCGTAGTGCAGCACGACCCGGCTCCCGAGCACGTCCACCCGCTTGACCAGGTCGAAGTGGCACATCAGCCGGAAGCCGTCGCCGTTGTCGGCCAGCCCGATGTGCTGGCCCCAGAACAGCTGGAGGAGTGCGGCGACCGTGCCGGCCACGCCCAGACCGGCGGCGAGGAGCAGCTCGCTGCGCCTCCACCGCCGTGGGCCCGCTTCCGGAGGTTCCGGCGCCGGCGACGTGACGTCTCCGTTGCGCATGTACTGGTTGATCTCCGGAGCTGGTGCGCGGATGGGCACGGACATCGCGCCCCGGGAAGGGCACCCGACCTTACACCGGCGTCTCCGGCGGGCCACAACCACGTGGGCCGGCTCGCCGAGCGGTCCCACGCCTCTCCGACTCCCCGGCCGGCGCCGACCCTCCCCAGAGGTCCGAGCCCACTAGCGTGGCGAGGTCCCCGCGACCACTCCAGCCACATGACCGCCTCATCCACCACTCCTCGCCACCTGTCCGGGGCGGTGCGGGAGCCGGTCTCGTCGCTGGCGCCCGCCCTCGGCCGGCCGCCACTGCTGGTCTGGCTCGTCACTGCGCTCCACGCCATGCTCCTCGTCTCCCACAGCGTGCTCGTCCCCACCTGGAGGTCACCGGACGAGACGAGCCACGTCGACCTGGTCGTGGCGCTCACAGAGGACGGGGGCTACCCGGCGTACGACCAGCGGGTGATGGACCCGGGGATACGGGCATCTCGCGAGCTGGTCGAGTTCAGCGAGGGCTCCCGGCACCTGGCTCGGAGCGACGCCACGCCCCGCGCCGACCGGCCGTCGCTGCGGGAGTTGCGTGAGGCCAGCCCCCCACCCGTGGTCGACCGCGCCACGGGAAGAGGCTTCAACCACATGGCCCAGCACCCACCGGCCTACTACCTGTACCTGGCGGCCGGCAGCGTCGTCACCGAAGCCGTCGCGCCGGGGGACGGCCTGGGCTCCTACGACCGCGAGGTGGGCGTCTTGCGGCTGCTGAGTCTCCTCCTCATCGTTCCCCTCCCCCTCCTGGCGTGGGCCGCGGCCCGCTCCGCCGCCGCCTCAGGACCGACCGCCGTGGGCGCCGCCGTGGTCCCGCTCGCGATCCCACAGCTGACCAACATCGGGGCCGGCGTCAACAACGACGCCCTGCTCCTGGCGCTCATGGGAGCCCTCACGCTGCTGGCCGTCCGGTTCGCCACCGGCCACGTCACCCGCCGCGGTGTCGTCCTCGCCGGCGTCCTGACAGGACTGGCCCTGCTGGTCAAGGCCTTCGCCTTCGTCGCGCCCGTCTGGCTGTTGGTGGCCATCGTGTGGGGATGCCGCCGCCGCGGCCGCGGCTGGGGGCCCCTGGTGGGCACCTACGTGGGGATGGCGTTGGTCACCGGTGGGTGGTGGTGGCTGGCCAACCTCGCCCGCTACGGCTCCATCTTGCCGTCGCTCGAGTACGCCTCTCGCCTGCGCCCGGCCGACTCCAGCGTCGAGCGGGACGTGTCGGGGTGGCTGGGCGACTGGCTCCCGCACATGTCGGAGCGTTTCTGGGGCAGCTTCGGGTGGGTCGAGGTGCCCCTTCCCGTGCCATGGACGACCGCTGCCACCGCCGTGGTCCTGGTCACCGTGGCCGCCGCCCTGGTCGGCCGGCGCCGACCGCTCTCCAGAGCCACCGCCGGCGTGCTGTTGCTGCCGACCCTGCTGCTCGGGGTGTTCGTGTTCGTGAGCGGCTACCGCCTGTACCAGCTGGCGGGCGTAGCCGCCATGGTGCAGGGCCGCTACCTCTTCGGCGGCGTGGTCGGCCTGTCCGTCTTGGTCGCCGCTGGGGGGTCCCGGCTCCTGGGCCGTCGGCAGGCGCTGCTTCCCGGCCTTGTTCTCCTGGCGGCCGCCGCCATGCAGCTCCGTGCCGGAACGACCCTCCTGGACGCCTTCTGGGGCGAGGAGGGGACCGGCATCATCGACAGCCTGGCCGCTGCTGGAGCCTGGTCGCCGTGGCCTCCGTGGCTCCTCGTGGGCATGGCCGTGGTGGGGGCTGCCACCGTGGTGGCCACCGGAGTCGGCACCCTCCGCTTCGCCCGGTCCGCCGGCGTCCCGCCAGCCGACTGAGGCAACGGCAGTAGCGTCTCTACGACGTGTCCCCGCCGGCACCAGCCACCATGACCGCCTCCTCCGACGCCGACGCTGATTCGCCGCCGGCGGTCTCGGACCCGCCGCGGTCACGGGGCCCGGCCCTCGGGCGCCCGCCGGTCCTGGTCTGGCTCCTCACCGCTCTCCACGCCGTGCTGCTCCTGTTCCACGGCGTGCTCGTCCCCACCTGGAGAGCGCCCGACGAGCCCAACCACGTCGACCTGGTCGTCGCCGTGGCCGAAGACTCTGCCTACCCCGCCTACGACCAGCGGGTGATGGACCCGGGGATCCGAGGCTCGCTACCCCTGGTGCAGTTCGAGGAGGGTTCCCGGCACCTGGCTCGGGGAGAGGCGGTCCCCCGCACCGAACGCCCGACGCGAAGCGAGTTGCGGGAGGCGGGCCGCGACGTCGACCTGAGCGTGATCTTCGACCGGGAAGGGGTGCTCAACCACATGGCTCAGCACCCGCCGGCCTACTACCTGTACGTGGCGGCAGGCACCATCGTCACGGACGCGCTCGTCCCGGGTACGGGCCTCGGCTCCTACGACCGGGAGGTGGGGATCATGCGGGTGCTCAGTCTCCTCCTGGTCGTCCCCCTCCCGCTGCTCGCCTGGGCCACGGCGACCGCCGCCGGGGCCTCTGTGCCGGCCGCCGCCGGGGCCGCCGTCGTCCCCCTCGCGGTCCCCCAGCTCAGCCACATCGGGGCCGGCGTCAACAACGACGCCCTCCTCCTGTTGGTGATGGGCATCCTGACACTGCTGGCGGTGCGCTTCGCCGCCGGCCATGTCGACCGCCGCGGCGTCGTCCTTGCCGGGGCGCTCACCGGGGTGGCCTTGCTGGTCAAGGGCTTCGCCTTCGTCGTCCCGGTGTGGGTGGCGGTGGCGCTCGCCTTGGGCCTCCACCGCCAGGGCCGCCGGTGGGTGCCGGTCATGGGCGGGTACGTGGCGGTCGCCTTCGTGGTGGGCGGCTGGTGGTGGGTGGTGAACCTGGTGCGCTACGGCTCCATCTCGCCCTCGGTGGAGTATGCCAACCGCCTCCGGGAGGCCGCCTCCGGCGTGGAGCGGAACCTCTCGGGCTGGCTGAGCGCCTGGCTCCCGCACATGTCCGAGCGGTTCTGGGGCGCCTTCGGCTGGGTGGAGGTGCCCCTGCCGCTCCCCTGGACCACCGCCGCCACCGCCGTGGTCATCGTCACCGTGGCCGCCGCCGCGATCGGCAGGGGCCGCCTGCCAGGAACATTCACGGTGGTGCTGGTGCTGCCCACCCTCCTCCTGGCGGCCTTCGTCTTCCTCAGCGGCCTCCGCCTCTACCGGCTCTCGGCCGTGCCCGCCATGGTCCAGGGCCGCTATCTGTTCGGTGGCCTCGTAGGGCTCTCGGTGCTGGTCGCCATCGGCCTGGGCCGGCTCCTGGGCCGCCGGCCGGGGCTCGTGCCGGCGGTCCTTCTGCTGGCCGCCGCCGCCATGCAGCTCCGAGCCATGGTCACCCTGCTCGGCACCTTCTGGGGTGAACCCGGTAGCGGCATCGTCCACAGCCTCGCCGCCGCCGCCGCCTGGTCGCCGTGGCCCCCAGGCGCCCTCCTGGCGCTCGGTGGGGCGGGGGCGGCGACCGTGGTGGCCACCGGGGTCGGTGCTCTGCGCTTCGCCGGCCTCGGTCGCCGGCGGGCCGCGGGCTGACGTGAACACCCCGTCTCCAGATCGGCTGCGCCTGGCCGTCGACGCAACCCCGTTGCTGGGCGCACGGACCGGGATCGGCGCCTTCACCGCTGCCCTCCTCGAGCACCTCGCCGCTCGCCCGGAGGTGGAGGTCATGGCCTACGGCCTCACGTGGCGTGGGCGCCAGGAGCTGGCCAGCGCGGTGCCGGCCGAGGTGCGTACGACCCGCCGGCCGATGGCCGCCCGTCCGCTCCGGCTGGCGTGGGAGCGTGGCAACCGTCCACCGATCGAGTGGTGGACCGGCCCCGTCGACGTCGTCCACGGCACCAACTTCGTGGTGCCCCCCACCGCCGGCGCAGCCG
>JAHWJU010000195.1 GCA_019348255.1 Actinomycetota bacterium | reverse complement strand
ATCGAACCATCGACCTCAGCATTATCAGGATTGAACGGGCGGAAAACAGAGACCGGGTTGCACCGAACGGGCAGCTTAGAGCGGGTGCCACGCAAGACCGGACCGCCGCGCACGGCGCCGGACGCGGGATGGCCGCGGGATGGGCCACCTACCACCCGAGCCGGTGCTGCGTACATGGTCGAACGTTGCTGGTCGGAGCCGGGGACCTTCGTTCCCCCCCCTCCTCCTCGGCCTGTTGGCCCACGAGGCTGCCCACCTTCGAGGGCCTGTCCCCGCTACTGCTGCCGGAGGAACTTCAGCACGGCCAGCACCCGCCGGTGCTCCCGTTCGCCGGGTTGCAGACCGAGTTTGGTGAACACGTTGCGGATGTATCCCTCGACCGTCTTCAGGCTCACAAACAGCTCTTGGGCCAGTGCGGCGTTGGTCAGGCCCTGGGCCATGAGCGCCAGTACCTGCCGCTCGCGGTCGGTAAGTTCGGCCAGCGGATCCCGTTCGCGACGCCGGCTGACCAGCCGTGAAACCAGCTCCTGGTCGATCACGATCTGACCGGCCGCGACGCGCCGCACGTCGTTGGCGAAGGCGCTCAGGTCGGACACCCGGTCCTTGAGGAGGTAGCCGACCGCACCGGCGAACTCGTCCATCAGCCGCAGCGCGTGGTGCACCTCGACGTACTGCGACAGCAGCATCAGCCCGACGTCCTGGGCGAAAGAGCGGATCTCTGCTGCTGCCTGTAGTCCCTCGTCGGCGAAGTCCGGAGGCATCCGCAGGTCGGTGATGACGACGTCGGGGGGGTCGCGACGGACGAGTCCGACCAGTTCCACCCCGCTGCGCGCCTGGCCGGTGACCTCGAAACCCACCTCGGTGAGGATCCGTGCCATCCCTTCGCGGAACAGCACGGCGTCGTCGGCCACTATGACGCGCATGGCAGCACGGTCCGGATCCGGGTCCCACCGCCGACGGGACTGTCGATCGTGAGCGTGGCGCCGACGGCGGCAAGACGGTCGGCGAGGCCCTGCAGCCCGCTGCCGGCGCCGCGTCGTGCACCGCCGCAGCCGTCATCGTCGACCCCCACCTGCAGCCCTTGGGCGACCTGGGCGACCTCGACCGTGACCACCTTCGCGTCCGAGTGCCGCGCCGCGTTGGTCAGCGCCTCGCTGACCAGGTAGTAGACGGTCGCCTCGATCTCGCGAGGCAGCCGGCCGGCTACGCGCACGGACAGCCGGACCGGGATGGCGGACCGGTCCGCCAGCACGCGCAAGGCGACCTCCAGCCCGGCCTCCGTGAGCACCGCCGGGTGCAGGCCCCGGGCCAGCTCGCGCAGTTCGGCGGTGGCCTCCAGCAGCTGCGCCCGGATGCCCCTGACCCGTGCGGCCAGTTCGGGCCCGGCGGTTGCCTGCTCGGCCAACGATCCGAGCTCTAGTCCCATCGTGACCAGGCGTTGCTGGGTGCCGTCGTGGAGGTCCCGCTCGATCCTGCGTCGGGCCGAGTCCTGTGCGGTGACGATGCGCCGGGCGGTGGCCTGGAGTTCCTTGGCCTGCTGCTGCTGGGCGATGATCAGGCCGGTCTGCGCGACCAGGTCGTCCAGCAGCCGGTCCTCGGCGGGGGTGAGCGCCTCGCGGGGTGGCTTGCGAACCGTGATCGCGCCGCGCACCGTGCCCCGGTGGAGCACCGGCCGCACATGGCAATGGGGGCCGCGGTCGAGGTCGTCCAGCCGCGACGGCTCGGGCTGGTCGGGCGGGCGGGGCCATCCCGCCTGGGCCAGCAGGCGGGCCTCCTCTCCGACCCAGACGACCACCTCAGTAGCGGCGACCGCCTTCGCAATCGTGGCAGCAACCCCGTCGAGCAGTTCGTCGGGTGCCTCGTCGAGCTGGGAGGACAACCGGGACAAGGCCTCGTACGGCGTCGGCCGGTGGCCGTAGACGAGCCGGTCCGCCACGAGCTGGGCGCGCCGTCGCAGCGGCTCGAAGGCGACGGCGACGATCGCGGTGGTGAGCAGGGACAGCCACCCTGTCCCGACCGCGGTCAGGGCGCCGACGCCCACGACTATCGCGATGTAGCCGACGGTGATCAGGAGGACGAGGGACCCGACAACCAGCGTCCTGTTGACCACCGGGTCGATGTCGTAGAGCCGGTACTTCAGGATGGCGATGCCCGCGGCAACCGGGATCAGCGGCACCGCAAGCGCCCCGGGAACCGGACTCCGGAACACGGCGAGGCCCATGACGAGCAACACCATCGCCAGCACCGTCGCGTAGACCAGCCAGCGCATCTGGCGTGCCTCATCCCCGCGAGCCCGCAGCAGCCGCACCACCACAGCGGAGGTCCAGAGCACCTGGAACAGCGTGTAGCTGGGCAGGAGATAAGGCCAGAACCTCGTTGCCACCTCGAAGCCGGGCAGCTTCAGGGGATGGGGTGAAACCAGGCTGATGCGGTCGTGGTCCACGGGCCACAGCGCGGACATCGTCGCCATCACGACGGCGACGGCGACCATGACCAGGCCGGCGCGGCGCCAGCTCGGTGACAGCATGCGGCCGTGCGGGAACGCCATGAAGGTCCAACCGGTCAAGGCGATGGCCAGCGGTAGGGGCCAGACGCCGAGCCAGCCGATCCACGATGCAGCGGGCAGCACCCCCTTGGCGCGGCCGTACTGGCGGCCGAAGAACATTACGGCGTGGACCACGCCGACGGCGACGAACAGCCAGCCCTCACGATGCCGTGGGTGCATCCGCACGACGTAGAGGCCCACGATGGTGAACGAGGCAGCGATCAGCCCGTTGTGGGCGTTGTCGACGTGGAAGCCGAGGAACCAGCCGTAGCCGACAAGCGACGCGACGGCCAGGGCCACCACGGCCAGGACCGCCTCGACCGCCGCCGATGGGGCCTTGGCGTCCGTCGCTTCTGTCGCAGCCGACACGACCAGATGCTACGTAGCACCACCCCGCTTTCGGACGAGGGTTTTCCCTGAGGAACTCGAGGGGGCGCACGGATGCGCACGGCTCGTTGCCTCTGAACACTGGGCGGTGCTGTCACCCGATCAGGAGGACTCCCCGATGCTTACGTCACTCAAGGACCGCGCAGACTTGTCGCCCGCTTCCCTCCGCACTGGCCGGGTAGGTGGCACCTGCCTCGCCCTGGCAGGGATTGCCTTCTTCGCCGGTGGGGTGAGCCACCCGCAGCCCACGATCGAGGGCACCAAGGTCGAGACGCTGTACGACATGTTCGTCCAGCCGTCGTGGTATCCGTCGCACGCGCTGCTGCTGGCGTCCTTCGCGCTGTTCGCCACTGCTGTCCTGCTACTCCGCAAGCGCGGCGACCTGGACCCCCGCATGGCCGCAATCGTGAACGTGGTCAGCGTCCTCTTCGTCGTCGGCACCCTTTCCATGGCGGTGCACCTGTTCGATGCGCTGGGAGCGGACTCCATCGCCGACGGTCAGGCTGGGCTGGTCTCGCGGGTGGCCACGTGGAATGAGACGATCTTCAGCACCCTTTGGGGAGTCGGCATCATCACGCTCGCAGCGGTCGGTGGACTCACCCGCACGCTGGGCAACCGGATCATCATGCCCCTGGGTGTGGTCGGCGGTCTGGCGTGGTGCCTTGCCGCGGCGACGGTCGCGTTCATCGACCGGTTCGACCCGCTGTTCCCCGTCGCCGGAACGCTGATCCCGGTGTGGGCCGTTGCCACCGGGGCCATGTGGGCCCTACGCACGAAGTGAGCACTCGACGCAGGCTCGCTTCTCGGCGGCCCGGTAGCGGATCTTCTTGTCGCGGGTGATTACGACCAGGCGCTCGGGTGGGTCGAACTCGACCTTCTTGAAGAAGCGCTTGGCATCCTCGGTGAGCATGAGCTGTTGGCCGGAGCGGACCACGATGTCGATCCGGGCAGGAAGATCGCTGCGCTCCTGCACCTCAAGGATCGACACCAGCTCCACATCACCAGCTCCACATCAGCTGGCCGGGCTGGGCGCGGGATGGGGCCGTGTCGGCGGGGCGGCGGATCGGGAGCGCAGAACTGTGACCTGCGCCTTTAGCGGGTGGGGCTAGATGGAATCGAACCATCGACCTCAGCATTATCAGTGCTGCGCTCTAACCGGCTGAGCTATAGCCCCTCTCGGGAAGCTACGCAGGATACCCCGGCGCCAGCG
>JAHWJU010000194.1 GCA_019348255.1 Actinomycetota bacterium | reverse complement strand
GCGGCCACCTCTCGCTGGTCCGCAAGATCGGCACCGCCGACCCTTCGTACGGTCCCGCTCCGGCGCCCCCGCCGCTTGCCTAGCCGCCGGCTCCGGCGGTGGGCTCGGGCCCATCATCGCTGGTGCGTACCGGTCGCCGGCGAGCGCTGCCGGGCCGGGCGGCACCGGGCGGCACCGGGCGGATGCAGCGTAGGCTACGACACCATCGGAGGTCGCCCAGCCGACGCCGCCACGGCCACGACCGTGGGTTCGAACGTGAGCGGCCGGCGGACGGGGATCGCCGGGGACCCGCCGGCGACGCGCCCGTACCTCGTCATCGCCGCCGTGGTGGCGGCCTTCTCTCTCGCCGGCTTCGTCGTCGTCGAGGCGCTCCACGTCCCGTTCCTCAGCGATCCTTCCGCCCTGCTCGACGGCCGGGAAGCACTGTTGGCGGCGACCCTGGGCGCCGCCCTGCTGGTGATCGACGTCGTGGCACCGGTGCCGTCGAGCCTGGTCATGGTGGTCCACGGTGCCCTCTTCGGCGCTGCCGTCGGCGCCGCCCTGTCGTTGGCGGGGCGCATCGGTGCCACCGCCGCCGGGGCCGCGCTGGGCCGGGCGGGCCGGCGCTGGGTGGAGACGGACGAGTCCCAGCGGCGCCGGGCGGAGGAGCTGGTCGGTCGGTGGGGACCTGGAGCGGTGGTGCTGAGCCGGCCGGTCCCAGTCCTTGCCGAGACGGTGTCGGTCGTCGCCGGCGCCGCCCAGATGCCGTGGTCGCGCTTGCTGGGCGCCGCCGCCCTCGGCGCGCTCCCCGAAGCCGTCCTCTATGCCTTCGCCGGCTCGATGGCCGCCTCCTTCGGCACCGCCGCCCTGGTCTTCGTGGCCATCGTGCCCCTCGCCCTCGTCACCTGGGTCGCCGTCGGCCGCCGTGACGGCCGGAGCCGCCATGGAAGGTGACCGGATCGTGGCCGACCTCGACTTCCCCACCAGCGTCGCGGTGGGTGACGGCGGCGACCTCTACCTGGCCGAGTCGGGCCTGCCCTTCGGCGGGGCGGCGCCGGGTGGTCGGGTATGGCGGCTCGGTGCCGGCGGTGACCGGGACCTGGTGGCCGACGGCTTGGTCCCGCCCGTCAACGGGCTGGCCTGGCACGAGGGTGACCTGTACGTGACCGAGGGTGGCGCCGGACGCATCCGTCGCCTCGACGCCGACGGCACATCCACGACGATCGTCTCGGGCCTGCCCGGGCCAGGCGACTACCACGCCAACATGGCGGCGTTCGGTCCGGATGGCAAGCTCTACTTCAGCCAGGGGTCGATGACCAACAGCGCCGTTGTGGGGCTCGACTCGCTCGACTTGGGGTGGTTGGCGCGCATCCCCGACGCCCACGACGTCCCCGGCATGGACGTTGTCCTGGCCGGGTTCAACATCGAGACCGACGATCCCCGGACACCGGGCGCCGGCCGGGCCACGACCGGCGCCTTCAGACCGTTCGCCACACCGGGACCGGCAGGGGAACGCGTCGCTGCCGCCGTCCCGTGCACGGCGGCGATCATGCGCTGCGACCCCGATGGCGCCCACCTCGAGCTGGTGGCGTGGGGCCTTCGCAACGCCTTCGGCCTCGGGTTCACGCCCGCCGGCGCCCTGCTCGCTGTCGACCAGGGCGCCGACGACCGGGGAAGTCGGCCCATCGGCAACGCACCCGACCTGCTCTTCGAGGTGCGACCCGGAGGGTGGTACGGCTGGCCCGACTTCATCGGGGGCGATCCCGTGACGGACCCCGCGTACCGCCCACGGCGCGGACCGGCGCCGAGCTTCGTGCTCGCCGACCACGACCGGCTCCCGCCACCGGCTCGACCGCTGGTGCGCTTCCCGGCCCACTCGGCGGCGACCAGGTTCGCCGTGCTCGGCGACGGGGCCCCGTGGCCCGGCCAGCTGGTGGTGAGTCTGTTCGGCGACGAGGCGCCGATGACCGTCCCGCCCGGGCCCCGGACGGGACGGGGCCTGGTGCGCGTCGATCCCAGCGACTGGTCACAGCACCCGCTGGTCACTCCCGGCTTCCACCGGCCGATCGACGTGGCGTGGGACGCCGATCGACGAGCGCTGCTGGTGGTGGAGTTCGGGCGCTTCGAGATGGACGCCGAGCACGGCGTGCGCGCCGAGCGGCGGAGCGGGGCACTATGGCAGCTGAGGCCGAGCAACGGGGAGGCGGCACCGTGACCACCATCCGAGATCGAGCCAGTCGATGGGTCAAGGCGCCCATGGTCCCCGATGCCTTGGGCTACACCTGGGTGGCCGGCCGCCGTCTGCTGCGCCGGGTCAACATCACCCACCGGGGCACCCGGCGGCCTCGGCCCGCCGACATCCACGTCCCCGAGGGTTTCGAGGTCGAGGTGGTGGCCACCGGCTTCAGCGCGCCGGTCCATTGCAGTTTCGGTCCCGACGGAGCCTGCTACGTCACCGAGGCCGGCTACCACATCGACTCGCCGCCCCGGATCTGGAGGCTCGACGTGGAAAGCGGTCGGCGGCAGAAGGTCTTCGAGGTCTCCTCCGGCGACTGGCTGCGCACTGGTGCGCTCACCGGATGCGCGTGGCACGACGGCTGGCTGTATTACTCCTACAACGACCACGTCGGGCGGATGCGCGAGGACGGCCGGGTGGCCAAGGTGGTCACCGGCCTCCCCGGGCTGGGAGACCACCAGCTGAGCCCGCCGCTGTTCGGGCCCGACGGCAAGCTCTACTTCACCACGGGCAGCGCCACCAACTGTGGCGTCGTGGGGGCCGACAACATCGCCTACGAATGGCTGCGCGATCCCGCCCTCGCCGAGCACCACGACATCCCTGGTCAGGACGTGACGCTCACCGGTCGCAACTACGAGAGCCAGGACGTGCGCGACGGGCTGGCCGAGACGGTGCGCACCGGCGCCTTCGTGCCCTTCGGAACCGAAACTGCGGCCGGGCAGGTCGTGAAGGGGAGCCTGAAGTGCACCGCTGGGGTGCTCCGCTGCGAGCCCGACGGCACCGAGCTGGAGCTCGTCGCCTGGGGGCTGCGCAACTCCTTCGGGATCCGGTTCTCCCCCGACGGCCGCCTGTTCGTCACCGAGCACGGCATCGACGAACGGGGCGCCCGCTTCAACGTCGGGGACCATGACGACTTCTACGAGGTGGTCCCCGGAGCCTGGTACGGCTATCCCGACTACGCCTCGGGCATCAGGCTCGACGACCCCCAGTGGGGTGACGGCGGTCGGGGCCGCGAGCCGGTCATCGCCGATCCACCCGACCCGGATCCGCCGCTGCCCTTCACCACGTTCGCTCCCCATGCCGCAGCCAACGGCTTCGACTTCTGCCGCGACGACGCCTTCGGGTTCCCCGGTGACGCCTTCGTCGCCCTGTTCGGCGACGCCGCGCCCGTGACCACCCGGCGGATCACGCCGGCGGGCTTCAAGGTCGCCCGCGTCGACATGGCGCGGCGAGAGGTCGTCGACTTCGCCGTCAACCGCATCGCCGGCGGAGCGAGCGTGCTGCCCCATGAGGGCTTCGAGCGACCGGTCCACTGCGAGTTCGGGCCCGACGGCCATCTCTACGTCGTCGACTGGGGCGAGATGGTGCCGGCGCCCGAGCGAGGCGGCGTCGAGATCAGGGTCGGGACCGGAATGGTGTGGCGTATCCGCCGCACGGCGGAGCCGCCGGGGGAGACCCCGCCCGAACCGCTCGTCCTGCCCGTCAACCTGCTGCGGCCGCTACTGCCGCTCCTGGGCGCGGTCGGCGGTTTCGGCGGCCTGGCGGTACTGCGGAAGCTCGCCCGTCGCCGGAGGTGAGCGTGCGCCGCCGACGGTCGCAGGCTCACTTCCTCGCACGGGCACGGGCAGGGGCAGGCCTTGCCCATCAGGCAACGACGCGACGACCCGCCGGTAGCGTCGCCGCTCGTGGGCGAAGCGCCTGAAGCCCTCGTCGAAGCCTGGTCGCTGACCAAGCACTTCGGCCGTCACGTCGCCGTCGACGGCATCGACTTCAGAGTCGAGCGGGGTGAGGCGTTCGGGTTCCTCGGTCCGAACGGCGCCGGCAAGAGCTCGACCATGCGGATGATCGGGTGCGTGTCCCCCCTCACCGGCGGCGAGCTGCGGGTCCTCGGCATGGACCCATCCCGTGACGGCCCCCGCATCCGGGCACGCCT
>JAHWJU010000193.1 GCA_019348255.1 Actinomycetota bacterium | reverse complement strand
ACCCGTTCCTGCGCGGTCTGGGTCATTCCGATCCCGGTGTCGACGACCTCGAACCGCAACATGGTGCCACCATCGCCCGGGTCCCCGTCGCGGCTCACCTGCACCCGCACCTCACCCTCCTCGGTGAACTTGACGGCGTTGCTCAGCAGGTTGAGCAGCACCTGCCGGAGCCGGCCCGGGTCGCCCGAGACGACGGGCCCGACGTCGGGCGCGACGACGGCTACCACCTCCAGCCCCTTCTCGTGAGCGCGCGGCGCCACGATGTCGGCCACCTCCTCGACGGTGGTGCACACGTCGAAGTCGATCTGCTCGAAGTCGAGCCTGCCGGCCTCGATCTTCGAGAGGTCGAGGATGTCGTTGATGACGCGCAGGAGCGCCTCGCCGGAGCTGCGCACCGTTTCGGCGTACTCCCGCTGCTCGTACGTGAGGCTGGTGTCGAGCAGCAGCGACGCCATGCCGATCACCCCGTTCATCGGCGTACGGATCTCGTGGCTCATCGCGGCCAGGAACTCCGATTTCAGGCGGGTCGCCTCCACCGCCTCCGCCAAGGCCGCCTCGAGCGCAAGACGGGCACGGGCCAGCTCCGCCTCCCGCGCCTGTAGCTGGCGATTGGTGACCACCAGGTCCTCGAACGACGAGACGAGAACCTCGAGAATCTGCCGGCGCTGCGAGGTGATGGTGAAGCGCTCCCCCAAAAACGACAGCTCCAGGGCACCCGAGCCGTCTCCTTCCTCGACCGAGCGCCGGCTGGACAGGATCGACTCGACCCTGGAGACGAGGTGCGCACGGTCGTAGGGCTTGTGCAGGAAGTTGTCGGCCCCCGACTCGAGGCCCCTCACGACCTCGCCGGCGTCGCTCAGCGAGGTGAGGAGCACGACCGGCACCGCGGCCAGGTGGGGGTCGGCCTTCAGCGCCCGGCACAGTTCGTAGCCGCCCATGCGGGGCATCACCACGTCGCTGATCACCAGGTCGAGCCGCCCCGCCTCAGAACCCCGCACCAGTGACAGCGCTTCCTGTCCGTCCCGCGCGACCGCCACCTCCCAACCCGCTTCCTCCAGGTCGGCCCGTAGCATCTCGGCCTGTGAGGGGCTGTCCTCCACCACCAGCACCCGCTTGGTCACGCCGGGCTCGCCACTGCCGCGGCCAGCTCGGCTGCCAGCTCCTCGACGGGTGCCACCACGTGGGCCAGCCCCGCCTTCACCACCACGCCCGGCATGCCGAACACCACCGAAGTGGCTTCGTCCTGGGCCAGCACGCGCCCACCGACCCGGCGCAGCTCCGTCAGCCCCTCGAGGCCGTCGCGCCCCATCCCGGTGAGCACCACCCCCGCCGCGTTGGCGCCGTAAACCGCCGCCACCGAGCGGAACAGCACGGTCGCCGAAGGACGGAACCCGTCGACCCGCGGACCCTGCGACAACAACACCCGGCGCTGGGGGCTGACCTCGAGGTGCCGGTCGTCGGGAGCCACGTAGACCGTGCCCCCCAGGAGCGGGTCACCGTGTTCGGCCAGCTTGACCGGTAGAGGCGACCCCGAGCCCAGCCAGGCCACGAGGCCGGGGGCGAAGCCTTCCGAGATGTGCTGCACGACCAGGATCGGCACCCGAGTGGTCCGGGGCAGTGCTTCGAGCAGGCGGTAGAGCGCGGGCGGCCCTCCGGTCGAGGCGGCGATGGCCAGCACCTCCACCGCCCAACCGTTGAGCGGCTGGACCGGGTGGGCCTGCACGCGGGTCGCGGCCGGATCGCGCCGGCGCCGTACCACCCTGACCTGGGAGAGTGCCTTTGCTATCGACACCAGCCGCTGGGACGCCGCGCCGAAATCGGCATCGTCGGGGCCAGGGGGCTTGGGCAGGACCGTGAGCGCTCCCATCTGCACGGCCCGCAAGCTCATCTCCACCCCGCGGGCGTTGGCGGCGCCGGTGACGATGACCACCGGGGTGGGCGCGTCGATCATTATCCGCTTGGTGGCCTCGAAGCCGTCCATGACCGGCATGTGGATGTCCATCACCACCAGCGAGGGGCGGAGCCGGCTCGTCATCTCGACCGCCTCGACCCCGTTGGCCGCCTGGCCGACCACCGTGATGGCGGGATCGGCGGACAGGAGGGTCACCAACAGCTCCCGCGACGTGGTGGAGTCGTCGGCGACGAGCACCCGAATCAGCCCCTCGGGGGGGCTCATCGGAGGCGCTCGATGGTCTCGAGCAGAAGCTCCTGGTCGAAGTCGCCCTTGACGATGTAGGCGTCGGCGCCCACCTCCACGCCCCGCCTGCGGTCGTCCTCGTCGGCCAGGGAGGTGACCAGCACGAACGGCAGCTCCCGGAAGCGGCTGGAGGACCGCACCGTCTCGCACAGCGCGAGACCGTCCATCCGGGGCATGTTGACGTCGCTCACCACCAGGTCCGCACCTTGCTCCTGCAGCAGTCTCCACCCGTCGGCACCGTCGACGGCGACCAGCACCTCGTAGCCGGCGGCCTCCAGGATGCTTCGCTCGAGCGCGCGGGTGGTGATGGTGTCCTCGACCAGCAGCACCCTGGTGGGCCGATTCTCCTGCCGGGTGAGGGACGCGAACGTCGTAGCGCCCCCGAGGGCCATGCGGGCGCACGCGGCGGGGTTGAGGATCATCACGACCCTCCCATTGGGCCGGATCGTCGCCCCGAGCACGGCGGCCAGCGACGCCATTCGTTCACCGGCCGGCTTCATGACGACCTCCTCCTCGGTGAGCAGGTGGTCGACCGCCAGCAGGGCCTCGCCTCCCGGGAACTC
Organism: Actinomycetota bacterium; assembly: GCA_019348255.1. Lineage (GTDB taxonomy): Bacteria > Actinomycetota > Acidimicrobiia > Acidimicrobiales > CADCTF01 > JAHWJQ01. The sequence continues at coordinate 1,417 of JAHWJU010000193.1, read as the reverse complement.
CACGAGCACCGCCTCGAAGATCCCGGCCTCAGCCGTCGGCTCTTGGAGCCCCAGCGCCTGGCCCAGGTGCACCACGGGCACGGCGCGGCCGTCGAGGAGCAGGACCGGGCGATGCTCCACGACCTGGAGGTCCTCGACTGGGACGCGCAGCAGCCGGCTCACGCCGCTGGACGGCAGGGCGAAGACCTCGTCTCCGACGGCCACCAGCAGCACCCGCACGGCCGAGAGTGTCAGGGGCAGCTGGAGGGACACCTGGGTCCCCTCACCGGGTGCCGTCGACATCCGTACCGAGCCACCCACTGCCTCGGTCCGAGCTCGGACGGCATCGAGGCCGACCCCCCGTCCGGAGAACTCGGTGACCATGGCCGAGGTGGAGACACCGGGGACGAAGGCCACCTCGATGAGCTGGGCGGGATCATCGCCCACCTCCACTCCCCTGCGTTCGGCGGCGGCGCGCAGGGCCGAGGCGTCCACCCCGCGGCCGTCGTCGGCGACGGTCACGACCACGTTCCCGCGATGGAGGCGGCAGCTGACGACGACCCGGCCGACCGGGGCCTTCCCCGCCTGCCGCCGCTCTTCCGGCCGCTCGATGCCGTGATCGACGGCATTGCGCACGATGTGCAGCAACGGCTCGCGGAGACCCTCCAGGATGGGGCGGTCCAGCTCGACCTCGGTACCTTCCATCTCGAGGCGGACCTCTTTTTGCTGCACGCGGGCAAGGTCGCGGGCGGTCCGCGGGAGGCCCTGGCACACCTCGGCCAGGGGCAACATCCTGACCTCCCGCACTCCCTCCACCAGCGCCTGGGCCGCGCCCGACAGGTGCCGATCGGTCTCGTCGGCAGACCGTGCCACAGCGGCCAGGAGATCCCCCACCTCCTTGAGCGTCACCTCCACCCGCTCCAACACCGTCGCCATGTCGCCGGTGTCCTGCCCGGCCCCGGGACTGGCCAGGGCGGAACGGGCGGCACCGCACGCCCCTCTCTGGCCGATCAGCGCATCGGCGGCGGAGGCGATGTCGCCGGCCAGCGTGTGCACCCGCTGGCCGGCCAGGAGCACCTCCCCCGCCTGGTTCAGGAGACTCTCCAGGCGTCGCGCCGCCACCCGCACGCTGGCGCCGTCGCCGCCGCTGGGAGGCGGCGGGGCCGCGGGCTGCGGGTGCGGCCTGGGCAACGACAGGGGGCCGGCTCCGGAGGTGACGCCGTCCCCGGGCGGCGGAGGGGCAGCGGCAGGCCCAGGGGGCGGGGCCCCGGAACCGGTTCGGGCCAGCCCCTCGACCACCTCGGCGACAGCTTCCGCCGACGGCTCCCGGCCGGCCCGAAGCTCCAGGCCGGCGCCGGCAACGAAGTCGACAGCCCGGAACAACGGGTCGAGGTTGCCTCCGGGCGAGAGGCTGCCGTCGCGCATCCGCGCCAGCACG
>JAHWJU010000192.1 GCA_019348255.1 Actinomycetota bacterium | reverse complement strand
TGGTCGCCCAGGCGATGACCAGCATGGCGAGGGCGGCCACGGCGAGCAGGACGAGCGCGTACTCCGCGGTCGCCTGACCGGATTCGCCATCCGGGCCGCGCCGCCCGCGGGCGACGAGCGGGAGGGGGACGGACAGCAAGAGGAAGCTGAAGCGTGCAGCGAGACGTGCAGACATAGGTTGTTTGCCTTTCGGAACGGCTTCTAAGGGAGGCGCAGCGCCCGGAGGCCGCCGGCGATGAGAGGGGCCACAGCCAGCAGCCCGAAGGCCGGGAGGATGCAGCCGACGAGGGGGAAGAGGAGCTTGACTGGCACCCGCCGCGCCGCCTCCTCGGCCCGACGCTGACGCGACCGCCGCGCCTCGATGGCGACCTCGGCCAGGACGGCACCCACAGGGGTGCCGTAGCGGTCGCCGTCCACCAGTGCGGCCACCACCGGACGGGTGGCCTCACCGAGGCGATCGGGGACCCGGGCGAGGGCGTCGGCCAGCCGGGAGCCGGCCTCCACCTCCTTGATGGCCCCACCCAGTGCCTCGACGAGCGGCCCCGGAGGTGCGGCCTCGACCACTGCAGCCACCGCCAGGCGCACGTTGAGTCCGGCGGCGACGGCGACCGACAGCAGGTCGACCACATCGGGCACCTCGGCCGCGAGCGCAGCCTCGGCCGCCCTCTGCCGGCGTCGCCGGCCCAGCACCCGCCGCCCGGCGTCCGCCGCGAGCGGCAGCGGAGCCGCCGGCAGCCAAACCGTCGCCAGTGCAAGGCCGACCACGACCAGCACCATGAAACATCGCTGGCGCTCCCGCCGCCGCGCCGGTGCCGGGACTGGAGCCGCGCCCACCTTCGCAGGTGCCGAGACGGGCGACGGGGCTGGCGCCTCGGCCGGAACGAGCGGCCGGCACTGCCGGGGTCGCACGAGCCAGGCGCCGGCTGTCACCAGCACCACCCACGCGACAGGCAAGGCCACCCGCATCATTCCGACGGCCCCCGGCACAGCCGTGCCATCCACCACGCTCCCAGAGCGTCGAGACCCAGCCCTGCCGACACCACCACGAGTCCCGCGGGGCTACGGAGGAAGGCCACGGTTCTGGGGTCGGCGAGGCCGGCCAGCACCCCGAAGGCGGCCGGAGCCAGTGCGATCACGGCCGCCGAAGCCCTGGCCTGCGAGCTCAACGCACGAATCTCGGCCTCCAGTGCCAGGCGGCACCTGAGGGTGGCCGCCACACCATCCACAGCCCGTGCCGGCGACCCGCCGGTTCTGGCCGCCAGCGTCAGTGCCGCCGCAGCCAGCCGGATCGATCTTCGGTCCGCCCGCCCGGCCCAATCCTGCAAAGCCCCGACGGCACCGAGTGCCGGCACCAACTCCGCGGTACGCCGCCACTGGTCGGCGAGCACCCCCGAGGCAGGAGGGGAGGCCTCCACCAATGCCTGGGCCAGCGAGCAGCCGGCCCGCAACCGCGCCGCCACCCCCTCGAGAAGGGCGGGCAGGTCCGCAGCCGGGTTCCGGCGGCGGCGACGCGCCCACAGGACGAGGTCGCCCCGGCTCCGAACTGTTCCGGCGACGTCTTCCCACCTCCGAGGTGGGCGCTGGCCGCCAGATCCGAGCAAGGGAAGACGGCGGGTCGTGGCCGCGCCGCGGGCAGCCACCAGCGTGGCCAAGGTGAGCAGCCCGCTGGCGATGGCAGCGCCGCTCATGAGAGGGCGCCGGCGAGGCGGGGGCGACAGGAGGACGCTGGTGCCGGGTCTGTGTCCAGCCGCCGCACCCGCAAGCCGTCGCGCGTCCCGATGACCACCTCGCCGACAGCCACGACCCGTCGGTGCCCTTCGGGCCGCCGAGCCACCTGGACCACCAAGTCGACAGCGGAGCTCAACTGCTCCCGCACGGCGTCGAGCGGCAAGCCGACCTCCGCCATCAGGACCATCGTCTCGAGCCGGCGCAGCGCGTCGTCGGGCCCGTTGGCATGGCAGGTGGTGAGAGAGCCTTCGTGGCCGGTGTTCATCGCCTGCAACATGTCGAGCGCCTCGGGGCCGCGGCACTCGCCCACGATGATGCGGTCGGGCCGCATCCGCAGCGCGTTGCGCACGAGCTCTCGCACCGTGACCCGCCCCACGCCTTCGGCATTCGCCGGGCGGCTCTCCAGCCGCACCACGTGCTCCTGCGGCAGCCGGAGCTCGGCCGCGTCTTCCACGGTCACTATCCGCTCCCCCGGCGGCACAGATGCGGCGAGCGCGTTGAGCAGCGTCGTCTTTCCGGCCCCCGTCCCCCCGGAGACGACGATGCTGGCCCGGCACCGAACCGCGGTGGCGAGCAGAGCCGCCACCGCCTCGGTGGCGAAGGCCGACAGGGGAAGGGGTCGAGCGGCGAAGCGGCGGATGGTGAGGCAGGGGCCGTCCACCGCCAGCGGGGGCACCACTGCATGGACCCGCGAGCCGTCGGGGAGGCGAGCATCGACGAGCGGCGAGGACCTGTCGGCCCGTAGCCCCAGCGGCGCGACGATGCGCTCGATCAGCCCCTCGACCTCCCGAGCTCGCAGAACCAGGGCGGTGCGCTCGAGCCGTCCCTCGCGCTCCACCCACACCTCGCCGCCGCCGTTGACCAGCACGTCGGAGACCGAGGGGTCGGCCACCAGTGGCTCGAGAGGCCCGAGCCCCTGGACCGCAGCCAGGACCTCAGCGACCATCTCGGCCTCGGCCGCCGGGGTGAGAAGTGGAGCCTCCTCGCGCACCAGCGCGGCAATCCGGTCGCGCGCCGGCCCGGCGGCCGTGCCGGCCTCGGCCAGGAGCCTGGCGTGCACGCGGCCGGCGACGTCCCCGCTCATGCCGCCGACCGCAGCGCCGCCAGAAGGGGCCGCGGCAGACGGGCGGACAAGAGGCCGGCGTCGACACAGCGGGCGATAGCAGGGTCATACGGCACCACTGCCCGCACCGGCACCCCGAGCACTTCCTCGACGTCTGCGGCGTCGAGCGAGCGGTGGGGCTCATCGATCAACACCACCGCTGAAGGTCGCAAGGGAGCGGCCAGCGCCCGCCGGAGCGCGAGGTAGCAGGGCCGCAGCACGAGGAGCGACAACGTGGCGGCGCCGGCGACCTCAATGGCGAGACCCGAGCTCGGCCCGGCGTCGACCACGACCGCGCCGCTGGGGCCCCGATCGACGGCCGCGAGAAGGCGCTCGCCTCCGCCCTCGGGGAGCGGTCCCGCTCCTCGGCTCACGAGGCGCAGCCCCGGGCCGGCCTCGACGGCCAGCCGGTCGAGGGCGTCGGGGGCCACTTCGGGCCCCACCGCCAGCCACTCCACGAGACCCGGGCCCGGCGGCTCGGCCAGCCCCAGAGCTGCGGGCAGGTCGCCACCGAGGTCGACGGCGAGCGCACCGTGCGGACAGCGGCGAGCCAACAACAGTGAAAGCGCAGCCGCCACCACGGTGGTGCCGCTGCCTCCCTTGACCGACCAGCAGGTGACGATCATGGAACCCTCCCGGATGCGCCAACGGCGCGACGGAACCAGTGGAGGGGGAAGGCCTTGGGCCGACCATATGCCGCTTGCTCTGGGGAGAACAAGGGGTTCCGCAGCCGCGGTTTCACCTGCCTCACCCTGTGGTACACCCGCTACATGCCGTCGTGGATCCTGCTCATGAGCATCCCGTTGGCACTACTGATCCCGTGCGCCCTGCTGGCCCTGTCGGCGATGGCGGAAGGCCAGATCCTGTCCCCCCGGTCGCTGATCATGTCCGCCGTCCGCTCCCGCCGCAGCGGCCCGGAGTTCACCGAGGTGCTCGTGGCGCGCGAGTTCGAGCGGCTCCTCAAGGAGGCCCAGCGCCGCTGACATCAACCGAGCCGGCGGCGCGGTTGGGCGGCGGGACCTTTCAGGCCAACCAGCCCGGCCCGATGGCAGTTGCCGCGGGCTGGATCAGTCGACGCGCAGCTTCTTGGCGGCGAGGAAACCGAGGCCGACGAGGACGGCGAGGAGCACGAGCTTCTTCATTGCCTGAGCTTACCGCCCCGACTGCTCCTGAACTTCGGGGACTGCCCGGCGACCAGAGTGGCTGTAGCTCAGGTCGAGCTGGAGCCTTCCGCTCCGGGTGCAGACCACGTGGGGGTGCTGGCCGGCCAGGTGGATCCGGGAGCGCCCAGCACGCCGCTGACTGCTACTTTGCCCCTCGGAGGTGTCTGGGTACCTGGTGGGCTCCCCCGCCTTCAAAGCGGGTGGGACG
>JAHWJU010000191.1 GCA_019348255.1 Actinomycetota bacterium | reverse complement strand
ACGGCACCCGCTTCGTGGTGAGCGAGCTGGCCGGCAAGTCGACCCTCGAGCTCAAAGCCCGTGAGCTCGGCCTCGCCCTCGATGCGCCGGCGCTCACGAGCGTGCTCGACGAGCTCAAGACCCTCGAGCATCGCGGCTATCACTTCGAGGCGGCCGACGGATCCCTCGAGTTGCTCATGCGCTCCGCTACCGGCTGGCGTCAGGACTTCTTCGAGGTGGAGTCCTTCAGGGTCATCACCGAGCACCGGGAGAACGGCTCGTTCATGACCGAGGCCACGATCAAGGTGCACGTGGGCCAGCAGCGCCACGTAGCCACCGCCGAGGGCAACGGCCCCGTCAACGCCCTCGACGGCGCCCTGCGCATCGCCATCGGCCGCGCCTACCCGGGGCTGGGCGACCTCCACCTGACCGACTACAAGGTACGCGTCCTCGACACGAACAAGGGCACCGGCGCCGTGACCCGGGTGCTCATCGACTCCACCGACGGTGAAGACACATGGTCCACCATCGGCGTCTCGGAGAACATCATCGAGGCGTCGTGGCAGGCGTTGTCCGACTCCATCGTCTACGGCCTGCTCCGTGGCCTGAAAGACGCCCACAGCTAGATGGCACAGCCCGACTTCGTCCCCGTCTCCGACACCGACCGGGTGCGGCCCGTAGAGCGGCTCCCGGTCCACGATGGGTGGGAGGCGACGCGGCCTGCCGACCTGCCGGGGTTGCGGCCTCCGTCGGGCCACTCCATGGGCGTCACCGGACCCGATCAGGGCTACGGGCTCAAGCTGGCGCGGCGGTTCCACGACCGCCTCGAGCTGCAGGCGGGCGAGCACGCCGAGGACGCGGTGGCCGGCGCTCTGGCCGTGGGGCTCAAGCGGGCGGCACGGTTCGGGCGGGCACCGGTGATCTATGACTTCGAGCTGGCGTACAGCCTCTTCGGCTTCCTGGGCGGGGCGCCGGACGACCTGCTCGAGTACCGCCGAGGCCTCTTCGCCGGCGCCGGCCACGACTACTGGACCCAGCGCCGCATCGCCGACGTGGTGCCGACGAGCACGCTGGCTCTCACGCCGGCGCAGGTGCGCGAGCAGCTCGGGTCGTGGAAAACGCTGCTGGAGCTGGGGACGCCCGGATCCGACGGCTGAGATGGCCGAGGTGGAGGAGCTGGAGATAACCACCGGGGCGATGACCTTCCGGGGCCGGGCGGCCGGCCCGGAGGAGGGGCGGCTGGTGCTGTTGCTCCATGGCTTCCCCCAGACGTCGAGGTCGTGGCTGCCCACCCTCGGCGCTCTGGCCGACGCCGGCTACCGGGCAGTGGCCTTCGACCAGCGGGGCTACTCGCCCGGAGCGCGTCCCGAAGATGTCGAGCGCTACGGGGTGGCCCACCTGGTGTCGGACGTGGTCGCCGTTGCCGACGACATCGGAGGCCATGAGTTCGACCTCGTGGGTCACGATTGGGGCGGAGTGGTGGCCTGGCATGTGGCCGGCCAGTACGCCTCCCGCGTGCGCACCCTGACGGTGGTCTCGACGCCCCACCCCGAGGCCTTCCGCCGGGCCGTCTCAGGCGAGATCGGCGGTGACCAGGCCCAACGGTCGTGGTACATGGGTTTCTTCCAGCAACCGGAGGTTCCCGAGCAGGCTCTCCTGGCCGACGGCGGCAGCGGCCTCCGGGGCCTGTTCGCCGGCGTGCCGGACGATGCGGTGGACGACTACGTCCGCGAGCTCAGCCAGCCCGGCGCATTGACCGCCGCCCTCAACTACTACCGCGCCGTTCCCCTTGCTCCGCCGCCCGACATGGAGCCGATCGTCACTCCCACGCTGTACGTGTGGAGCAGCGAAGACGTCGCTCTGGGCCGCGAGGCGGCCGAGGCCACGGTCGACCACGTCAGGGGGCCGTACCGGTTCGAGGTGCTCGAAGGCGTCTCGCACTGGATTCCCGACGTCGCCGCGGACCGGCTCAACCCCTTGCTGCTGGAGCACCTGGCGGCGTACCCCTGACTTGCCGCGTGGCTAGGGACGACCCGCGGTGGGAAGGACGGGTGCATGAGGAACAAGGTCTCGACCGGCAGCTATGTCAACCCCGGCGGTGAGTTCGACCGCGATACCAACTACATCCCGACCCGCATCACGGCGGACGCGCGTGACGGCTATCCGGTGGAGCCGGGGCGGTACCGTCTGGTGGTGAGCCGGGCGTGCCCCTGGGCAAACCGGGCGATCATCGTCCGGCGCCTCCTGGGGCTCGAACCGGTTCTTTCGATGGGAATCGCCGGCCCCACCCACGACGAGCGCAGCTGGACCTTCGACCTCGACCCGGGCGGCCGTGACCCGGTGCTCGGGATCGAGCGGTTGCAGGAAGCGTTCTTGGCCAGGTTCCCCGACTACGACAAGGGCATCACCGTGCCGGCCATCGTCGACATCCCCACCGGGCAGGTGGTGACCAACGACTTCCCGCAGATCACCCTCGACCTGTCGACCGAGTGGCGCGCCTACCACCGCCCCGGAGCTCCCGACCTGTACCCCGAGGACCGGCGGGAGGAGATCGACGAGGTGGCCGAGCTCATCTTCACCGACGTCAACAACGGCGTCTACCGTTGCGGCTTCGCCGGCAGCCAGAAGGCCTACGACAGGGCCTACGTCCGCCTCTTCGAACGCCTCGACTGGCTCTCGGAGCGGCTCGAGGGACAGCGCTACCTCGTCGGCGACACCATCACCGAGGCCGATGTCCGGTTGTTCACCACCTTGGTGCGCTTCGACCCCGTCTACCACGGCCACTTCAAGTGCAACCGCCACAAGCTCTGGGAGATGCCGGTGCTGTGGGCCTACGCCCGGGACCTGTTCCAAACCCCGGGCTTCGGCGACACCATCGACTTCGACCACATCAAGCGCCACTACTACGTCGTCCACACCGACATCAACCCCACTCAGATCGTGCCCGCGGGCCCGGACCTGTCCGGCTGGCTCACTGCCCACGGCCGCGAGGCGCTCGGCGGGCGCCCCTTCGGCAACGGCACCCCGCCGGGTCCTCCCCAGCCTGACGAGGCGGTCCCACCGGAGCACGCGGCGGTGGCAGCCTGAGCGGAGTGCAGCCTCTGATCCTCAGCGACGAGCAGCGGCAGTTCCGGGAGGTGCTGCGGCGGTTCGCCGAGGACAAGATCGGACCCAGAGCCCACGACGTGGATGCGCGGGCCGCGTACGACTGGGCCGACTTCGAGGCGTGCCGGGCCATGGAGCTGCCGGCGCTCGGGATACCCGACGCCTACGGCGGCGCCGGCGCCGACCACGTCACCCAGGCCATCATGGTGGAGGAGCTGGCCCGCGTCTGCGCCTCGACGTCACTGACGATGATCATCTCGAAGCTGGGGATGATCCCGGTGATGCTCTGGGGCACGGAGCACCTGAAGTCGACCTACCTGCCCAGGATCGCATCGGGGGAGTGGCAGGCCAGCTACTGCCTCTCCGAGCCTGACGCCGGCTCCGACGTGGCGGCCATGAAGACGCGGGCCGTCCGCGACGGTGACAGCTACGTGCTCAGCGGGTCCAAGTACTGGATCACCAACGCCGGCATCTCGACCACCTACACGATCTTCGCCAAGACCGATCCCGCCGCCGGCCACCGCGGCATCTCCTGTTTCGTGGTGGAGAAGGACTGGGGCGTGAAGGTGGGCAAGCTCGAGCACAAGCTCGGCGTCCGCGGCAGCCCCACGGGTGAGATCCTGCTCGACGGCGTGCGGGTTCCGGCGGAGAACCTGGTGGGCGAGGAGGGGCAGGGTTTCTACATCGCCATGGCCACCCTCGACCGGAGCCGCCCGACGGTGGGAGCCCAGGCGGTGGGCATCGCCCAGGGGGCCGTGGACTACGCCGCGGGATACCTGAAGCAGCGCCGGCAGTTCGGCCGCCCCATCGCCGAGTTCCAGGGCCTGCAGTTCATGCTGGCCGACATGGCCATGAAGACCGAAGCGGCCCGCGGGCTCGTGTACAAGGCCTGTGCTCTGATCGACGAGGGCGATCCTCGGGACGAACTGACGCTGGCCGGCGCCATGGCGAAGTGCTTCGCCTCCGACGTAGCCATGGAGGTCACGACCAACGGGGTGCAGCTGCTGGGCGGCTACGGCTACACCACCGAGTTCCCGATGGAGCGCTTCATGCGCGACGCCAAGATCACCCAGATCTACGAGGGCACCAACCAGATCCAGCGGGTGGTGATGGCAAAGAAG
>JAHWJU010000052.1 GCA_019348255.1 Actinomycetota bacterium | reverse complement strand
AGGAGCAAGAAGAGGTCATCGAGCAGTTCCAGCGCTTCATCGAGGACGTGCGCCCGGAGGACTTCGCCTCCTGAGCCCGGGGGTCGGGCCGTGACGTTGACGGTGCGGCGGGACCGGCGTAGCCTGCCTACACGGTCGTAGTTACGTCCATGTGAGCGAAAGGCACTCCCCGATGCCCGAAGCCGGATTCCGCGGTCCGCAGGTCTGTTCCATCGTCGGCATCACCTACCGCCAGCTCGACTACTGGGCCCGCACCGACCTGCTGCGGCCGTCGATCTCCGAGGCCCGGGGAAGCGGCACGCAGCGGCGCTACTCCTATCGTGACCTGCTCGAGCTCAAGGTCATAAAACGGCTGCTCGACGCCGGCATATCGCTGCAGTCGGCCCGCCGCGCCATCGCCTACCTGCGGGAGAACCTGGGCGAGGACGTCGCCGCCGCCAACCTGGTGCTCAACGGTGCGGACTCGGTGCTGGCCCATACCGGCCAGGAGATAGTCGACCTGCTCCGTGGCGGACAAGGGGTGTTGAACATCGTTCCACTGGCCGGCGTGAAGGAGGAGCTGGATGCAGCCATCCTCCGCCTTCGTGGGCCGGAGGACGGGACATCCCCGCGGACAGGCGATGAGCCAAGCCCACGAGCGGCCAGCGGCGGCTAGGCCTCTGTCCGACCCGGCACGCCCCGAGCTGCTCCGCCACGAGCAGGTCCACTTCGCCCACAATTCCGAGCGGCAGTTCGCCAAGCTGCTCGACTTCTACGGCATCGCCTGGGAGTACGAACCCAAGACGTTCCCCCTGGAATGGGACAAGACGGGCCGGCCCGTCCAGGCCTTCAGCCCCGACTTCTACCTGCCAGCCTATGACCTGTTCATCGAGATCACGACGTTGAACCAGAAGCTGGTGACGAAGAAGAACCGCAAGATCCGGCGGTTGGCAGAGCTCCACCCGGAGATCCAGGTGAAGATCTTCTACCAGCGGGACTACCTCAACCTGCTCGTCAAGTACGGCTTGGAGGAGCCGTCCCAGCTGGTGGGGCTGGACCTGGAGGAACCGCGCCCGCTCGACCTGCCACGGCGCCCGAGCCCCGGTAGCGGTCGTCCCCAATAGGCTTCGCTGGTGCCAGAGCCGAAGCATTCACCTCTCGACTCCATGCACCGGGCGCTGGGGGCGAAGCTGGTGCCCTTCGGTGGTTGGGAGATGCCGCTGGCCTATCCGGCCGGGACATTGGCGGAGCACCGCTCGTGTCGCAGCGATGCTGTGGCCTTCGACGTGAGTCATCTGGGTACGGTCGAGGTGACCGGCCCGGGCGGGTTCGACCTGTTGCAGCAGGCCTTCACCAACGATCTCGCGAAGATCGGCCCGGGCCGCGCCCAGTACACCCACCTCCTCGACGCCGACGACGCCTCGGTCCTTGACGACATCATCGTCTGGTGGGTGAGCGACGACGTCTTCCACGTGATGCCGAACGCCTCCAACACCGGCCGGGTGCTCGGCGCACTGGCCGGGGCGGGGGCCACGGCGGCCGACGTGACGGCGCAGCGGGCGGTGCTGGCGGTGCAGGGTCCCTCAGCCCGGCGCCGGCTGGGCTCGGTCGCACCCGAGGCCGCGGCCGTGGCCCGCTTCGGCGTGTCGCAACTCGACTGGCAGGGCGAGATCCTCACCGTCGCCGGGACCGGCTACACGGGCGAGGACGGCGTCGAGTGCAGCATCCCCGCCCATGCCGGCCCCGCCTTCTGGGAGGCTCTTCTGGCCGCCGGCGTCGCCCCCGCCGGCCTCGGCGCCCGCGACACCCTGCGCCTCGAGGCGGGCCTTCCCCTCCACGGTCACGAGCTGGGGCCCGGGATCACGCCGCTCCAGGCCGGCCTGGGCTGGGTCGTGGGATGGGGCAAAGGCGATTTCCGGGGCCGCCGACCGCTCGAGGCCGAGCGAGGGCGGGGGGTGCACCGCCGGCTCCGAGGGATCGTGGTCGAGGGGCGTCAGCCGCCACGGGAGGGCCACACGGTGTTGATCGACGGCAAACCGAGCGGCACGGTGACCAGTGGGAACTTCTCGCCGGTGCTGGGGAAAGGCATCGCGTTGGCCTTCGTATCTCCGGACGTGGTTCCGGGGACACCGGTCGAAGTCGACATCCGGGGCAGGGCCACGGCCGGCGAGGTCGTCCCCCTGCCGTTCGTGGGCAGGAAGAAGGACCAGCCATGACGTCCTTCGTCCCCCACACCGACTCGGAGGTGGAGGCCATGCTCGGCTTCCTCGGCCTGTCGTCCATGGACGAGCTGTTCGAGGCCGTGCCGGCTTCGCTGCGTCTCGCCGCCGGGGAGCTGAGCCGGGACGTGCCCCCCGGCCTGTCGGAGTTCGACACGGTGGCGGAGATGGAGCGACTGGCGCGCCGCAACAGTGATCTCGTCTGCTTCGCCGGCGCCGGAGCCTATGACCACGACATCCCCGCGGTGACCACGCAGCTGTCCAATCGGTCGGAGTTCGTCACCGCCTACACGCCCTACCAGCCCGAGGTGAGCCAGGGCGTGCTGCAGGCCCTCTTCGAGTACCAGACCCTGCTCAGCCGGCTGTCGGGAGTGGCCGTGGCCAACGCCTCGCTCTATGACGGGGCCAGTGCCTGCGTGGAGGCCGTGAACCTGGCCGTGGCGGCCACGGGACGGCCCACGGTGTGGGTGAGCCGGGGCCTGCACCCCCACTGGCGTCAGGCGCTGACCACCCACGCCTTCGGCACCGGCCACGTACTGGTGGAGCTGGCTCTGGCCGGCGGCACGACCGAGTACTCCGATGCCTCCGATGAGGCCCCGGCCGCTCTGATCGTGCAGTACCCGAACCACCTCGGGTGCCTCGAGGACCTCAACCGCGCCGCAGAGGTCGCCCGCGCCACCGGGGCGATGCTGGCGGTGGCCTTCGACCCCGTGGCCGCCGGCATCTTGAGGACGCCGGGGTCCTACGGCGCCGACATCGTGGTGGGGGAGGGCCAACCCTTCGGCACCCCCCTGTCCTTCGGGGGACCGTATCTCGGCCTCTTCGCCTGCAAGAACGACCACGTCCGGCGGCTCCCCGGCCGGCTCGTGGGCGAGACCGTCGACGGCGAGGGACGACGGGCCTACGTGACCACCTTGCGCACGCGGGAGCAGGACATCCGGCGGGAGAAGGCCTCCTCAAACGTCTGCACCAACCAGACACTCATCGCCATCACCTTCGCCATTCAGCTCTCATGGCTCGGCACCAGCGGCCTTCGGGAGCTGGCGCTGCGCTGCGCCCGAGGCACCCGCTACGCCCGTGAGGCGGTGCTCGCCATCGACGGGGTGGAACCCGTCACCGACCGAGCCGTTCTGCGCGAGTTCGCCATCACAACCCCGCTCGCGCCCGAGACGGTGATCGAGCGGATGGCCGAGGAGGGCTTCCTGGCCGGGGTCGCCCTTGCTGAGGAGTACGCGCCGCGGGGCCTTCTGGTCGCGGTCACCGAGAGGCGCACCCGCGACGAGATCGACCGCTACGCCGGCGCCCTGGAAAAGGCCATCAGCTGATGGCCAGCCCCGCCGGCGGTCGAGCCACAAGTGCTCCGCTCATGGGTCGTGACGAGGAACCGTCCATCTTCGAGCTGTCGGTGCCGGGGCGCCGGGCGTGGTCGTTCCGGACGACCGCTCTGCCGGAGTGGACGGCGGAGGAGCTGGTTCCGGACGAGCACCGGCGCGACGACCAACTCGACCTGGCCGAGGTGAGCGAGCGGGACCTGGTCGCCCATGTCACCCGCCTCACCCACCGCCAGTACTCCGTCGATCTCGGCGCCTACCCCCTCGGCTCCTGCACGATGAAGTACAACCCCAAGCTCTGCGACCGCGCTGCCGCGATCCCCGGCCTCGCCTCCGCCCACCCGGCCACGCCCGCTGCTCACTGCCAGGGATGGCTCGAGCTCCTCGTCGAGCTGGGGTCGCGGCTCTGCGCCATCACCGGGATGGAGGCCATCACGCTCCAGCCGCCGGCCGGGGCCGCCGGTGAGCTGACGGGGCTGCTGCTCATGCGGGCGTGGCACCAGTCCCAGGGGCACCAGCGGACCAAGGTCATCATCCCCGACTCCGCCCACGGGACCAATCCCGCGTCCGTCACCCTCGGCGGCTACGAGACGGTCACCGTTCCCTCCGACCGCCGCGGCCTGGTCGACCTCGATGCGCTGCGCCGCCGGCTCGACGAAGACGTCGCCGGCATCATGTTGACCAACCCCAACACCCTCGGTCTTTTCGAAGAGGACATCGTCGAGATGGCACGTTCTGTGCACGAGGTGGGTGGCCTCCTCTACTACGACGGGGCCAACCTCAATGCCATCCTCGGAGTGACGCGCCCCGGCGACATGGGCTTCGACATCGTGCACATGAACCTGCACAAGACCTTCGCCGTGCCCCACGGCGGGGGAGGGCCGGGGGCCGGGCCGGTGGCCGTGCAGGGCCGGCTGGCCGAGTTCCTGCCCGGGCCCCTCCCCGTGCGCGAGGGTGACGGCTACTCGTGGTTCACGCCCCCGCGCTCGATCGGGCGGGTGCACGGGTGGTACGGCAACACGCTGGCCCTGGCCCGGGCCTACAGCTACATCGTGGCCAACGGCGGCGACGGCCTTCGCCGAGTGGCCGAAGCCGCCGTTCTCAACGCCAACTGGCTGCGCCAGCGGATCCGGGGCAGCTACGACATCCCCTTCGACCGGCCCAACATGCACGAGTTCGTGGCCTCGACGAGGTCCCTCAAGAAGGCGACGGGGCTCAAGGCGCTGGACGTGGCCAAGCGGCTCCTGGAGGAGGGCTTCCACGCTCCGACCGTGTATTTCCCCCTCATCGTCGAGGAAGCGCTGATGTTCGAGCCAACCGAGACGGAGAGCCTCCAGACACTGGAGGCGCTGGCCGAGGCGCTCGAGCGCATCGCCGGCGAGGCGGTCGAGGCGGGGAACGCGGAGGAGGGGAGGGCCGCCCCCAGGACGGCGCCGGTCCGACGGGTGGACGAGGCCCGGGCCGCCCGCCGACTCATCCCGACCTTCGATGCGCGGCCTCTTGCCGTCGGTGACGAGGCAGCGGCCACCGAGGCCAGTCCGGCGGCGCGCTTCGGGTAGGAGCCCCGGCCGGCGCAGCGTTGAAATCGATCAACCGGTGGCGGGGGAGCCCGGTACCTTCCGGCTGTGCGAGTGCTGAAGGTGCCGGGTTTCGCGGCGTTGCTCGCCGGCCAGGCCGTCAATGCCATCGGCAACTGGGTGGCGCTCATCGCCATATGGGGCTTTGCCGCGTTCCGGTTCGACGCCGGCGCCGGCGACCTCGCCCTGTTGTTCGTGGTCATGTCGGTGCCGGGGGCGCTCCTGGGTCCGCTCCTGGGCGTGCCGATCGACCGCTTGGGGCCTCGTCGCACCCTGATCCTGGCCAATGCGCTCGGCTTCCTCGACGCCATCGCACTCACCCAAGCCGGGAGCTACGAGGCCATCATCGTGTTGGCCTTGCCGCTGGGGCTCATCGAGGCCCTGGCCACGGCGTCGCTCGATGCCCTGCCCCCCCGGCTGGTGGCAGGGGAGGATCTCGTGACCGCCAACGCTCTGCTGGGCGGGGCCCAGGACGTGGCCATCGTGGTGGGGCCGGTGGTGGCCGCCGTCGTCAACGCCCGATGGGGCCTGGCCGGCGCCTTCGGGGCCGACGCCGTCACCTTCCTCTTCGGCCTGGCTGTGGCCCTGCCGCTGACGGTGGGTCCCGTCAGTGACGCCGCCGCCCAGTCCACCTGGCGGGCGCTGCGTGAGGGGCTGGACCTGGCCCGGCGGGTCGACGGGGTGCGGTGGACGCTGGGTGTGGCTTTGGTGACGTACCTGCTCTGGGCGCTGTTCGGGGTGCTCGAGCCGTTGTACGTACGGGACGTGCTGGGGGAGTCCGACACCGTGTTCGCTCTCCTGCAGACCGTCTTCGGAATCGGCCTGGTGGGCGCCGGCCTCGCCCTCGCCGCCCTGGGCGAGCGCATGGCCCGCCCCCGTTACGTCGCTGTTGCCACCGTCGTCTCCGGCGCCACCGCCGCTCTGTACCTGGGCACCAAGTGGCTCCCGGTCGCCTTCGTCGGCGTGTTCCTCTGGGGCATCGACGTCGCCTTCTTCTACGTCCCGGCCAAGACGTTGCTCCAGCGGTACACGCCGACCGCCGCCCACGGGCGCATTCTGTCGCTCAACCAGTCGCTCGAACCTTTGGCGGCCATGGCCATGGCCCCCGTCGCCGCTGCCGGCGCGGCCCTTGTGGGCGTGCAGGTGGCGGGGGTGGCCGGCGGTGCCATGGTGGCTGTCGTCGGCGTGATCGCCCTGCGACTGGCGCGGCGGCTCGGCCCGCTCCCGCCCCCTCGGCCGCTGGATCCGACCAGCGGCTCGTCCCGCGACGCCATCGCTCTCGGGGGGTCTGCCCCCGGTTGAGGGCGGGGACGCTCAGCCGCCGATGATGACGGTGGGGCAGCCGGGGCCGGGGACCAGGGGATTGCCGTGGGCACACATGTCGCCGAACCGAGCGGCCGGCTTGCCTCCGATGAACACGGTGGCGCTGCCCATGGCGATGGTGTTCGGGGGCCCGACGCAGGTGACCATGTCGCCCAGACCGGCCGCCGGCATCCCGCCGATGAGGACCGTGGGCACGCCGGGGCCGATGACGGGCCCCCCGACGTGGGGGACCACCCCGGTGACGAGGGGGCACACGGTCATGTCGCCCACGCGTATGGCCGGACCCGGAGGCACCCCTTGATCCTACGGTGCGCCTTGTTGCCCTTGGGGGCAGATCCAGATGCCTCCGGGGCTCGTTCAGTCGAGGAGGTCGGGCTGGTCCCGGACGATGCGCTCGTACAGCGGCTGGAAGCTGAACCAGCCGGCGAGGTGCGAGCCCACCTGGCTGCTGGTGAGTCGCGCCATGTCGTCGTCGATGTGCACCGGCTTGCCGGCCGCCTCGGCCAGGAGCTGAACCTGACAGGAGCGCTCCATGGTGATGAACCACCACACCGCCTCGTCCACCGACTGCCCCACCGTCAACAACCCGTGGTTGCGCAGGATCACCGCCTTGTTCTCGCCCAGCGCGTGGGCGATCCGCTTTCCCTCCTCCACGTCGAGCACCACGCCGGTGTAGTCGTCGAAGAGACCGTGGTCGTCGTAGAAGACGCAGGCGTCCTGGGTGATCGGGTCGAGCAAGCGTCCGAGCGTGGAGAAGGCCCGACCGTGGGTGGAGTGGGAGTGGGCCGCGGCTACAGCGTCGGGGCGGGCAGCATGAACCTGAGAGTGGATCGCGAAAGCCGCGGTATTGACAGCTCGATCGCCTTGTACGACCTCGCCGGAGTGGTTCACCAGTATGAGGTCCGAGGCCCGGATGTGGCCGAAGTGCATGGCGAAGGGGTTGACCCAGAAGTGATCGGCAAGCTCGGGGTCGCGGGCGGTGATGTGGCCGGCCACCCCTTCGTCGAACCCCATCTCGGAGAAGAGACGGAAGCCGGCGGCCAGTCGCTGTTTGCGGTACTGCCGTTCTTCTTCGACGGAGGAGAACGAAGGTGGCAACGGGATCTTCAGGTCCGGCACTCTCCAATCGTACCGGCCCCGGCGGTGATCGCCCCGCGCCGACACCTTGGTTGCTACCGTGACGGCGACCCATTGGCGGAACGAAAGGACACCGGCTGTGAGCGATATGCCGCCGCCTCCCCCTCCCCCCCCTCCCCCCGGCGGCTTCGGTGCCTCCGGCGGCGTTGGTGACGCCAGCTATGGCGGCCCGCCGCTGGCCGAGGTGGGCCCCCGAGTCGTTGCCTTCCTCATCGATTGGATCGCCATCCCATTCGGGATCTACGTGGCCGGCTTCATCCTGGCCGCCATCGTGGGCATCGTCAGCGACGTGCTCGGCTTCTTCGTCTCCCTGATCACCTTCGTCGCCGTCATGGGCTACGCCTACGTGTACATCCCCATGCAGGAAGGCAACACCGGCCAGACCATCGGCAAGAAGATGCAGAACGTGAAGCTGGTCGGCCTCGAGAACGGCAGCCAGCCGGTCGGCTTCGGCATGGCCTTCGTCCGCAACTTCGTCAACGGTCTCATCTGCGGGCTCGGGTGGCTGCTGCCGTTCTTCGACGCACAGAAGCAGACACTGGGGGACAAGGTCTCCAAGAGCGTCGTCGTCAACGCATGAGCCTTTCCCGCTCTCCCGACATAATCAACGTTTTGTAGGGAGAGCGGGAACCGGCGGTCCACCCGGAGCGCGCCGGCGTGGACCAGGCTGGAGCAATGGCCACGTCCGCTTATGCGCCGACGCTGGAGCGCTGGTTGCAGCGGCTAGCCAACGCCGGCCGCTCCAGTCGCACCCTTGCCGCGTACCGGGCCGACCTCGACGACACCATGGCGACCGTGGCCGCCGTGCACGGGATCATCCCGCCCCGCCCGCAGCTCGCCCGGCTGGCGCCCGATGAGCGGGAGCGGGTCCTTCTCGAGGCCTTCGACCGCCTGGAGCTGTCGACGGTGAGCTTCGACGATCTAGACGAGGCCATCGCCGAGTTCCGCACCCGCCCGGACCCCCGGTACCGGGTGAACCCCCAGCGGGGGCCGGCCGAGCGGGCCCCGGCCACGGTGGCCCGGCGAACGGCCGCCATCCGAACCTTCTTCGCCTGGTGCTACAGCACCGGGCGCATCCCCGCTGACCCCGCGGCCAAGCTGGAGGCGCCCAAGCGGCGCAAGCGGCTTCCCCGTGCACTCACCGAGGCCGTGGCCGGCCAGGCGCTCGACCAGTCGGGGGCCGGCGCCCGCTGGCCCGAGCGCGACCAGCTCATCATCGCATTGGCCCTCGCGTGCGGGCTGCGCCTCGAGGAGATCTCGACGTTGCGCCTCGACCAGTTGGTGGGAACCAGGCCCGACGCCATCGTGGTGAGGGGCAAGGGCGACAAGGAGCGGCGCCTGGGTGTTCCCCCGGTGGTCCAGGAGGCGCTGGCCGCCTACCTGCCCACACGCGCCGCCCGGTTGGCCAAGCTCGGCCTGGACGCCCGTACCGTCATCGTCTCCTCCCGGCCGCGTGCCGTGCGCGACCGTGAGGGCGAGGTCGTCGCCCTCACGGTCGAGTCGAGCCGCGAATCGGTGGCCTACGTGGTCGATCGACTGTTGCGCCACCTCGGTGCCCGCCAAGCCCAGATAAGGGTCCACGCGCTGCGCCACACCTTCGCCACCCTCGGCTTGCGCGAAGGCGCCTTCAGCCTGCGCCAGCTCCAGGTCGCCCTCGGCCACTCCAGCCTGGCCACCACCCAGATCTACACCGAGGTGGCCGACGAGGAGCTGGCGGCCGCCATGCAGCTGCATCCCCTGAGCGGAGGGCCGCGCTCGGGAGCGCGGCGCTGAGGCCGGCGCCGCCGACGTGTGGCGCCGGCGGTGCGGCGTTGTAGGTTTGATCCGTGCCCCGCAGGATCGACGTCGAGCTCACCAGCGCCCGCTCCGACGGAACGTGGACGTGGCGGGCCGCAGGGGCGCGGGAGCCCAAGGGCGTCCTTCCCGCAGACCTTCTCTACGCGGGGGCCAAGGTGGGCGACGTCGCCAAGGCCGAAGCCGATTTCGACATCGACGGCATCACCATCCTGTCGGTCACGGCGCCGAAGTCGAAGGCGCAACCGGCCAACCTGATCGAGGTCACAGGCCCGGCCCGTGCCTTCGAGCCGGTGACCACCTCGCTCGTACCGAAGCGAGAGGCACCCAGGCGCGACCGCGACCGTCCGGACGGCGATCGGCCCCCCCAGGACCGCCGACCGCGGCCGGCGGGTGAACGTGGTCCGCGCCCTCAGGGCGAACGAGGCCCTCGCGGCGAAGGTGAACGCGGCAACCGGCCCCAGGGCGACCGGGGGCGGCCGCGCCCGCCGCGGGACTCCACGACCGGCGCCGGAGGGACATCGGCTGACCGCCGGCCCCGGCCGCCCCGGGTCGACCGAGGCGCCACCGGGCCCCGCGCCAGCAGGCCGGCGGAGCGTCCCGAGCCGACGCCGAAGCCGCGACCGAAGCGGCTGAGCCCGTCCAACAGGCACCGCAGCGCCGTGGTCGAGTCGCTGTCGCCCGAACAGCGGCCGGTGGCCGAGCAGGTCCTGAGGGGCGGCATCCCTGCGCTGCGACGGGCGATCGAAGAGCAGAACGCACAGGCCCGGACCGAGGGCCGCCCCGAGGTGAAGGGCGAAGCCTTGGTGGCCTTGGCCGAGGAGCTGTTGCCCCGCCTGAAGACGGCCGAGTGGCACGACCGGGCCGAGGCGGCGATGGCCGACGTCGACGAGATCGGCCTGCGCGACCTCCGCTCGGTGGTGAGCGGAGCCGACGCCGCGGCGCGCGACGACGAGACGCGACGCCTGGCGGTGTCGTTGCGTGAGGCTCTGGAGCGGCGGCTCAAGGAGCAACAGGACCAGTGGACCACCGAGATCACCACCACCCTCGACGACGGGCGGCTGGTCCGCGCCCTGCGCATCGCCTCCCGCACCCCTGACCCGTCCATGCGGCTTCCGGCCGAGTTGGCACTCCGGCTCGCGGGGGCCGCCTCCGAGGCCATGGGGGCCGACACACCGCCGGAGCGCTGGCTGGCCCTGCTGGAAGCGGTGGCCGCCTCTCCGGTCCGCACGACGGTGAAGCCGGCGGCGCTGCCGAACGATCCCGGCGAGCCGCTCCTCCACGTCGCCCGACAGCACGCCGGGCGGATCCCCGCCCTCACCACGCTGCTCGGGATCTCCATGCCTCCCCCGCCGGGACCGGCCCGGCCCCGGCCGTCGCGGCCCGCGGGCGGCCCTCCCCGGCCCATCCCGCCGCCACCCCGCCCGGTCGCCACCCAGCCCGCTGATCCCTCGCCAGCCGATCAGGCGGGCCCCGTCAGCTGAAGCGTCAGCGCTGGGAGCGGGGAAACAACACCGAGGAGCAGCGGCCGCGGGTGCGGTACTCGCCGCTGTGGCTGTCCTGATCCCAGCGGGCGCCGCAGGACGAGCAGTCGCACGTGTCGACGTTGAGACCACCCAGGAACAGCCGGTTGACGTCGTAGGAGTTGCAGAACGGGCACTGCAAGTGACCAGGATCCTCACTCACCGGTTCCAGATTACCGCTGCCCGCGTCCTTATTGGCGGACTAGGTGATGACCTCGAGAATGCCGTGGTCGTGCAGGAACTCGGCCAGCCCCTCGACCAGGTTCAACTCGGCCACCTGTCCCAGCGGGACCCATGCCGCTTCGACGGCGTCGCCGCCGGCCGTGGGGACTCCCCGATCGAGCAGGGTGATGCGGAAGTCCAAGATGACGTGGTGGTACCCGAGGCCGATTCGCTCCGCCCAGCCCACCAGCGACTCGCACACCCCTTCGAGGCCCGTCTCCTCCGCCAGTTCCCGCACCACCGCCTCGGCCAGCGTCTCGCCCCCTTCCACCCTGCCGCCGGGGATGGACCACTTCCCGCCCCCGGGGCCGAAGCCGCGGCGGATCACCAGCAACTCGCCTTCGTCGACCACGATGGCGCCGACGCACACCTCCGGCCTGGAGGTCATGGCCGGCCCGTCACCCGTCGAGCCCTCATCGTTCGCCGGCCAGGGAGCGGTGCATCACCAGCAGCCGGGCGGTGAACCCCGACTCCTCGAAGAAGTTCTTGGTGGCGCGGTTTCCAGGAAGCGCGGTGGCGTCGGCGCCGATGCACCCCCGTCCGCTGAACCACTCCAGCAAGTGCTGGACCATCACCTCGCCGACTCCCACTGAGCGGGCGCCGGCCTCGACGTAAAGGTCGGTGATGACCCCGAGCCGGCGTCCGTCGCGCAGCGGGTCCAGCCGGCCCACGCCGTAGCCGACGGGAGTCCCGTCGATGGTGCCCACCACCACCGTGGCGTCGTCGTCGCCCAGGTCGGTCGCGAGCGTCTCCTCCATGGGCTCCGCTCGGCCCTCCCGCACTACGAAAAGCGCCCCTCCCCGCGTCGGGACCAGCTCCTCGAGGGCCCGCCGCGCCAGCGTGGCCAGCACGGCCACGTCCTCCTCGGTGGCCGGACGGGCGGCCTCCACGACTAGGTGGGGGGCCCGGACTGGAGCTGCGAGATCTTGGAAAGGATGGTTCGCCGGGCCCGGGTGGATGCCTCGTAGGCCCGCACCGCGTCCAACTCCTCGCGTGAAAGGCCGGCGAGCCGTTGCACCACCTGAGAGGCCGACAGCGTGTCGTAACCGGGGATGGCCAGCTCCGCCGTAGGTCTCGGCTCGGCCACGGCGTCGCTCTTGCCGTTGGAGCTACCGGCCGCCGGTGCTGCGCTTTGCGGTTCGGGCGCAACCGCCGCTGACGGCTGCGGCGGGTTCGCCGGCGCCGGCTCCGGCGGCGGTAGGAGCCCTAAGCCCGCCAGCGTGGCAGTGACGCCGTCGAACCTACGCCGGGCCTCTTTTTCGCCCTCACGCACCGCGAATTGCCCGATCATCCGGGCCAGCGCCACCTGGGCGGCCACCCGCTCGCGACCCTTGGCCACCAGGTCCGGCAGATTCTCCTGCGCGCTCAGGACGATCCCGACCGGCGCGTAGAGCACCAGGTCGAGTGCCTGTTCCAGCGGGCTCCTCCCGGCGTCAGCCACGGAGCATCCTCGCGCCGCCGTGCAGGAGTGGCTGTCCGGCGCCGAACACCGCCCCAGCCACCTAGACGCAATCCCGGCACAGCATGGCGGCCGGATCGGCGAGCTGGCTCGGGTGCTTCACGAGGAAGCAGGACTGGCAGACGAACTCGTCCGGTTGCTTGGGCAGGACCTTGGTAGCTGCCTCGGAGCGCTCGTCTGCCTCCGGTACCTCGTCCTCGTCCTCCTCCTCGTCGTCGGCGACAACCAGCCGCTCCTTGAGGATCTGGTCCAGGCTGGCTTCGACATCGTCCGGCTCGAGGTCGTCGTCATCGTCGTCATCGTCGTCATCGGCCACCGGCGTCGCCACGGGAACGACCTCGGTCTCGTCATCGCTGTCGTCGTCGGCGACCGTGTCGTCGTCGGGGTCGAGGAGGTCGTCCTCCTCGCCGAGGTCTTCGAGGTCCTCCTCGCCGAGTTCCTCGGGCTCGACGACCTCGTCTTCCACCAGATCGTCATCAGATTCGTCAGCCATGGAGAGTCCTCGGGGCGGTTTGTGGCGGGGCGGACTCTAGCCCCATCGGCTCGGGTGCAGGAGGCCAGGAGGTGGAGGAAGCCTTGGAGTCCGTTGGGGCCATCCGGTAGCCCGACCCTCCGTCCACCGGGCATCGCGGCCCGGCGCCGGAGGCGGGTTATTGGGACGTTCTCTACTTGGACTCCAAGACCCCCCCTGCCTTCGAGCACCCCCTCCCGCACGTTCGCACCGACCGAGCGGGAGGCCCACGACCTGGCGATCGGGGCGTCAAGGCGCAGCTAGTTATGCCCGAGTCAAGGAGCTTCGTCAAGCCCCGCCGGCGCCCCAAAAAGACCCTGTGACCTGCATGAACACATGTTCCTGCTGGTCAGGCACTACCAAATTCGCCCCTGAACCAGTAGTCGAGGGTTGACAGGGCCGCGGCGACGTGATCAGCGGCACCAGCTCCGCAACAGGGAGTAGGGGTCGATGGAGGCGCCGCCCCCGGGCTTGACCTCGAAGTGCAGGTGGGGAGGGGTGCCCATGGCGTTGCCGGTGGTGCCCACGGTGCCGACGACGTCACCCTGGTTCACCCGACCCTCCCGGGCCCGCAACGAATCCATGTGGGCGCCGTAGTACCGGACCCCGTCGTCGCCGTCGATCTCGTAACCGAGCCCGGTGAGCGACCCGCGCACGACGCGCAGCGTCCCGGCGACGCTGGCCACCACCGGTGTTCCCCGCTTGGCGAAGATGTCGTTGCCGGCGTGCCGTCGGCCGCCGTGGCGGGGAGCGCCGAAGCTGTTGGAGAAGTCGAACTTGCCCGCGCCCTTGACCGGGCACAACGGAGTCACGACCGGCGGGGCGGCCGCCGAGGCCGGCAGCTTGAGCTTCTTCCCGTCCCGCACCGCGTCCGCGTTGGACAACCCGTTGATCGCCTGCAGCTCGGCGACGGTCGTGCCGTACCGGCGGGCGATGCCTGAGAGCGTCTCGCCCGGCTTCACCTCGTGGGAGGGGGGCCCGGCCCCACCGGCAGGCTCCACGGCGACGATGGGCTTGGCCACCGCCACCATCGCCGCCTTGCGGTCGGGCACGTCGAGCTTCTGGCCCTCCCTCACCCGATCCGGGTCGGCGATCTTGTTCGCGGCCACCAAGGCCTTGAGCGGGATCTTGAACCGGGCCGCCACAGCACTGAGCGTGTCCCCCCGCTTCACCGTGTAGGTGCTGGCGGAGGCCGACCCGGTGATGCCGAAGGCCAAGACGATGGCCAGCAGGCGCGCGCTTGTCATGAGAGGTCTCCCCTCTCCGCCCACCGCAACTCTACCGGTTCAACCTCACCAGGAACAACCCCCCCACCAGCAACAGCATTATCAGGCC
>JAHWJU010000190.1 GCA_019348255.1 Actinomycetota bacterium | reverse complement strand
TGCGGGGACACGCCCTTGACAAGAACCGCTCTGTCAGAGATGCCGGTCGGGACCGTCGTGGACCACCATCCGCCAACTGCGTCCGCCACCGGCCGAGCCGCTCCCGATTTACTGATCGGCGTGACTCCGGGCCGCGCGAGCCGGCTTTCGGAACTCAGCGAGGGTGGGCGTTCGGGGCGCACTACGGGCTCCTCGGTAGTAGAAAAGAGAAAGGTGATGGTCTCGACTGGCGTATCGATTCTGATGGGGATCCTCGCAGTAGTGGTCTGGCGCAATCGAAATCGTCTCGTCGGACGTGGGCCCTTCGTAAGCCAGCATGTGGTCCTCTACTTCTTCTACCTGGTCGCCATCGCTGCGGCGCTCGGAGCGATGTCCGTCGTCCTCCGACTGCTTCGGTGATACACCTCCCGCACCGGCGAGGACGGGTCTACGGATGGCGGGCGTCCCGACGAATCGTTATAGGCGCGAAGATGATGAGAGCCATGCGAACTGAATTGCGACGACTGTCCACGGCGACCGGTTTCGGATTTTTCTCCGGCACCGTGTATGGAGGACTTCAGGTTCTCGGCGGAGAGTCGCTGCTGACTGGCGTCGTGACCGGCCTCGTCTTCGCCACTTTCATGGCTGCCGGCTTCTACGCGGCGGGAACCCGGGTCCCACACCTCTCCGGCCTCAACTACCGCCAGCAGCGCGCCGTCATGAGGGCCGTAAGACTCGGGCGCGGCGTCGACGATCCGGCGCTCGCAGAGCCGACCATCCGCCACGCTCGCTGGGTCCAGAAATCCGCGACACCACAGCGCTGGATGACTGTGCTCGTGGCGAGCCTTCTTGGCGCCAGTGGCCTCGTCCTTGTCGTCGCGCTGGTGTTGGGGGATGCCTACTTCGCCTTCGCTGGAGGCTTCTCCCTGGTGGTGTGGACCCTCATCCTTCTCGTCGGGCCGCGAGTGGACCGGCGTCGCCTTGCACAGGCACAAAGGGCCGAAACGGCGGCCACGGAGCGCTCCGTGGACCGACGCTCGTAGAGAACTGCGTCGCTACAGGCCCGGTGCCTGCCGATTCCGAATCGGGGTGACACCGGGCCGCGGGAGCCGGCAGCAGGGCGGGTGGCGTCGCGTGTGGAAGCCTCCAAGCGAACGGATGGGCCGGTGCGACCGTGATCGGGACCGTACTCGTTGCGGAGCTCGGCGACGCGGATCGCAACCTGCGACAGATTCGACAGCAGCCTCTTCGTTATCTCGCGTGCCCACTAGCTACGGCTTCCACTCCTTAGAGGTCTGCTTGGGGGCCGAGATCACTTCGTCTCTCTGCAGGCGAGGAACGAGGTACGCGACTTCGTCGGACAACCACCCGACCTCGATGCTGGCCCAAGCGACCGCCATGATCACTACGAGCGCCACCGCGTACGTCGGCGCTGAACGACGGTGTCAGTCGTGGAGATGCAGCTACCCCAGAAGGATGGCGACGCTGCCCACGGTCGCCACCATTGCTGCCATGAGCGCTGGCCACCACTGCAGGAGGGCGAAGAACAACGTCATCCAATCCCGAGTTCTCCGACCCTCGCGCCAGTCGCTCCTTGCGGACGCTGCCATCGCCCAGGCGACCCCACCGAAAACGATGAAGCAGGCCGCGGGACCGGCGACTCTCGTCAAAATCATGACGGCCCCACCTCTGACCGCTGGAGGGCCACACCAGGAGCTTATGCCTTTGCCGTCAATGGAAGCGCGGCGGAGTTCTCGCGGTACCCGAAGGCCAGGGAGAGGAGTTCGCTCCACCAGTCCCAAGTGACCCAGCACCAGTTCTCACCGTCCACCAGCGACGTCAAGTCCGTGGTGTCCTGCGGAAGATGCCGTCGGGTGAGCGTTCTTCGGGTACGGGCGGGTAGGCCTGAGGGGACCCGACGTCCTGACCCGCCTGGCAGAGCTTTGCTCTGCCGCATCGAAGTGTCGCTCGGGAGCGTCGTGGGCGACCAGCTAGGAACTGCGTCGGCCACCGGCCGAGCCACTGCCGATTTCCTGATCGGCGTCACACCGGGTCGGGGGAGCCGGCATTCTGTGCGCGTGCGGCACGCTGCATGGCACGATGTGAACGAGCGATGGTTTCCGGCCCGTAGCGTTTGGCACTGGCTCTGGTTGCTCATCGGCTTGTCAGCGGGGATCCGCATTCCCGACCATCTCGTCGAACCGCTCCTGGCGCTCGACCTTGCGATGCTTGGCTTCGGTGTAGTGATGTTCGTCCGCTTGCGGCGCCCGGGGGTTGGACTGCAAACCGCAGGGATCATCGTCAGGTCTCCGTATTCCATGGTCAGCGGAGCGTCGCAGCGAGTAGTGCCATGGACAACCGTGGCGGCATTCGACCATCCGGAGTCACGCCTGGGTGGCTCCGACAGTCACGGCGTCATCGAGTTCAAGACGACGGACGGCGAGATCGTGGCTTTGCCATCCGTACGCGACACTCGCGCGCTGGTCGGGGAGCTTCGGCGGTACGTTCCCGGACCTGCAAACCTGCGTTGAGCAGCGCACAGCGTAGTGCCGATCACGCGGCGTCCGAGAGCGCCGCCGCGGCAAGGCTCCGGCACCGCTCGGCCGCTCGCGATTACCCGACCGGCGTGCCGTTGGGCGCCGCGAGTCGGCAATCTGAGCGGGAGGACTGTCGCGCTGTGAGTGGGTGGCGACTGCCCGGTGGGGTCGTGCAGAAACTTCCAGGAGACCTGCGCAAGGCGCTGGTCGCCAACGCGACGGCGCTCGATGCCTGGACCGACATCACGCCTCTCGCCCGCAACGAGTTCATCTGCTGGGTCGAGGATGCCAAGCAGGCAGTGACCCGGGAACGCCGCATCCGACGGACCATGGAGGAGCTGGAAGAAGGCCAGTGTCGGCCCTGCAGTTGGCCAGGGTGCAAGCACCGCGAGCGGACCCCTGTCGACCCGCCACTGAGGGCCCATCGCCGGTGAAGAGACCGCGTCCACCCTGGCTGCGCGCACTGCTGGCCCTGGCGTTTTTCCTCGTGTTCGGGCCGGCTGTGCTTCTGTTGTGGGCGGCGGTGATGTTCAGCATCACCTATGCGTGGACGGACGCAGAGTTTCCTGGCATGGGGACGGGGGGCAGGCCTCCGACGTCGTGGTGGTATCTCCCGCTGCAGTGGGGCTCGCTCGCCGGACTGCTTGCTCTCATTGTTTTCCTTACCTGGAAGATCTGGAGGCACCGAGCGACATGAACCTCAAATGCGGACTCCACTCCCGGTAACCTCGTCGCGCCGCGGCAGAGGTCGGCTGGCGGCGTCATGATCACAATTGATCACGCACTGCCCGCCACAGGGCGATATCAGGGGTTACCAGCCGGACTCGGCTCACCACGAATTACCGGCCTCAGCGGCACGTTCCGGTACACGTCGACTCAGGCGACATGTCCCTTTATTCATGACGCATGCGACCCCGGAATGGGAATTCCAAACGTCGAACTCGGTGATGACAGCGGGACCAGCGCGCCGAGCACCTGTTCGCGCTCGCCGTGCCTTCACACTACGCCTCGGCGTCTAGCTAGCTCCCCTGCCCTGGTGAGTTGCCACCAAACAACCTTCGGACGACCCTCGTCGTACTCGGGCACGGCGCCGCCCGGCTTCGGAGCGTCGAGAAACTCGACGCGATGACTGACGAAGCCTTCAGATTCCAGCTCAGCGAGGGACTCGATGAGTGCGGCTTCACTTGTCGGCGATTCCATCGCAAGATCTGCCGACGGGTCATTGATCAACTGCAATAGGAGCAGTGTCATTTCCGAATCGTCGCCGAGGCAGAAGACGACGGCCTGCTGCAGGGGATCCAACTTGCGCTCCCGCGTCCGCTCGTGATGCGGCCAGTCTGCCAGCAGCTGAGCGCCAAAGCGGGTCCGGATGTGCCGCTGGCCGGGTCAGGCCGACCGGTGCTGGGTCCGTGCCGAAAAGCGGACCAGCGCGCCGAGCACGTGTTCGCGTTCGCCTCGCCCGCCGTCGAGCCGGCATTTGGTTGCGGTCCTTCCCGGCGGTCGGCTGGTCGGGCGACGGCCCCCTGGCACTACGGGCGAAGTGAGCTCCTACGCCGGGACCAGCGGGCTTCGATGGTGCGCTCAGGGTCCAGGTCGAGCTCGGGCCAGCGCTGGGGGTCGATCGAGTCCAGCACCGACCGGGGGGCCAGCCCCACCAGCTCGGCCCGGGCGATGGGGGCCTCGGCGGCGACGGCGTCGTAGACGGTCGCCGGCCCCACCG
>JAHWJU010000189.1 GCA_019348255.1 Actinomycetota bacterium | reverse complement strand
CACGACCAGCTGGTCGAAGCGCATCAGCGGATGGCGACCAGCGCGTAGTCCTGGGCCCCGAACAGGATCCGGTTGAGCCGGCGGACCTGTTCGTTCCAGGCCTCCGCGTCGTCGGCCCCCTCCGGCTTCTCCACCAACACGTCGCCTTCGGGGACGGGTGAGCGCCACCGGATGTCGACCGAGGGGTAACCGGCCTCCTTGAACAGGAACTCCAGATAGGCCGGATGCACCGGTGCCGTGTGCGTCGGGTCCCGGTACAGCGCGTGGGCGAAGACGTAGAGCGACTGCGGGTTCACGGTCTCCACCACGACCTTGCCCCCGGGCCGCACCTTCCGGGCCGCCAGCGCCACCAGCTCCGCCACCTCGTGCGGACCGAGGTGCTCGAGGACCTGCAGGAGGGCCACGCCGCCCAGCGACGCGTCCCCGGCGGCAGCAAGCGCGGCGATGGGGCTGGCCCACTCCACGACCAGCCCGAGCCGCTGGGCCGCCGCCGCCAGCTCCGGGTCAGCCTCCACCCCGGCCGCCTCGGTCCCCTGTTCCTCGAGCAGGCGCAGGAACTCGCCGGTCCTGCACCCGAGATCGAGGACCGGTCCGAAGCCGACGAACTCGGCCGCCAGGTCGCGCTGGCGTGCCCGGCGCGCCTCGCGCCCGCCGTCGAGGGCCCGGGCCAGGCGCTCGCTCCCGAACCAGGGGCGCAACGTCCGCCGGGCCTCGGACTGCTCGAGCTGGTGCAGCCGGTGGAGCACGTCGAGGTGCAACAGGTCCGCGCCTGCCGGGCCACGCTCGTACTGTCCCAGCCGCTCGATGATCGTGTCCACCCTGCCGGCCAGCTGCGGGTGCTGGTGCGAGTCGGGTGCCTCCAGCACCTGCAGAACCTCCTGGAGCACCTCCTGGAGGGCACGGGCGTAGGCCGAGACCTGCTCGAGGACGCCTTGCACCTGCCTTCGCACCACCTTGGCCACGAGGCGGTGCAGGACGGTGCCGCCGGGGACCTTGGAGCCGACGGCGATCTGGTCCGGGTCGAAGGCGATCCGCTCCTCCAACCCCTCGACCAACCTGCGCAGCCGGTCGAGGTCATAGGTGCGGGGCCGTCGGGCCACGATCCGTCGGAAGTGGGCGTCGAGGTCCTCTTCCAGGTCGGGCGGGTACTGCCCCTGCCGGCGCCGCTCCTCCACCCGAGCCCGCACCTCGTCCACGAGCGCCTGCACGTCCACCTGCGGAGCCGGATCCACGGGACGCCGATGCTACCTGGCGCCCCTTTTCCGCCGTGGGCTACGGCGTGGCCGCCTCCGTGGCCAGGGTGAGGATGGCGAGCGCGCCCAGCAGGACCCCGGAGCAGCCGATCACGGCGGTGAACACCGCCGGCCGGGACCGAGCGGCGACCGCGGCGAGAAGCGGGAAAGCCGTCATGGCGAACCGGGGCCGCGACGAGATCATGGCCGACAGCAACGGTGGCACCGCCACCCCCAGCGCGTAGATGGAGAGGACCGCGGGTGGGCGCCACCTCCAGAGAAGCCATCCCGACACGACGATGAACACGAGCGCGAACGTGGCGACGATGATGTTGACGTCGATCGGCTGCTGGAGAAGGTCCGATGCCTTGGCGATGGTGGTGACGCCCCAGTCGAAGCGCTGCCCCCAGCCGTAACGCTGCGTCTTCAACGATGCGAAGGCGTCGCCCGTGTGCACCTTCAGGTAGGCGGTGAAGGCCACCAGGCCGGCCGGCGACAGCACTGGTGCAACGAGGGCCCGCCACTCACGCCGCTCCCGGATGGCGACCACGGCCGCCCATGCACAGGCGAGGCACAGGGCGACCGCGTTCGGCCTGGTGGCGGTGGCCAGTGCGGCCAGAGCGCCCGCCCACAGCCAGCGGCGACGGACCAGGGCGAGAAGGCACCCGCCGCTCAAGCTCAGCATCAGGGCTTCGGAGTAGGGGATGAGCAGGACGAACGATGAAGGAAAGAAGCACAGGAAGGCAACCGTCCGGTCGGCCAGCCGACGGTCGGCCACCTCCCGGATCAGCATCCAGATGACCACGGCCGCCACGGCGCCGGCCACCAGGGTCACCGCCAGCCCGGCCCGGAACAGCGACAGGCCGGTCACCTCCGAGACCAGCCGCACCGTCAAGGGATGGAGCGGGAAGAACGCGAGCGTGCTCTGGGCGGCCACGCCGTCCACCAGTGGCACATCGGTCGGGTACCCCGAGCGGGCCAGCTCCAGGTACCACCCGGTATCCCACGCCAGCAGGGCGTCGCGCAAGGTGAGCCCGGGCTTGACCAGCAGCACCACCCCCAGGGCCAGCAGCACGACCAGGCGGGAGGCCAAGAAGTAGCCCAGCGGCGCCACCATCACCGCCCACAACCGCCCCAACCCCGGCCGCCCACCTTTGCCGCGGCCGCTGGCGCCGGATTGAGGCACCTCGATCTCGGGCCGGCCTTCGGTGAGGGTCCCGCTGATGGGGTCGGGCACGGGCGGTGCATTATACGGCCCAGCCTCTCCCGGCCGAGGCTTCCTGCCGCGAGCGAGGATGTCGTGGGACTTCAACCAACGTGATCGCGAACAACCACGACCCGGCACCCGACCAAAGACCCCAGACTCCTCCCGGCCGGGGTGGGCTGCGGGCTGAGGTGGGCGTGCTCGCCGGGTTCGTCCTGTTGGCGCTCTACGTGACCTGGCCGTTGGCGGCCGATCCGGCGACGAAGGTGGCCCACGACCTCGGTGACCCGATGGCCAACGCCTGGATCTTCGGCTGGGGCGGCCACGGCGTGGTCGCGCAGCCCCGTGCCCTGTTCCACGGAAACTCCTTCTTCCCGTCGAGGTTCTCCCTCGCCTTCGCGGAGAACATGCTCGGGCTCTCGGTGCCCCTGGCGCCGGTGTTCTGGCTGAGCCGCAACCCGGTGCTGGTGATGAACCTCGCCACCGTCTTGGTCCTGGCTGCCAGCGGCTGGGCCGTCTACGCCCTCGCCAGGGAAGCGACCGAGAACCGGCCGGCAGCCGTGATCGCCGGCATCATCTACGCCGCTGCCCCGTACCGGGTGGGAGCCATAACCCACGTCCACGTTGTGGCGACGCACATCCTTCCGCTGGTGCTCCTGGTGGCGCTGCGACTGGCCCGCCGCCCCACTTGGCCGACAGCCGGGCTGCTCGGGTTGCTGCTGGCCGCACAGCTGTGGTCGTCACTGACGGCCGGGATCCTCACCCTCGTCGCGCTGGGGGTGTGGGGGCTCTGGGTGATCGGGGTGCATCGGCGGCAGGCACTGCGCCCGCTGGTGCACGCCGGCGCCGGCGTCGTAGTCGGGATGACCCTGACGCTGCCGGTACTGCTGGCCTACAACCACGCCAGGGAGCTCAACCCCGGCTTCGAGCACCCCGCCTCCGAGCTCATCGACAACTCCGCCACCCCCGGTTCGTACCTCGATCCGCCCCGCGGTGGCGCCATGGCCGGCGCCGGCTATCGATGGCTGGCAGAGCGGTTCGGTGCCTCAGGAGCCCCGGAACAGGAGTTGTTCGCGGGGGCCGTCGCCTCGGCAGCACTGGTGCTGGGCCTCCCCCTCCTGGTCCTGCGTGGTAGGCGCAGCGGGCTCGGCCGGGCCGCGGTGTTCTTCTCGTTGCTGGCCGCCGCCGGGTTCGTCCTCAGCCTCGGCCCTCGCTGGGGGGCGTCCGACCACGGCATGGCGCTGCCGTTCGCGTTGCTCGAGGAGGCGGTGCCGGGCCGGCTCACGAGGGTGCCGGCCCGTTTCGCCAGCCTCACCATCCTGGGCGGTGCGGGTCTGGTGGCGGTGGCGGTGGCGACCCTGCGCCCGGCGATGGCCAAGGCCGCCGCGGTGACGGTCGGCGCTCTGGTGGTGCTGGAGAGCTTCCCCGGCGGCACCTCGACCGTGGCCGCGCCGAGGCCGACCGCTGCGCACCGTGCCCTGTCCGACGGCCGGCATGCGGTGCTCGCCCTCCCGACGATGGAGTTCGACGCACAAGGTGCCATCCTCTTCCCGTCCGTCCCGCGGGAGGCCATCCACATGTACCTCTCGACGGCCAACTTCCAGCCGCTGGTCAACGGGTACGCCGCCTTCGTGCCGGCTCCGTACGAACAGATCGTGCGCGGCGTCCAGGATCTGCCCAGCGACAGCGCCTTCGCTCTGTTGAAGGCTCACGGCGTGGACCGGGTCGTCATCGAGAGGTCGATGCTGCCGGGAACCCGTTGGGCCGACGCGCCGGAACGGCTGGCGGGCTGGCCGGGGGTGCGGCTGGTGTCGTCGGACGGGGGCACTCTGGTCTATGACGTGAGCCGTGCCGGACAGTCGAGCTGAGATGG
>JAHWJU010000188.1 GCA_019348255.1 Actinomycetota bacterium | reverse complement strand
CCCTATGAGTCGGTGGTCTGGCGCCAGGACCACAACCCCGTCGACGCCGAGCGCACCCGGCTGGAGAAGCAGGTGCGCGTGCAGGCCCTCATCAACATGTATCGCGTGCGCGGGCACCTCATCGCCGATCTGGATCCCCTACAGGCCAGGCCGCCCCGGATGCATGCCGAGCTCGACCCGGCGACGTACGGCCTCACCATCTGGGACCTCGACCGGGAGTTCTTCACCGATGGCCTGGCAGGGCGCGACCACCAGCGCCTGGGAGACGTCCTCGGCGTCCTCCGCGACGCCTACTGCCGTTCGATCGGCGTGGAGTACATGCACATCCAGGAACCCGAGCAGAAGCGGTGGATCCAGGAGAACGTCGAGGGTGTTCCGGCCACCCTCACCACCCCGGAGCAACTTCACATCCTGACCCGGCTCAACGCCGCCGAGGCCTTCGAGCGGTTCCTCAACACCAAGTACATCGGCGCCAAGCGCTTCGGCATCGAGGGCGCCGAATCCGCCATCGTCATCTGCGACGCCATCCTCGACGAGGCGGCCCAGGCCGGGCTGACCGAGGCGGTGATGGGCATGGCCCACCGCGGGCGCCTCAACATGCTGGCGAACATCGTCGGCAAGTCGTACAAGGAGATCTTCCGCGACTTCGAGGGCGACCTCGACCCGTCCACGGTCCAGGGGTCGGGCGACGTCAAGTACCACAAGGGCTTCACCGGCAAGTTCGTGGGGATGTCCGGGCGCGACATCCCGGTAACCCTGGCCGCCAACCCCAGCCACCTCGAAGCGGTGGACCCGGTGGTGGAGGGGATCACCAGGGCGAAACAGGACCACCTCGACCGGGGGGCGGAGTACCCGGTGCTCTCGTTCCTCATCCACGGCGACGCCGCCTTCGCCGGCCAGGGGGTGGTGGCGGAGACGCTCAACCTCTCCCAGCTGAGGGGATACCACACCGGCGGGACGGTGCACCTGGTCATCAACAACCAGTTGGGCTTCACGACCAACCCCGACGAAGCCCGCTCCTCGGTCTACCCGACCGACGTGGCCAAGATGGTGCAGGCCCCGATCTTCCATGTGAACGGCGACGATCCCGAAGCCTGCGTGCGGGTGGCCCGGCTGGCCTTCGCCTTCCGGCAGCGCTTCCACAAAGACGTCGTCATCGACATGGTGTGCTACCGGCGGATGGGTCACAACGAAGGTGACGATCCCAGGCTCACTCAGCCTCGCATGTACCAGCTGATCGACAACCGCCGGCCGGTGCGCAAGATCTACACCGAGGCCCTCATCAAGCGGGGCGACATCTCCCTCGAGGAGGCAGAGGCGGCGATGGAGGACTTCTCCAACCGCCTGTCGGTGGCGCTGGAGGAGACGCGGTCGACGGCGCCGCCCAAGTTCACCTCCGTCCCCCCGCCGCCCCAGGACCGCGCCCTGCCGCCCGTAGAGACCCGGTTCGACGACCGAGCCGTGCTGGACCGCATCGCCCGGGTGGTGACGTCGGCGCCGGAGGGGTTCTCGCTCAACCCGAAGTTGGCCAAGGTGTTCGAGGCCCGCACCCAGCTCTACGAGCAGGGCCAGGTCGACTGGGCGCTCGGGGAGGCGTTCGCCTACGGCACCCTGCTGCACGAGGGCCACGACGTACGCCTCTCCGGTCAGGACACCTCCCGCGGCACCTTCGGCCACCGCAACGCCGTGCTCGTCGACACCGAGAACGAAAAAGAGGTCGTCCCCCTCAACTCGATCGGGCCCGACCAGGGCCGGTTCTTCGTCTATGACTCGCTGCTGTCGGAATACGCCGCCATGGGCTTCGAGTACGGCTACTCGGTAGCCGCGGCGGACTCCCTCGTGCTGTGGGAGGCGCAGTTCGGGGACTTCTTCAACGGCGCCCAGATCGTCATCGACCAGTTCCTGTCCTCCGCCGAGGACAAGTGGGGTCAGCGTTCCGGCCTGGTGCTGCTCCTGCCGCACGGATACGAGGGACAGGGACCCGAGCACTCTTCCGCCCGCATCGAGCGCTTCTTGACCCTGTGCGCCAACAACAACATGCAGATGGTGAACGTCACCAACGGGGCGCAGCTCTTCCACGTCCTGCGCCGGCAGCTGAAGCGGCCCGACCGCAAGCCTCTCGCCGTCTTCACGACCAAGTCCGGCCTGCGCGCCGTGTGGAGCCGGTCGCCGATCGCGGACTTCACCGAGGGCCGCTTCCGGGAGGTGCTCGGTGATCCGGCAGAGCCCGATCCTGGCGCCGTGAGCCGGATCATCCTGGCTTCCGGGAAGGTGGCCTTCGACGCCATGAGGGAGCGCGACAGGCGCTCGGCCCCAGCGGCGGTGGTGCGGGTGGAGCAGCTCTACCCCTGGCCCGAGGACCAGATCGCCGAGGTACTGGGGGCCTACCCGAACGCCCGCGAGGTGGTGTGGCTCCAGGAGGAGCCCGGGAACATGGGCGCCTGGTCGTTCGTCCACGGCCGGCTCCACAAGCTGCTCCGGCAGGACTTCGAGCTTCGCCACGTGGCGCGGGTGCCATCCGGCAGCCCTGCCGCCGGGTCGGCCTACCTTCACGAGCTCGAGCAGGCCGACCTCACGAACAGGGCTTTCGCCGGCCTCTGACCCGGACGATCCAGGGTTTCAGGGTCATCGGAATCGAAGGCACCGTATGGTTGACTGATCGGCGATGTCACCCAGCCGGGTCGTCGTTGACGGCTCCAACATCGCCACTGAGGGACGTTCACTGCCCAGTCTCGTGCAGCTGGACGAGGCGGTCAGGGCCTATCGCGACGACCACCCAGACGACGAGATCATCGTGGTTGTCGATGCCACCTTCGCGCACCGCATCCCGGAGTCGGAGCGGCCGATGTTCGAGGAGGCGGCGAGCCACAACGAGCTCGTCTACCCCCCGGCGGGCGCGGTAGGGCG
Organism: Actinomycetota bacterium; assembly: GCA_019348255.1. Lineage (GTDB taxonomy): Bacteria > Actinomycetota > Acidimicrobiia > Acidimicrobiales > CADCTF01 > JAHWJQ01. The sequence goes on along the minus strand of JAHWJU010000188.1, from coordinate 1,414 downwards.
GGGCGACGCCTTCTTGTTGCGGATCGCCGAGAAGACCGATGCGGTGGTGTTGTCGAACGACTCGTTCCAGGAGTTCCACGGCGAGCACGACTGGCTCTTCGAAAAGGGCCGTCTGGTGGGAGGTACGCCGGTCCCCGGCGTGGGGTGGATCTTCGTCGACCGCACACCGGTGCGGGGGCCGAAGAGCCGAGAGGCGGTCAAGGAGGCCAAGCGGGGCAGGGCGAGGATCGGCTCGAAAGACGCCTCGCAACCGATGCCGGTTCCCAAGGCGCCTCCGCCCCGGGTCCCCGAAATCAAGCCGGCCCTACGAGCTGCGATCGAGGTGGCCACCGAGGAAGCGGTGTCGCCCGACGGTGCCGACGGTGCCGACGGTGCCGACGCGGCCGGGGGCGGGAAGGGTGGCCGCCGGCGCCGACGCCGGCGCAAGGCCTCGGCCCCCGCGCTCCACACGGTCAACACGCCGCTGACCTTCATCCAGTTCGTGGCCGACTACCAGCCCGGAGCCAGCGTCGAGGGTGAGGTGGAGAGCTTCGCCAGCCACGGCGCGTTCGTCCTCGTGGGGGACACCCGGTGCTATCTGCCCCTGAGTGCGATGGGCGAGCCTCCCCCCCGCAGCGCCCGTGAGATCCTCCAGAAGGGGGAGAAGCGGACCTTCGTGGTGCAGGCGCTCGACGCACCCCGGCGCGGGGTGGAGCTGGCCCTTCCCGGCTTCGAGCACGTTGCCGGGCGGCCCACTGACGAGACGGTCGAGGCGGAGATCGCCGAGGCCCCACCCCCCGAGGAGCGTCCCACGGGCAGAGGGGAGCCCAAGCGGGCGCGGCGCCCGCGCAAGAAGGCCGTCGCCGAGGAAGCGCCGGCCCCCACGGCGGATGCTGTGGCGGCGGAGCCGGAGGTCCGGGCATCCCGCCCTCGCCGGACGAAGAAGGCGGCCACAACAGCCCTACCCGAGGTGCCGGCCTCGCCCGCGCCGGCTGCCCCGGCGGAGGCGCCGGTGGCTCGCGGCCGCCGGACCAAGAAGGCACCAGCCTCCGTGCCGCCGCCCGATGCGGCCGCCACCCAGGAGCTTCACCCGCCCGCGGAGCCGCCGGAAGGGGTGCCGGCCAGACGAGCTCGTCGGATGGCCAAGGCGGTGGCCGAAGAAGTGGTGATGCCCGAGCCGCCGGCGCCCGAGCCGACACCTGCCCCTCCCGTTGCCGAGGCGCCGGCCGCCAAGGCGCCCGCCCAGAAGCGGGCGAAGAAGGCGGCCGCCCCTGCCGCCGAAGTTGCCCCAACCGTGCACGAGGGGCCGCCTGCCAAGGCGGCCAAGAAGGCGCCGGCCAAGACGGCGCCGGCCGCCAAGGCGGCGGCTGTCAAGAAGGCGCCGGCCAAGAAGGCGCCGGCTGTCAAGAAGGCGCCGGCCAAGAAGGCGCCGGCC
>JAHWJU010000187.1:3184-4338 GCA_019348255.1 Actinomycetota bacterium | reverse complement strand
GTGCTGCTCGAGCTCATCGGCCGCCACACCTCCACGCTCATCTTCGTGAACTCCCGCCGGCTGGCCGAGCGCCTGTCGCTGCGCCTCAACGAGCTGGCCCGGGAGGCCGGCGGCGAGGAGGTGGGCGAGCTGGTCCGGGCCCACCACGGGTCGATCGCCCGCGAGCAGCGCCTCGAGATCGAAGACGCCCTCAAGGCCGGGAAGCTGCCGGCGCTGGTGGCCACCTCCAGCCTGGAGCTGGGCATCGACATGGGCGCCATCGACCTGGTCGTCCAGGTCGAGGCGCCGGCGTCGGTGTCGAGCGGCCTGCAGCGCATCGGCCGGGCCGGCCACCGGGTGGGCGAGCCGTCCCGGGGCAAGATCTTCCCCAAGTTCCGGGGTGACCTGCTCACCTCGGCGGTGGTGGCTGCCCGCATGCAGGCCGGCCTCATCGAAGCGACCTTGGTCCCCCGCAACCCCCTCGACGTGCTGGCCCAGCAGATCGTGGCCATGGTGGCCATGGAGGACCTTTCCGTAGACGAGGTCTTCGCCACCGTGACCGGCGCCTACAACTTCACCGAGCTCACCAGAGAGGCGCTGGAGGGCGTGCTCGACATGCTGTCGGGCCGCTACCCCTCCGACGAGTTCGCCGACCTGCGGCCCCGGGTGGTGTGGGACCGGGTGGAGGGGACGCTCAGGCCCCGCCCCGGAGCGCGGATGCTGGCCGTCACCAGCGGCGGGACCATCCCCGACCGGGGGCTGTTCGGCGTGTTCACCCCCGAGGGCAGCCGGGTGGGCGAGTTCGACGAGGAGATGGTCTACGAGAGCCGGGTGGGCGAGAACATCCTCCTGGGAGCGACCACGTGGCGCATCGAGGACATCACCCGCGACCGGGTGGTGGTCACACCGGCGCCCGGCCAGCCGGGCAAGATCCCCTTCTGGCGGGGTGACGCGGTCGGTCGCCCCTTCGAGCTGGGCCGGGCGCTGGGGGAGTTCCTGCGCGAGGTCGACGACTGGACCGACGAGCGGCTGCGGGAGGAGTGCGGCCTCGACGACCTGGCCGTCGCCAACCTGCGTGCCTACGTGGCCGAGGAGCGGGAGGCGACGGGCGGGGTGCTGCCCACCGACCGCCAGATCGTGATCGAGCGGTTCCGCGACGAGCTGGGCGACTGGCG
>JAHWJU010000187.1:0-3084 GCA_019348255.1 Actinomycetota bacterium | reverse complement strand
AGCGGTTCCGCGACGAGCTGGGCGACTGGCGGATCTGCGTGCTGTCGCCCTTCGGGGCGCGGGTGCATGCACCGTGGGCGCTGGCCCTGGAGTCGCGCGTGCGCGACCGCCTCGGCCTCGAGGTGCAGGCCATCTGGGACGACGACGGCATCGTGGTGCGCCTGCCGGAGGCGGACGATTCGCCGCCCGTCGACGCCGTCATCCTCGACCCTGACGAGGTCGAGGACCTGGTGGTGGAGGCGGTGGGCCAGTCGGCGCTTTTCGCGGCCCGGTTCCGGGAGAACGCGGCCAGGGCCCTGCTGCTGCCCCGCCGGCGGCCGGGGTCACGCACGCCCCTGTGGCAGATGCGCCAGAAGGCGGCCGACCTGCTGGCCGTGGCGTCCCGGTACGGATCGTTCCCGATCCTGTTGGAGACCTACCGGGAGTGCCTGCGCGACGTGTTCGACCTGCCGGCGCTGCAGTCGCTCATGGCCGACATCGCGGCCCGGCGGGTGAGGGTGGTGTCGGTCGACACGGCGGCGCCGTCGCCGTTCGCCTCGTCCCTGGCCTTCCGGTACGTGAGCAACTTCATGTACGAAGGTGACTCGCCGGTGGCCGAGCGAAGGGCCCAGGCCCTCACCCTCGACCGCCACATGCTGGCCGAGCTGCTGGGGGCCGACGAGCTGCGCGAGCTGATCGACCCCGCCGCCCTGGCCGCCCTCGAAGCCGAGCTGCAGGCGCTGGACGAGCGGCGGTGGGCCCGCACCGTCGACGCCGCCTCCGACCTGCTGCGCCGGCTGGGCGACCTGTCCGTCGACGAGCTGCGGGCCCGGTCGGTGGCCGACTTCTCAGAGGCGCTGGTGCGAGAGCGGCGGGCCGTGCCCGTGCGGGTGGCGGGGGAGGAGCGCCTCATCCTGGCCGAGGACGCCGGCCGCTACCGCGACGGGCTGGGCGTGGCCATCCCCGGCGGCGTGCCCGAGGCCTTCCTGGAGCCGGTGCCCGCCGCCCTCGAGCAGCTCGTGCGGCGTTGGGCCCGGACCCACGGGCCCTTCCTGGCCGCCGAGCCCGCGGCCCGCCTCGGAGTGGCGGTCGAGCGGGTCGAGGAGGTGCTGGCCGGCCTCGAGCGCGACGAGACGCTGGTGCGGGGCGGTTTCCGGCCCGTGGGCTCCGGAGCGGGCCCGGCCGGTGACGGGGAGCGGGAGTGGTGCGACGCGCATGTGCTGCGGCTGTTGCGGCAGCGCTCGCTGGCCGTGCTGCGCCGGGAGGTCGAGCCGGTCGAGGCCGTGTGCCTGGCCCGGTTCCTTCCTGCGTGGCAGGGGGTCGGCAGCGACGCCCGCGGCATCGACCGGCTCTTCGAGGTCGTGAGCCAGCTCCAGGGCGTGGCCGTGCCGGCCAGCGTGCTCGAGCGCGACGTGCTGGCGGCGCGGGTGCGCGACTACTCGCCCCGCCTGCTCGACGAGCTGTGCGCCGGCGGCGAGGTGGTCTGGGTCGGCGCCGGCCCCCTCGGCCGCGACGACGGGAAGGTGCTGCTGTACCTGCGAGGCTCGCCCCTGGCCCTGGCGGCGCCGGCGGCGCCGGGCGGCGAGCGGCCTTCCGAGCCCGAGCACGAGCGCCTGCGGGAGGTGCTGGCCACCCGGGGCGCCGCCTTCTTCCGCGACCTCGAGCCCGCCGACGACCGCACCACGCTGGACGCCCTGTGGGATCTCGTCTGGGCCGGCGAGGTCACCAACGACTCCTTCGCCCCTGTTCGGGCCCTCTCCGCCCGCAAGCGCAGTGCCGCCGGCGCCGGCCGGGGGGCGCGGACCGGCGGGAGCGCCGGCCGTCCCCGCCCCCGGCTGGGGACGCTCACCGCCATGGGCCCGCCCACCGCCCAGGGCCGCTGGTCACTCGTCGCCGGCGCCCGGTCGAGCGTGGCCGGCGCCGGCGCCGACCCCACCGTCGTCGCCCACGCCCTGGCCGGCGCCCTGCTCGAGCGCCACGGGGTGCTGACCCGGGAAGCGGTGCGGGGCGAGGGGGTATCGGGGGGCTTCGCCGCCGTGTACCCGGTGCTCCGGGCCATGGAGGACGCCGGCCGCATCCGCCGGGGCTACTTCGTGACCGGGCTGGGCGGCGCCCAGTTCGCCCTTCCCGGTGCCGTCGACCGGCTGCGCCAGTACCGCGAGCCGGCGTCGGGCGACAGGACGCCGGCGTCGGTGCTGGCAGCCACCGACCCGGCCAACCCCTATGGCGTGGCGCTCCCCTGGCCCGAGGTGGTGGGCGGGCCCGGTGGTCGCGGTCGTCCCGCCCGCACCGCCGGCGCCTACGTGGTGCTCCTCGACGGCGCCGCGTCGCTGTACGTCGAGCGGCGGGCCAGGGGTCTGGTCGCGCTCCGGCCCTTCGACGGCACCTGGGAGCTCGACGCCGTTGTCGCCCTGGACCAGCTGCTCGACTCGGGCCGGCTGGCGCGGGTCGTGGTCGAGCGGGTCGACGTCGAGCTGCACCGCTATCTCAAGGAGGCGCACTTCGTGCCCACCCCCCGGGGCTGGGCCCGCTACCGGTAGCCGGCGCCGCCATGCCCGAAGGCGACACCATCCACCGCACGGCGGCCACGCTCGACCGCTGGCTCACCGGCAGGGTCGTCACCGCCGCCCGCGCCAAGGACGAGCGGCTCCCGGCCGCCCGCCTGGTCGGACAGCAGGTCGTGGCCGTGGAGGCCCGAGGCAAGCACCTCCTCGTCCGGTTCTCGGCCGGGCAGGTGCTGCACACCCACATGAGGATGACGGGGTCGTGGCACGTGTATTCCGCCGGCGAGAAGTGGCGCCGATCGGAGGCGCAGGCCCGGGTGGTCCTCGAGGCGGGGGAGCGGGTGGCGGTGTGCTTCAACGCTGCGGTGGTCGAGCTGCTGGTGCCGGGCGGAGAGCACCGGCACCCGGCGCTCGCGGGCTTGGGCCCCGACATCCTGCGGCCGCCGGTCCCGCTGGAGGAGGTCCGCCGGCGGGCGGACACCCGGCCTTTGGATCTGGCCGTGGGGGAGATGCTCCTCGACCAGCGGGTGGTCTCGGGAATCGGCAACATCTGGCGCTGCGAGACGCTGTTCGCGTGTGGGATCGACCCATGGCTGCCCCG
>JAHWJU010000186.1 GCA_019348255.1 Actinomycetota bacterium | reverse complement strand
TGGAGCTGTTGCACGGGGGCTGCGGGCCCTTCTCGGCCCGCCTGCCGGGCCGACGCTGGCGGCGAAGGTACCACCCGCCCCGGCACCCTTCCGGGATGCTCAGCCAGCGGCGGGTACGTGGCGGAGCGCAGGCACCAGCCCGGAGCGGATGAGCATCCGCACGGCCCGCACCTCGCCGGCGTCGATGATCACGGCTTCGTCGGGTTCGCGCCCGCAGATGAACGCCACTACGCACTCGTCGCAAGCAGAGCTGTGCTGCATCGAGCAGTCGTCACAGTCGATTCTCAGTACCTCGGCCATTCGGTCAACCTCCTTGCCTCCACCCGGCCGGAGCATGCCGGAGAGGTGGGACAGGAACTCCGGCGAAAAAAACCCCGGCCGGGCCGTAAGGGTCGGGCCCTTCATCCGTTTCTCCACTGCTCGACACGGGTCCGGCCTCTGCCGGGCCCGGGTCTGCCGGCCCCGCTCCCCGATGACCCCCGGGGAGCGGGGTCGGTCAAAACCTGGACGAGTCTCAGGTGTCGACGGCCGAAACTGCGAAAAGCTGCTCCTGGGACAAGGTGTTCGCGCCCCTGGCCGCCGCTTGCCCTCTGACCCGGCGGTCGTCGCTGGCGACTGCCACAGGCCGGTGTGCCGGCGCCTGGTCCAACAGGTCCAAGATGACGTCGTCGGCCTCGACACCGGCAGGCGAGAACGTCACCCGGACCCGGGCCCGGGGCACGGCCGGGGCGCGGGCTAGGTCGCCGGCGCCGTCGAAGACCACGTGCACCTCACACCCACTGCGGGCGGAGAGGCCGACCAGTGCCTGCACCAGCCGTTGGCGCTGCTCGGCGATGGGGTGCTCCGGCCATCGGCGCAGCGTGGCGTTGTAGCCGTCGACGAGCACCAGGATCCCCGGTGCTCGCACCAGGAACTCCGCCGCCTCTGTCGAGCCTTCGAGCAGCCCCGGCGGAAGGACGAGAGGAAGGCGGTCCTCCTGCGGCGGAGAAGCAGCTCCCGCCCGACGCAGCTCGAGGCGAGGTTCCGGCGCCCCCGAAACCTTCTCCTCGGCTGGCGGCCCGAGGGCGGCGGCGGCGGCGCCCAGAGCAGCTCCCAGCCGGGCAGCGGCGGCAGCCGCGTCCTCCACCGCCGACCGAACCTGGTCGAGACGAACCGGTGGTTGGGCCGGAGGGCCCGAGTCCGCGCCGGCCGGGGCGACCTCGACCGGCGGGGGCTCCGGCTCGGGCTGCGCCCGTGCCGCCGGCTGCTGCTCCCGGATCTCGTCGGCCAGCCGCTGCAGCTCGGTCCTGGCCGCCGCCGCTCGTCGGTGCGCAGCGTCGCGCTCGCGCTCCAGAGATGCGACCCGCCGCTGGAGGGCGTCGCGCTCGATCTCGGCCTGGCGCCGACCCTGCCGCTCGACCGCCAGTGCCGCGTTCGCGGCTGCGGCCTCGGCTCGGGAGCGGGCCAGTTGCTCCTCCGCCCTCCGGGCCGCCTCTTCGGCCCCCCGCAGTCGCCGCTGGGCGCTGCGCTCCTCCCGTGCCTCGGCGCCGGCCGAGGAGGCCTCCGCCGCCGCTGTGCTCAGCTGGTCCAGCTCCAGTTCCCAGCCCTGGGGGCGGGCCAGGAAGAGCCAGGAGGCACGACCCAAGGAGTCCTCGCCGCCCGCGGCGGCGGCCACCCTGCCCCGGAAGGCATCGTCTTGGTCCAGCGCCCGACGGACGACCTGGCGGGCCGACGCCGGCAACCGGCTGAAGCCGAGGATCGGGCGCAGGGTGCGGGGAGGCTGGACGGGAGGATCGCCGTCGGCGCCGGCCCGGGCCACCGCCACTGCCAGCTCCAGGGCCGGGCCCAGCAACGCGTCGTGGTCGATCAGGGCCGGCTTCCGGGAGCGGCGTCGGCCACGGGTAGCTGACCTGGTGGATGGTCCGGTGCCGGGGGGAGCCTCACCACAGCCGAGCCGTTGCCGCACCAGCGGCAGGTCACCTCCTCCACCTGCTCGTCGACCACGTCCTCGTCCTCGACGGTCAGGTCGCCGGCGACGGTGAAGTGATGGAACGCGGTGGTGCGCCTCATGCTGGTGACGGTGAACCGGGTGAGGTTGCCGCAGGCGTTGCAACGGTAGCGAGTAGTGGCCACAGCGCTCGAAGCGTACCCGGGCCCTCCCGCCGGCTTGACCTAACGTTGGCCGACCCCGCCGTCGATTTCCGGAGATCCCCACTGCGCCCCCGACAACTCCTCGACCGATCAATGTCGGGCAACCCGCTGCCGGAGGGGACGCTGGCCGTAGGCGCCGGCCTCGTGATCCAGGGCCTCACCGCGTACGTCTTCTTCGTCGTCGCCGCCCGGGCGCTGGGGCCCGAGAAGTACTCGTCGCTGTCGGTGCTGTGGACGCTCGTGTTCTTCGCGGCGCCGGGCTTCCTGTTCCCCCTCGAACAGGAGGTCACCAGGGGCGTCTCGTCCCGGAGGGCCGTCGGGGCGGGCGGGGGGCCGGTGATGCGGCGGGCCGCGGTGCTCGGTGGGGCACTGGTGCTGGGGCTGGTGGTGATCACCCTGGCCCTGTCGCGGCCCATCCTCGACCATCTGTTCGACGGGCAGGTGTTGCTGCTGGTGGGCCTGCTGGTCTCGTTGCCCGCCTACGCGGGCGTCTACCTGGCCCGTGGCGCCCTCTCCGGCCGTGGTCGCTTCGGTTCCTACGGCACCCTGCTGTGGGGGGAGGGTGCCCTGCGCATCGTCGCCGCGGTCGTGCTGGCCCTCCTGGGCGTCCGCAGCACCGGCGCCTACGGCCTGTTGATCGCCGTTCCGGCCATCGTCGCGCTCGTCGTGGTGCTCGCTCGCGAGCGGGGTCTGGTCGAGCCGGGGGCGCCGGCGCCGTGGTCGGAGCTGTCCGGCGCCCTTGGCTGGCTCCTGCTCGGTGCGGTGCTGGCCCAGGGCTTCGTGAACGCCAGCGTCCCCCTCGTGAAAGTCCTGGCAGCAGAGGGCGAAGAGGCCATCGCCGGACAGTTCCAGGCGGGGCTCATCATCACCAGGGTGCCGCTGTTCCTGTTCCAGGCGGTGCAGGCATCGCTCCTGCCCAAGCTGGCGGCGCTGGCCGCCGCCGGCCTGGTGGCCGACTTCCGCACCGGACTGCGCCGGCTCGTGGTGGTGGTGGTGGGCATCGGCATCTGTGCCACCGTGGGGGCCTTCGCCGTGGGGCCCCTGGTCCTGCGCCTCGCGTTCGGCTCCGGGTTCGACAAGCTTGGCAACGCCGACCTCGGCTATCTCGCCCTCGCCAGCGCCGCGTTCATGCTCGCCCAGGCGCTGAGCCAGGCGCTGATAGCACTGTCGGGACATGCCAAGGCGGCGCTCGGTTGGGTCGTCGCCATCGCCGTGTTCATCGTCGGCACCGCCCTCGGGCGAGGGTTGCTGCCCCGGGTGGAGCTGGGGCTCGTGGCCGGGTCGATCGCCGGCGTGGTGGCGATGGCCCTTCTCCTCCGGGGACAGATGACGGGAGGGCTCCCGGACGGCGTCGAGCCGCTGCTGCGGGAGCTCGGCGCCGACGGCGAGGTCATCGAGCCGTAGGCGCCGGTCCGCCGGGAAGTCGGCAGACTCGACCGAGCAGCCGTTCGTAGTCCTCCAGCACCTTGGGCCAGTCGTAGCGCCGCTCCACGTAGCGCCTGCCCGCCTCCCCCAGCCGCCCGGCCAGGCCGGGTGTGCCCAGGAGCAGGTCGACCGAGACTTCGAACTCGGCGAACCCGCTGTAGGCAATGGCGCCTCCACTGCGGGCGGCCTGACCTGCCAGCACCTCGCACCGCCGCTGCACCAGGGCCGGCAGGCGCTGCGCCCAGCCTTCGATCAAGACGATGGAGAAGCTCTCGAAGTACGACGGGTGCACCAGGGCCAGCGCCCCGCTCAGCGCTCCCCGCTTCGTCGCCTCGTCGAGGAAGCCGGTGATCACGACGTCGGGGTGGTCGAGCGCCGGTCGCACCGCCTCGCCCGCGAGCACGAGCTTCAGCGGCCCCGGGTTGCGCCGCTTGTAGGCGTCGAAGTACTCGACCAGCTCGTCGGTCCCCTTGGCCGGCTCGATGCGGCCCAGGTAGAGCAGGTAGGGCCGGCCTTCCAGCTGGAAGCTCCTGCGGAACGCATCCGCGTCGCCGCCGGTGTCGAGGTCGACCCCGATGCCCGTCACCGCGGATGGCCGGCGCACGCCGAAGCGCCGGTAGACCAGTGCCTCCTCCTCCTCGGTGAGGAACCCGAAAGCGGACGGAAGTGAGAACAACAGGTCGAAGATCGGCAGTTGGATGGCGGGCTCGTCATGGGCGGTGGGGTGCAGGACCGTAGGGACGTAGGGCGCCGCCGCAGGCAGGCCGGCCCAGGTCGTGTAGTAGAGGTAGGTGAAGAACGAACAGCAGTCGT
>JAHWJU010000185.1 GCA_019348255.1 Actinomycetota bacterium | reverse complement strand
CAGCCCCGAGCTTCACCTCGTGCTCGAGGGCGGTCGCCACGGGCAGACCCTAACGCCGCCGCCCACGGGAGTCGACGCTGAAGGTTGCCCCTGGCGTCGGCGGCGGTTCACCTTCCGGCAACGTCGATGCGCTTGGCTGTGGGCATGACCCCCTCCAGCGCCGCCGTTCGCACCGATCGGACGCAGAGCTTCGCTGTGTCTTCCATCCACCAGGGCCGCCAGTCGCTCCTGCTGCTGCGGGGCGAGCTGGACGTGGCCACGGTTCCCGATCTCGTCGTCCTCCTGCGCCTGTGCATCGACCTCGGCCAGGAACGGATCGTCCTGGACCTGCGCGAGCTCACCTTCATCGGGGCCGTGGGCCTGGCCGTTCTGGTGGAGGGCCAACGGCGGCTGCAACAGCAGGGCGGCGAGCTGGTGGTGCGCCACCCGTCACCGTTCACCTCAAAGCTGCTGCGGATCGTTGGCCTGGCCTCGTTGTGTGAGGCCGGCGACGGGCGTCTGGCCGGATCGGCCTCTCGCCGCTGCCCTCAACCCGCCTCGGCCTAGGCCAGGTCGAGGATGGGCCATCCGGTCGCGGCGGCGGCCGCCCGCAAGCGGCGGTCCGGGTTGACGGCGACGGCGTGGCCGCACGCCCGAAGCAGCGGGAGGTCGGTGGCGGCGTCCGAGTAGGCGACCGCCCCACTCAGGTCGAGCACACCCAGCTCGTCGCGCAACCGGGCGAGCTTGCCGTCGCTGTGGCACAAGGGGCCGTCGAGGCGACCGGTGAGGCGCCCGTCGACCACCTCGCTGCGGGTGCCCACGCCGCGGTCGAGCCCGAGACCGGTCGCCACCGCGCCCACCAGCTCCTGCGGGCTGGCGGAGAGCACCAGGCAGTAGTCGCCCCGCTGCTGGTGGTGGCGGACCAGCCGCAGCGCCGCCGGGCGGAGTTGGCGCACCACCTCGGCGCCGACCTGTTCGACCATGGGCAGGAGGGGGGCGTACTCGATGCCCCGTGCCATGGCGAGCAGGCGGTCCTGGAGCCGCTGGGCCCCGGGCTCACTCAGGCCCCGCCGGCGGAAGAGCAGCTCCCGGCCCAGGAACTCCACCAGGGCGGCGGGCGGGACGACCCGCCGGCGGACCAGGACACGGCCGAGGTGCACCAGGCTGGAGCCGGGGAGCAGCGTGCGGTCGAGGTCGAAGATGGCGAGGTCCCGGCCGGCGAGCGAGGGGTGTGTCGCCCCGGGGCGGGGATCGGTCCGGTTGGTCATGTTCTTAGTGTCGGGCAGCGGTGTTTCGCCGGCGTGGCCCGGCGTGGGCGCGGGAGTGAACGGCGGGCGAAGACCCGAGAACGAAGGTCGAGTCACGTCTCCCGTACGCCTCGGCCCGAGGTCGGGGTTGTCGCGGAAGGACCCGTCCATCCCCGCCGCCAGGAAGGCCCACGACGTCCTGCTCAGGCTTGGGATCGTTGGCCCGAATGGAGTCGGCACCGGCTGGGCCGGCGCCGATGGCGAGGGCCGTCAGCACCAGCTGGCCACCGCGTTGCCGCGGGGGATGTACTGCCACACCTGCCCAGCCCGGGATCGCCGCCGGGAAGAGGATCGCCGCCGTTGGTGGAGATGACGAAGATGCTGCCGTCGCCGTACCAGACGCCCTCGAGCCGGTAGAAGCCCGAGCCGGTTGCGTCATCGTCGTCCCTGATGCGCCGGTCCTCGGTCTCATGGGCCGGTCCAGTCTGGGATCGAGGACCACCGCCTCGTGGACGAAGCGGCCCATGGCCTCGAGCCGCCGTTTCTCCACCTGCGCCCGCCACCGGAATTCGCTCGCGCGCCACATGGGAGACAGGCACCGGTCACTGCGCCTTCACCGTCGCCTCCTACGGTCCCCGGAAATCCAGCGAAGGGACCAGTCGATGCCCGAGAACCGCCCGATGGTCGACCGCCGTGGCTTCCTGAAGGGCTCCGGCGCGGTGCTCGTGGGAGGCAGCGTGAGCGGCTCCCGTCTCCTCACCAGGCCCGCAGCCGCAGCGCCAGCCGGGGACATCGCCGTCACCCATGGCGTCGCCGCCGGAGACGTGACCGCGGAGAGCGCCCTGGTGTGGTGCCGCGCCAGTGGCCCGGGCCGGATGCAGGTGGTCTACGGCACCCACCCGGGTCGGGTGGCGGCCCGGGGCGCTCGCCACAGCCGCTCGGTGCCGCTCGAGGCGGATCACGACTTCATCGGCCAGGTGACCCTCGACGGTCTCGAGCCCGGCAGTCGCTACTACTACCAGGTCGTCGTGAGAGATCGCGGCCACCGCGCCGTGAGCGGCGTCGCCTCCTTCAGCACCGCTCCGCGCGCCAGTGACAGCGCTGACGTGCGGTTCGTCTGGTCGGCCGACACCGGCCAGGGGATGGCCCACCGCCCGCCGTTCCCCGCCTTCAGCGCCATGGCCGCCGAGTCACCGGCGTTCTTCATCTTCAACGGCGACACCATCTACGGTGACACCACGACGCCGGTCGGCGGGCCGGCCCGCAGCGTCCCCGACTACTGGGCCAAGTACAAGGAGAACCGGGCCGACCCGCTGCTGCAGCAGTTGCTCGCCCACACGCCGGTCATCGTGAACTGGGACGACCACGAGGTCGTGAACGACTTCCGGGGTCCCGTGCCGCTCATGCCCGTGGGTCGAGCCGCGTTCCACGACTACTGGCCGCTGTCGGTCGGCCCGGAGCGCATCCATCGCTCGCTGGGCTGGGGACGTTCCCTGGAGGTGTTCGTGCTCGACGGGCGCCAGTACGCCGACCCGCTCGAGCAGGCCGACCAGCCGGGGAAGTCGATGCTCGGAGAGGAGCAACGCCAGTGGCTCATCGACGGCGTCACTCGCTCCCAGGCCACCTGGAAGGTGCTCGTGACCTCCAGCCCACTGTCGATCATCCGATCGGCGAAGCCCCCGCAGGACGACTTCGTGGCCTACGAGTGGGAGTTGGGCGAGATCCTGTCCGCGTTCCGGGACGCCGGCGTGCGCAATCTGGTGTGGCTCACCGCCGACGTGCACTGGGCGCAATCCATCCACTACCCCGACCACCGGATGTGGGAGTTCGTCGGCTGCCCGGCCGGCGCCAATCCTCGGACCGCACCCCGCCCGCTGTCGCCCACCTTCGGCCCGCAGGAGACCTTCCTCGGTCTCAACGAGCGGTACTACGGGGCCGTCGCCATCGACGCCAGCGCAGGGACGATGACCGTCGACCTCAAGGTCGAGAACGGCGACCTTCGTCATCGCCAGGTGATCCGCGCCGAGTAAGGGGTCGGGCAGGCTGTCCTCCTCGGGACGTCAGAGCTCGCGCAGCGGTGGCACCTGGGTAAGAGGCGACCATGTCTGTGCACAGCACCACGGTCGACGGCATCACCATGCGCTGGGAGGAGGAGGGCGTGGCGGGCGCGGACGGGCAGGTGCCGGTCGTGTTCGTCCACGGCATCCCCACCTCACCTCGCCTCTGGCGACACGTCCTGCCGCTGGTGCGGGGTCGACGACTGGCGTGGGAGATGGTCGGCTACGGCGAGTCGATCCCTGAGGGCGCTGCCCGTGACCTCTCCCTGGCCCGACAGGCTGACTACCTCATGGCCTGGCTCCGGGCCGTGGGGGCGTGGCCAGCGGTGCTGGTAGGCCACGACCTGGGCGGCGGTGTGGCCCAGATCGTCGCGGTGCGCGAGTTCACTGCCTGCGCCGGCCTGGTGCTGGTCGACTCGGTCAGCTACGACTCGTGGCCCATCCTCCCGGTCAAGGCGCTGCGGGCCGCCGGTGCGCTGACGCGTCGTCTGCCCGGCTCGATGTTCCGCCGTGCTGTGCTCGGCCCCCTCATGGCGTTGGGCCACGACGACCGCGAGCGGGCACGCGAGTCGCTCGGCGCCCACTGGCAGCCCTATCGGCACCATGGCGGGGCGGCGGCGTTCCTGCGCCAGGCCCGAGCGCTGCACGCGACCGACACGCTTGCCGTTGCGCCGTACCTCGGCCAGGTCAACGTGCCCGCTCGGGTGCTGTGGGGGTCGGCGGATCCGTTCCAACGGCTTCGCTACGGCCAGCGGCTGGCCCGAGACCTCGACGCCCCACTGGTCACCCTCGAGGGAGCTCGCCACTTCGTTCCCGAAGACCGCCCGGAAGCGGTGGCGGCGGCCGTGGAGGAGGTGGCCGCCGAGGCGGGACCGGCTCGGTGACGGTGGCCGTCGAGTGGCGACGGCTCAGCGCTCGACGGCCTCGAGGTCGTCGGGAGCAGCCGCTTCGGAGCCGGGCATCTCGGCATCAACCATGGCGGTCTCCGATCGGTGCGGTGTGTCGTTGGTGATTGCTGACTGCCGGGTCGAGCGCCCCTCGTGCGGCCGGCGCTCAGGTGCCGATGACGCCGCCGTCGGTCCGGGTGACCAC
>JAHWJU010000184.1 GCA_019348255.1 Actinomycetota bacterium | reverse complement strand
GCTTGCACGCCAGCACGACGCCGGGCATGAACGAGCTGCGGTCGTAGCTGTCGTGGCGGATGGTGAGGCTCTGGCCCGCCGCTCCCAGCAGCACCTCCTGGTGGGCCACCAGGCCGGCCAGGCGCACGGAGTGGACGCGGATGCCGGCGGGACCCTCGGCGCCCCGGGCGCCGTCGAGCACCAGCCTCGTGGTCGGGTCCGGCCGCCACTGAGCCGATGCCGCCGCCATGACCTCGGCGGTGTGCATGGCGGTGCCGGAAGGTGCGTCGACCTTCCCGTCGTGGTGCAGCTCGACGATCTCGGCGCTGTCGAACCAGGGCGCGGCAAGGGCGGCGAAGCGCATCATCAGCACGGCCCCGATGGCGAAGTTGGGGGCGATGAGGCAGTTGCTCTCCGTGAACGCCTCCGCCAGCTGCGCATGGTCGGCTTCCCCGAAGCCGCTCGTGCCCACCACCGCGTGGACGCCGTGGGCGGCGCACCAACCCAGGTTGGCGCGGGCGGCGTCGATGGCGGTGAAGTCCACCGCCACCTCGGCGCCGGCTTCGGCCATGGCGGCGGCGTCGGCCGAGATGGCGACTCCTGAGCCGGCGGGCCGGCCGGCGTGCTGGGGGTCGACGGCGGCCACCAGCTCGAGGTCGGGGTCAGCAGCCACCGCGGCGCACACGGCCGAACCCATACGGCCTCCGGCTCCGAACACCCCGACACGCACGGCCTGAGCGTACCGGGGCGTGCGCAGCGGCCTTCAGGACCTCACGGGAGGTCGCTGTCGGCGAACGGGCCGATGGCGGCCAGAGCTCTCGGCTCGGCGGCGATGCCTGCCGCCACCCGGGCCACGTCGCCGGCGCTGACGGCGTCTATGTCGGCCAGCAGATCGTCGAGGGGCCGGACCTGGCCATGGACCATCTGGGCCCGCCCGAGGCGGTTCATCCGCGCTCCGGTGTCTTCGAGGCCGAGGACGGTCGAACCGCGCACCTGGCCCTTGGCGATGGCCAGCTCACGCTCGCTCAGCCCCACCGAGGCCAGCCGGTCGAGCTCGGCGTGGAAGATCTCGATGACCTCAGCGGCGTTCTTGGGCGCAGTTCCCGCGTAGAAGGCCATGGCTCCGGCGTCGGTGTAGGAGCAGCGGTAGGAATACACGCAATAGGCGAGGCCCCGCCGCTCCCGCACCTCTTGGAAGAGCCGGCTGCTGATGCCGCCGCCCAGGGCCTGGGTGACCACTTCCAAGGCGATCCGATCCTCGTCGAGGGAGCCCGGAGTGCGCACCCCCAGGACCAGGTGGGCCTGCTCGGTGGCTCGGGTCTGCACCAGCCGCCCGGCCCGCCGCTCGGGCGCCGGCAACCGATCCGGTGCCACCGTGCCGGTGCGCCCGGCGAAGCCCTTGTCGACCGCGGCCACCACGGCGTCGTGGTCCACGGCGCCGGCCACGGCCACCACGATGTCGGCCGGTTGGTAGCGAGCGCCGTGGAAGGCCTCGATGTCGGCCCTGGCCATCCCGTCGATGCTCTCCTCCGTCCCCAGCGTCGAGCGCCCGAGAGGGTGGCTGGGGAAGACGGCTTCCGCGAACAGGTCGTGGACGAGGTCGCCGGGCTCGTCCCGGGCCATCAGGATCTCCTCGATGATCACCGACCGCTCCGCTTCGACCTCCTCGGCCCGGAAGGAGGGGGACCAGATGATGTCGGAGAGGATGTCGAGGCCGAGGTCGAGCTGGTCGGCCAGCAACCGAACCTCGAAGGCGGTGTACTCCTTGGTGGTGAAGGCGTTCAGGTCGCCTCCGACTTCGTCCACCGCCTCGGCGATGTCGCGGGCCGACCTGGTCGCGGTGCCCTTGAACAGCAGGTGCTCCAGGAAGTGGGATACCCCCGCCAGCTCCACCGGCTCGTCCCGGGAGCCGGCGCCGACCCAGAAGCCGGCGGCCACCGAGCGCACGCCGGGCATGCGCTCGGTCACCACCGTCAAGCCGGATTCGAGCCGCTGGCTCCGCGGTTCGGTGCCGGCGGGGGATGTCCCGCCGGAGCTCAGCGGCGTGGACCGCGGCCCCGGCCGCCCCCGGTGCCGCCACCGCTGCGACGAGGGCCGCCACCCGAGCGGCGGGGGCCGCCTTCGTTGCCGGCGCCGCTGTCGGCAGGACCGAGATCGCCGAACTCGCCCGCCACCTCCTCTTCGAAGAACTCCTCGAACGATGCCGTCTTGGTGGCCACCGCACCCTCCTCCGGCGCCACGTCACCCGCACCGCCGGCGGGCGGTGCGGCGCTGGCGGCTCCACCGGGCGCCCCGGCCGGTTCGCCGACCAGCGACAGGCTCACCTTGCCCTGAGGGTCGATGTCGTCGACACGGACCTGCACCTCCATGCCGAGGTCGACCACGTCCTCCACCCGCTCGACCCGCTTGCCCTGGCCCAGCTTGGAGATGTGGACCAATCCGTCTCGCCCGGGGAGGATGTTGACGAAGGCGCCGAACTTGGTGATGTTGACGACCCGGCCCGGGTACACCGCCCCGACCTCGGCCTTGGGGGGATCGAGGATGAGCTCGATCCGTCGCCGTGCTTCGGACACGGCCTCGCCGTCCTTGGACCCGATCGTCACCGTGCCCACCACGCCGTCGTCGTCGACCGCGATGTCGGCGCCCGTCTCCTGCTGGATGGTGTTGATGACCTTGCCCTTGGGCCCGATCACCTCACCGATCTTGTCCATCGGGATCTCGAAGCTCACGATCTTGGGCGCCGTCTCCCGCACCTCGGGCCGGGCCTCGGGGATGGTCTCGTTCATGATGTCGAGGATCTGGAGCCGGGCTTCCCGGGCCTGGGCCAGCGCCTTGGCCAGCACATCGGCGGGCAGACCGTCGATCTTGGTGTCGAGCTGGAGGGCGGTGACGAACTCGGCCGTGCCCGCCACCTTGAAGTCCATGTCGCCGAAGGCGTCCTCGGCTCCCAGGATGTCGGTGAGCGTGGTGTAGTTGCCGCCCTCGTACACGAGGCCCATGGCGATCCCGGCCACGGCAGCCTTGATGGGCACGCCGGCGTCCATCAACGACAGGCTGGAGGCGCAGACCGACCCCATCGACGTGGAGCCGTTGGAGGAGAGAACCTCCGACACCAGCCGGAGCGTGTAGGGGAACTCCGACTGCGGCGGCACCACCGGAAGCAGGGCCCGCTCGGCGAGGAGCCCGTGGCCGATCTCGCGCCGCTTGGTCCCACCCACGCGGCCCGTCTCGCCGTTGGAGAAGGGCGGCATGTTGTAGTGGTGCATGTAGCGCTTGCGGTCTTCGGTGCCGATGGTGTCGAGGAGCTGGTCCATGCGGGGCATGCCCAACGTCGTGACGTTGAGCACCTGGGTCTCTCCCCGCTGGAAGAGCCCGGAGCCGTGGGCGGTGGGCAGGACCCCGACCTCGGCCGAGACCGGGCGGAGGTCGGTCGGGCCCCGGCCGTCGATGCGCTTGCCCTCCTCGACGATCCGCTTGCGGATCAGCTTCTTGGTCAGGCCCCGGATGGCGCTTTTGATCTCGCCCTCCCGGCCGGCGAACTCCTCCGCCAGCTGGGCCGTGATCTCGGCGCTGGCCTTGTCGCTGGCTTCGTTGCGCTCGGCCTTGAGGGCGATCTGGCTCACCTGTGCCAGTGCCTCAGTGCCCACTTCGGCCACCCGGGCCAACACGTCGTCGCCGTAGTCGATCTGGGGCTGGAACGGGATCGGGTCGCCCACCCCGGCCTTTTCCACCAACTGGCGCTGGAGCTCGATGGACTCGCGGATCCAGCGCTTCGACTCCTCGAGGCCCTGGGCGATGACCTCTTCGGTCACCTTGGGGGCGCCTTGTTCGTAGTAGCGCCAGGCGTCTTCGGTGCCCCCCGCCTCCACCATCATGATGGCGATGTCGTCGGTGCCGTCATCCGCGGTCACGGCCCGGCCGGCCACCACGAGCTCGAAGGTCGAGGCGTCGCCCTCCTGATAGGTGGGATGGCCCACCCACCGGCCGTCGGTGTCGAAGGCGATGCGGACGGCGCCGATCGGTCCCTCGAAGGGGATGCCCGACAGCATCAGCGCCGCAGACGCGGCGTTGATGGACAGGACGTCGTGCGGGTTCTCCAGGTCTGCGCCCATGATGGTGGCGATGACCTGCGTCTCGTTGCGGTAGCCCTCGGCGAAGCTCGGCCGCAGCGGGCGGTCGATGAGCCGGCAGGTCAGCACCGCCTGGTCGGTGGGTCGGCCCTCGCGCCGGAAGAACGACCCGGGGATCTTGCCGGCGGCGTACATCCGCTCCTCCACGTCCACGGTGAGGGGGAAGAAGTCGATCCCCTCCCGGAGGCGGGCCTCGGCGTTGGCCGTGACCAGCACCATGGTGTCGCCGATGCGGGCGACCACCGCCCCTTGGGACTGCTGGGCCAAGCGGCCGGTTTCGAATGTCAGTTGCTTGTCGGTGCCGCTGATCGGGCCCGACACGGAGATGGCCTCAGCCACGCTCACTCCTTTGGATTGAGCGGCGC
>JAHWJU010000183.1 GCA_019348255.1 Actinomycetota bacterium | reverse complement strand
CGAAGCAGTCCCCGTTGGCCTCCAGCGTGAAGCGGGCTCGAACGGTTTCGGCCGCATTGGCGCCGAGGCGCCGCCGGCGCTCGGGATCGTCCAGCAGATCGAGAATCCCCTCGGCGAGCGCCGCTGCGTCACGGGGCGCCACCAGCACCCCGTCCGTACCAGAGGTGATGATCTCGACCGGCCCCCCCTCAGCCGGAGCCACCACCGCCCGGCCTCGGGCCATGGCCTCGACGACCACCTGCCCGAAGGGCTCCGGTTGAACCGACGATGCCACCGCGACGGTCAGACGGTCGTACTCCGCCATTGGCTCTGAGGTGAAGCCGGTGAACTCCACCCGCCCGCCCAGCGCCCCTTGCTCCGCCTGGTGCTGCAGGCGCTGGAGGTACTCCTCCTCCCCGAACAGCGGGGCCCCCACGATTCGGAACCGCACCTCCGGGTGTTGCCGGGCCACCAGTTCGGCCGCATCCAGGAACAGGTGCTGGCCCTTCCACTCGGCGATGCGGGCCACCATCCCCACCACCGGATCTTCCTCGTCAGTGGGCTCGTCCGGTAGGGCCCGGCCCGAGGCCTGCACCACATCCGCCGAGGGGACGCCGGAATAGACGACGGTCCCGCGGTTCTTGTCGATCCCGGCCGCTTCGAGGACCCCTGCCGAGCAGCCCACCACGGCCACCGGAAGACGCTGGAGCAGCGCCCGCACCACGGCTGCCACGCCGGCGCCGGTGCCCAGCTCGCTCAGGTCGTCGCGGATGTGGGCCACCACCGGGATGCGCGCCATCTTCCCGGCCAGCAACCCGTACAGGTGGGCGCGCATCGAGCTGGTGTGGATGACGTCGGCATGCACCCGCCGGGCCAGCCGGGCCGTGCGGGCGGCGTGCAGCACCAGTGCCGGCAGCGGAGTAATCGTGGCCAGCATCCGCAGGTCGGCCCGCCGCCGGCGGGCCAGCGCGGCCGGGAGCGGCAAGACATGTACGGGCACCCCCCTGTCCCGCAACGCCGCCGCCAACGGCCCCTCGCCGCCGCACAGCACTTCGTTGTCCAAGCCCCGTTCGCGGAGGTGCTCGACGAGGCGCATCAGGGCGATCTCGCCACCGCTCATCGCAGTGCTGTGGGTCAGATGCAGTATGCGGAGCCGCTCGTCGGGCGGGCAATGGGTGCGTGACTGAGATATGGCGGGCAACGCTAGCGCCGTCGGGGCCGATTCAGCTGCGGTACCCGGTGGGGTTCCTCGACTGCCACCTCCACGAGTCCTCACACATCTGCTTGAGAGTTCGCGAGGCCTTCCATCGCAACACCTCGGCGGCGAGCGCCGGGTCTGCGTAGACGGCGGCCACGTCGCCAGGCCGGCGTCCCACCACCCGGTACGGGATCTCTCTCCCGCACGCTTCGGCAGCGGCGTCGATCACTTCCAGCACTGAGTGGCCGCTCCCGGTACCGAGGTTGATGACGTGGGCGCCGCTCGAGTTCGGGAGGGCTTCGAGAGCGGCGAGGTGACCGTTGGCCAGGTCAACGACGTGGATGTAGTCGCGCACGCCGGTGCCGTCGACGGTGTCGTAGTCGTCGCCGAACACCTGCACCTCCGGGAGCCGTCCGACGGCAACCTGCATGACGAACGGCATCAGGTTGTTCGGCACCCCGTTCGGGTCCTCACCGAGTCTGCCGCTGGGGTGGGCGCCGACAGGGTTGAAGTACCGCAACAGGGCGATTCGCCACGATGGATCGGAGTCAGCCAGGTCTCGCAGGATCTCCTCGATGAAGAGCTTGGTGCGGCCATAGGGATTCGTCGGCTGCACGTGGGCGTCCTCACGAACCGGCAGAGAGGCGGGGTCGCCGTAGACGGTCGCCGACGACGAGAACACCAGCTCGTGCACGTCGTGCTCGCTCATCACCGACAGCAGGGAGAGCGTAGAGCCGAGGTTGACCTCGTAGTAGCGCAACGGATCTGACGCCGATTCGCCGACCGCCTTCAGTCCGGCGAAGTGGATGACGGCAGTCGGCACATGCTCGGCGAAGACCGCCGCGAGGGCGGCGCGATCACGTACGTCCGCCTCGTGGAACGACAGATCCCCGTCGGCCACCTCGGCGACCCGGTCCAGGGCCACCCTGCTGCTGTTCGACAGGTCGTCGACCACTACGACCCGGTAACCACTGTTCAGCAGCTCGATGACGGTGTGGCTCCCGATGTAGCCCGCGCCACCGGTGAGCAGGATCGTGCGGGCCATCCGTCCGTACTACCCGGGCCCCGCCCCGGGCAGGCCCCGATAGTTGGGCGAACGTTGGGACTACCGGCGCACACTCACAGCCGAGGTAATGGGCATGTCCGACGCCGCCCTCTTCCCGTCCTCCACCTGGGATTCCGCCGCCGCCGCCGGATCCCAGCAGGTACTGCGCACTGTGCTCAAGCGCGTCCTGGACGTAGCGTTCGCGACCGCAGCTCTCCTGCTGACGCTCCCGCTCCTGGCCATGCTGGCCGTGGCGGTGCGCCTGGACTCGCCGGGGCCGGTACTGTTCCGCCAGCGCCGGGTGGGCCTGAACGGAAACGAGTTCGAGGTCCTCAAGATGCGGTCGATGGTCGCCAACGCCGAGGCTCTGCGGGAGCAGCTGGAGGCGGCCAACGAGGCCGACGGGCCGCTGTTCAAGATCACCCACGACCCCCGCATCACCCGCGTGGGCGGCTGGCTGCGCAAGCTCAGCCTGGACGAGCTGCCCCAGCTCTTCAACGTGGTCCGGGGCGACATGAGCGTCGTCGGCCCCCGTCCCGCCCTCCCCAACGAGGTGGCAACCTACGACCAGCGGGCCGCCCGCCGCCTGCTGGCCAAGCCCGGCATCACCGGCCCCTGGCAGGTGTCCGACCGCCACCAGTCGTCCTTCGAGGACTACCTGGCCCTCGACCTCGACTACGTGGAGAACTGGTCGCTGGGGCGTGACCTGGTCATCATCGCCCGCACCGTCCCCGCCGTGCTGCAGCGGACCGGGGTGTGACCCCTCGGATCTGGCAGCCGGCCCCTGCTCGCCATTGGGGTGCTCGACCTTGCCAGCGTGGTCGATAAGTTGGGATGCCACGCCACGCATGCACGCCCGGCGCCCGTGCGCTTACCTACCTGGAGGAAAAGTTGCCACCTGCCGGTTCTGCGAGGGCCCTCGGGCCAGTTGCCGAGCAACGATTGAAGCAGCTCGTGCGGAGCTTGATCGGCGAGGTCTACGTCGGTAAGCGACTGAAGCTGCGGTGGCTCACCCCCGCGCTGAACGGGCTCGCTCTCGACCCCACGCGGATCCTCGACGCCGGCGCCGAGGATGCCACGTTTACGTATTGGCTGGCTGATCGCTACCCGCGGGCGAATGTGGTCGCCGTCGATGTGGACCGGGCCGCCGTGGAGGCGTGCCGAGCCGCCCGCCCGGAGCGATACGCGACCCGGGTGGAGTTCGTGGCGGGCACCTTCGCGGACCTGCCGGCCTCGTCGTTCGACCTGGTCACCGCCTTCGACGTACTGGAGCACATCGGCGATGACCTCGGCGCGCTCCGCGAGCTCCGCAACGTGCTCGTCCCCGCGGGGACGTTGCTCATCCACGTGCCCACCAACCCCTACACCGATCACAAAGGCCGCCGGCACTGGATCGCCGACGACGATGCATGGAAGATCAACGCTGGTCACGTCCGCCACGGCTATGAACCCGACGACCTGCGCCAGCGCGTCGAGTCGGCCGGCTTCGAGGTCATTGCCGTCGATCGCTGGAACCGGCACTGGTCGACGTGGGCGCACGACATCTACGCCAGGCTGGAGAACCCCGCCGTGCTCAGATTGCTTACCGTTCCTGTCACCGATGTGCTGGCTGCACTGGATCGGCGACGGCCGACGACCGAAGGCAACACGCTGTGGATGGTCGCCCGCCGACTTTCGTTCTGATCGAGTCAAGGGCCAGCAGCTACTGCGATGCGGGAACTGCGTAGATGACCAAGCGCACGAAGCCGACGACGAAGGCGCCGATGGGCCTGGCAGGCGCACGAAGCCGAACATCATGCCGTCGAGCCCGGCGATCTTCGCCTCGAGCTCCGGCTCTTCAGTCAACGCCCTGCACACGGTCTCGATGAGGTGCTCGGGGCGACGCAGCCGCACGCTATTGGAAATCTTCCGCGGTGCGCTGGGCGATCTAGTTCCGAAGCCGACCTCCAAGCTTGGGCACCGGCCTGAGGGCTGACATGGCTGACCTGCGCAGCGAGTTCAAGCGCGAGATGGCGGTGCGCCGGGCACAGGCCGAGATCGAGGGGACGCTGGCCGTCGTGGCCCACGATCATGGTCTTGGATCATTGAGTCACACGACAGACGCTGCAGCACCGAGGGCAAACCCACAGGCCGTTGCCGAGGTCGACCCGCTCGTCGTCGTCCATCAGGGAGGCCCTCGCGCACGTGCACGACCAGAAGTTGGGGATCGTCCCGGCTGCGCAAGCTCAGCCTGGACGAGCTGCCCCAGCTCTTCAACGTGGTCCGGGG
>JAHWJU010000182.1 GCA_019348255.1 Actinomycetota bacterium | reverse complement strand
TAGGTCCGCTCGATGAGCTCGGGCCGGCACTGCACCAGCACCTGGATGGTGACGTCGTCGGGGATCAGGTCTTCCTCGATCAGCTGGCGCAGGAAGTCGAAGTCGGGCTGGCTGGCAGAGGGGAACCCGACTTCGATCTCCTTGAACCCCATGTTCACGAGCGACTGGAACATGCGCAGCTTGCGGGCCGGGTCCATCGGGTCGATGAGGGCCTGGTTCCCGTCCCGCAGGTCGACCGAGCACCACAACGGAGCCTTCTCGATGCGGGCACTGGGCCAGGTGCGGTCCGGGAGGTGCAGCGGCAACGGCAGGAAGGGCCGGTACTTGTCGAAGGGCATCTTCTTCGGAGTCACTGGTTCCGGCGGCATGGCATGTCCTCTGGGGTCGTTCGGGGAAACAAAAAACCTCCTGGCCCGAAGGCGCAGGAGGCGGAGGCGAGCGTGAAGGCGCTCGCCGTCAGGTAAGGAGGAGGATTCCGCGGCAGGTGGAGGCGGAGGGCATCGCGAACCATTCAACCGGCTCGGGCTGCCGCCGTCAAGGTACAGCCGCTACGGTGGGTTCCATGTTCAGGAGGGCGTTGCGAATCGGGCTGCGCTTGGGGATCCTCCTCGGCGTCACCTTCGCGGTGGTGAAGACGGTCCAGCTGCGGCGTGGATCGTCACCGGCGGCGGCGCCGGAGCCGTGGGAGCCGATACCGGCCGCCCCCCGTCCCGTCGACGAGGTGGGGGAGCCGATCGTCGAACCGACCCCTGCCGAGCCCGTCACCCCCTCCGACCTCGCCGGCGGCACAGAGGCGTCGGCATCGGGCGCCGCCTCCCCCTCGGCGCCGGCACCACCGGCGAAGAGGGCGCCGGCCAAGAAGGCGGCCAAGAAGGCGGCCAAAGCGACGAAGAAGGCCGGAAAGGCATCCGAGGGAGCCGCCTGGGTCGAGCCGGTGGGCGGCGTCTGCCCCCCCAGCCATCCCGTGAAGGCCAAGCTCTCGAGCCTCATCTACCACCTGCCGGGGATGGTGGCCTACGACCGCACCCGCGCCAACCGCTGCTACACCGACCCCCGGGCGGCGGAGAGCGACGGCTTCGTCCGGGCCAAGCGCTGATCCCGCACCGCCGGCGGTCGGTGCGAGCCGGTTGGGATTGTCGAGCCGGAACGGCGGGCAGACTGGGGGGATGGGAACCTGTGAGAGATGCGGCGGCAACACGGTGGACCTGCCGACCAAGGTCGGTGATCAGGACCTGGTGCTGCGGCGTTGTGCGACCTGCGACCTGCGCCAGTGGCGTCGTGGCGACGAGGTCATCGACTTGACCACCGTGCTCGACCTCACGGCGGAGGCCCACGCCAGTCGGGGCGCCAAGCGCTCCTCCACCAGACCCTGAACCTCGAGTGGCCTAAAGAGCGGGGGGAGCCGGGCCCCAGCGGCCCCATGGGCCGGAGAATCCGGGACCACCCTGCTCGTGGCGGATCACGTGCATCACGGCGTTGATCAGCGCGAGGTGGGTGAAGGCCTGCGGGAAGTTGCCGAGGTGGCGCCCCGTATGGGGATCGAGCTCCTCGGCGTACAGCTCGAGCGGGCTCGCGAGTGACAGCAGCTTCTCGCACAGCTGGCGGGCCCGGAGGTGCTCGCCGATCTCGGTCAGAGCCGAGACCAGCCAGAAGGAGCAGATGGCGAACGAGCCCTCCTCCCCCGACAGTCCGTCGTCGGTCTCCTTGACCCGGTAGCGCAGCACGAGGCCGTCCACCGTCAACTCATCGGCGACGGCCAGCACGGTGGCCCGGACCCGGGGGTCCTGCGGAGGCAGGAAGCGGACCAGAGGCATCAACAGGAGCGACGCGTCGAGGGCGTCGGTGTCGTAGTGCTGGGTGAACACGCCCCGCTCGTCCACGCCGTTGGCGCACACGTCGGCGTGGATCTCGTCGGCGGCCGCCTGCCAGCGCTCGACCAGGTCCGGCTCGTCGCGGATGCGGGCCAGCCGGGCGCCGCGGTCGGCTGCCACCCAGCACATGATCTTGGACGACGTGAAGTGCTTGGGCGAGCCCCGCACCTCCCACATCCCCCGGTCCGGCTCCCTCCAGTGCTCCATGGCGGACTCGACCTGGCGGCGGAGGATCGGCCAGATCCGCTCGTCGAGGCGGTCGCGCGACGTGGTGTGGATGTAGACCGAGTCGAGCACGGCCCCCCAGAGGTCGTGCTGGCGCTGCCGGTGCGCGCCGTTGCCAACCCGCACCGGACGGGCGCCCTCGTAGCCGTGGAGGTGCTCGAGCACCCGCTCGTCGAGGTCGCGCTCGCCGCCGACTCCGTACATGACCTGGAGCTCTTCGTCCCGCTCGGCTACATCTGCGATGAACCAGAAGAAGTCGTTCGCCTCCCAGTCGAAGCCGAGGGCGTAGAGGGCCCACAGGGCGAAGGTCGAGTCGCGTATCCAGCTGTAGCGGTAGTCCCAGTTGCGCTCGCCTCCGGGGGTCTCCGGGAGCGAGGTGGTGGACGCCGCCACCAGGGCTCCGGTGGGAGCGAACGTCAGTCCCTTCAGGGTCAGGGCGCTGCGCTGGAGGGTGCTCCGCCACGGATGGTCGGGGAACTGGCCCCGGGCCAACCAGTGCTGCCAGTGGTGCGCCGTCCAGATCATGCGCCGGTGGGCCTCTTCGCTGGTGGTGGGAGGCTGGTGCTCGCTCCACGAGAGGGCGCAGAACCGGGTGTCGCCGTCCTTGAGCAGGGTGCGGCCCACGGCCCGGGTCCCCTCGAAGCCCACCCGCATGTCGCTGGTGAGGCGCAACTGGATGTCCACCCCGTCGGCCTGGGCCAGACCCTGGTAGTAGCCACGGTCGGTGTAGGACCACCTCGCCGGGCTGCGGCCGTAGTCGAATATGGGCTCGCAGTCGAGGGTCACCTGCACCTCGCCGTTCACGCAGCGCACGATGCGGAGCAGCACGTGGTCGGCGTCGTAGTCCGTGGGGGCCCGCCGGTGCGTGTGGGACCGGTCGTCCTGGTGGTGCCAGGGCCCGATGAGCAGGACGTCGCGGACGATGATCCAACCCGTCGTCGTCCCCCAGCTCGTCTCGAGCACCATCGTGCCCGGCAGGTAGCGCCGTGCCGCCGGTACGGCGGCGTCGGCCGGTCCCAGCCGGAACCCGCCGGCGCCGCGGTCGAGGATGGCCCCGAAGACGCTGGGCGAGTCCATCCGGGGCAGGCACAGCCACTCGACGTTGCCGCTGGGCGCCACCAGCGCCGTCACCTCGCAGTCGGACAGGAACCCGTAGCTGGCGATGGGGGGAAAGGGAGACTGCCCCATGAGCGCGCCCGTCGAGTCACTAGCCGTCACGCCATCACTGTGCCAGCTCGCGGGTCGCGCCTGGGCGATTCCGGCGCCGGGAGTACCTCACGACGGCGCCGGCTCAGCCCTGGTTCACCAACCGCACGTCGAGGATCCCGGGCTGGTGCGACAACTCCTCGCGCAGCTCGGGCGGGAACGGATCGTCGCTGGTGATGGCGGCCAGCGCGGTGCCGCCGGCGGGCGACCGGCCGAGGCGCATGTCGGCGATGTTGACGCCGGCGCCGGCCACTGCGGTGGTGACGATGGCCATCATGCCGACCCGGTCGTCGTTGCGGACCACCAACAGGTTGGCGGCGAGGGGCAGCTCGATGTCGTGGTCGTCGATCATGACGATCCGCGGCTCCCCCCGAAGACCGAACAGAGTGGCGCCGATGCCGTGGTCTCCGCCGCGGACGGCGAGCAGGTTGAGGTAGTCGTGGACGGCGGTGGTCTTCGTCTCTCGCACCTCCATCCCCCGCTCGGAGGCCAGGGAGGGGGCGTTCACGTAGGACACCGGCTCGTCGCAGCCGGCGCTGAGCAACCCCTTGAGCAGCGACAGTGTGAGGATGCGGGTGTCGTAGGAGCCGAGCTCTCCCTGGTACTCGATGTCGAGCACCGGGGGCAGGCCCTCGTTGAGCAGGGCGTAGAGACGGCCCAGGCGTTCGGCCAGCGGGAGGTAGGAGCGCACGGCCTCGTTGGCCTCGCTGGCCTCCACGTTGATGGCGAAGGGTACGAAGTCGCCGGCCAGTGCCAGGATCACCTGCTCGGCGATGACCTGACCTGCCTTGTCCTGGGCCTCCCTGGTGCTGGCGGCCAGATGCGGCGTCACCACCACGCTGTCGAGGGCGAAGAGGGGCGATTCGGTGGTGGGCTCCGTGTCGAACACGTCGAGGCCGGCGCCGGCCACCGTCCCGTTCTTGATGGCCTGGGCCAGCGCCGCCTCGTCCACGATCCCGCCGCGGGCGGCATTGACGATGCGGATCCCAGGCTTGGCCTTGGCCAGGAGGTCCTCGCCGATGAGGCCGGCGCTGTCCTTGGACTTGTTGAGATGGATCGACACGAAGTCGGCCGTGGCCATCAACTCATCGAGATCGAGCAGTTCGATGCCCAGCTGGCGGGCCCGCTCGGGCGCCATCCACGGGTCCCACGCCACCAGCCGCATCCCGAAGGCGTGCGCCCGCTGCGCCACCAGGGTCCCGATGCGCCCGAGGCCGAGCAC
>JAHWJU010000181.1 GCA_019348255.1 Actinomycetota bacterium | reverse complement strand
GCCGCCTTCGGCATTCCCGCTCCCGGGGACCTCCGGCGCTGTCTGGCCGCTCTGAGCGACCCGGCCCAGCCCCTGGCCAGGGCCTTCGAGCACCGCTTCGAGTCCGGTGACGTCGAGGGCCACACGCTGGGAAACCTGGTCATCGCCGGTCTCACCGTCGCTACCGGCAGCTTCACCGCTGCGCTCGAAGAAGCGGGGCGGCTTCTCGGTGCGGTGGGGCGGGTGCTGCCGGCGACGGTGGAGCCGGTGGTGCTCAAGGCGGTGGCCGAGGGAGGGGAGGTCGAGGGGCAGGTGGCCGTGGCCCGAGCCGGACGGATCTCCTCGGTGTCGATCGTTCCGCCGGACGCAGCACCTCCCGAGGAGGCCCTCGAGGCCATTGCCGCGGCCGACCAGCTGGTGATCGGGCCCGGTTCGCTGTTCACCAGCGTCCTGGCGGTGGTGTCTGTCCCTGCCATCCGCGAGGCGCTGCAACGGGCATCGGGCCCGAAGGTCTACGTGTGCAACCTGCAGGCGAGCTCTGAGACCAGGGACTTCGATGTGGCGCGCCACGTCGATGCTCTGATCGCCCACGGCCTGGAGCCCGACGTCGTCCTCTACGACCCCTCCACCATCTCCGGGGGGGACTGCCGGTCGCGGCTCGTGGCTGCCCCTCTGGCTCGGCGCGACCGGCCGGACCACGACCCCGAACGGCTTGCACGGGCGCTGGCGGCGCTGGTCGGATAGGAATAGCGATCCCCGTTCGCGAAAACCGGGGCCAGATCACCGAGTGGCAAGGGGGCAGTTATGACAGTGAGAGTTGGCATCAACGGGTTCGGACGCATCGGGCGCAACTTCTACCGCGCCGCGAAAAAGTCGGGCGCTGACATCGATCTGGTGGCGGTGAACGACCTGACGGCGCCGGAGACGAACGCCCACCTCCTCAAGTACGACTCGACCCACCGCCGGCTGGAGGAGGACGTGCGGGTCGAGGGCGACCGCATCGTCTGCGGTTCCGACAGCTTCAGAGTCTTCGCCGAGCGCGATCCGGCCAACCTGCCGTGGGGCGAGGTGGGGGTCGACGTGGTGGTGGAGTCCACCGGCTTCTTCACCGATCGTGACAAAGCAGCGGCCCATCTGGATGGTGGCGCCCCCCGGGTCGTGATCTCGGCTCCCGCCACTGGTGTCGACGCCACGTTCGTGGTGGGGGTCAACGACGACACCTTCGACCCCGAGCAGCACAAGGTCGTCTCCAACGCCTCGTGCACGACCAACTGCTTCGTCCCGATGGTCAAGGTTCTCGACGATGCCTTCGGCATCGAGAAGGGCCTGATGACGACCGTCCACGCCTACACCAACGACCAGAACCTGCTCGACCTCCAGCACAAGGACCTGCGCCGCGCCCGCGCCTCGGCCGTCAACATCGTGCCCTCCAGCACCGGTGCCGCCCGGGCCACCAGCCTCGTACTCGAGGCCATGAAGGGCCGACTCGACGGCACGGCGCTGCGGGTGCCCGTGCAGGACGGCTCGGTCACGGACCTGGTCGCCATCCTCGGCCGCGAAGTCACCGTGGACGAGGTGAACTCCGCGTACCAGAAGGCGGCTCAGGACGGGCCGCTGGCCAAGGTGCTGGTGTACACCGAGGACCCGATCGTCAGCAGCGACATCGTGGGCTCGCCCGCCAGCTGCACTTTCGACAGCGGGCTGACCATGGCCATGGGCACCATGGTCAAGGTGCTCGGTTGGTACGACAACGAGTGGGGCTACTCCAGCCGGCTCGTCGACCTCGCGCTCATCGTCGGCGCTGCGAACCAGCAGTAGCCGGGAGTGCCAGCCGTCCCCCAGTTGGAGGACCTGCCCGACGTCTCCGGCAGGTCCGTCCTCCTCCGCGCCGATTTCAACGTTCCCCTCTCCGGCGACCCCGAGGCCGGGGAGCTCCAGATCGACGACGACCTGCGCATCCGCGCCGCCCTGCCCACAATCGAGTGGCTGATGGAACGGGGCGCCCGGATCACGGCCTGCAGCCACCTCGGCCGGCCCAAGGGCAAGCCCGACCCCCGCTACTCGATGGAGCCCGTGCGGCGGCGGCTGGCCGAGCTGGCGCCGGACGTCGAGCTGCAGGAGAACCTGCGCTTCGACGCGGGAGAGGAGGCCAATGATCCCGCCTTCGTCGAGCGTCTCGTCGAGGGGCACGACCTGTACGTGAACGACGCCTTCGGCGCCGCCCATCGCGCCCACGCGTCGATCGTGGGCCCACCGG
This sequence comes from Actinomycetota bacterium, assembly GCA_019348255.1. Classification (GTDB taxonomy): domain Bacteria; phylum Actinomycetota; class Acidimicrobiia; order Acidimicrobiales; family CADCTF01; genus JAHWJQ01. The sequence continues at coordinate 2,289 of JAHWJU010000181.1, read as the reverse complement.
CCCGCCTTCCCAGCGCAGCCGGACGCCTCCTGGCACGAGAGGTAGAGGTGCTGGGCCGCCTCATCGAGGCGCCCGAGCAACCCTTCGTGGCCGTGCTCGGCGGGTCGAAGGTCAGCGACAAGCTCGGGATCATCGAGGCCCTGCTCGAAAAGGTCGACCGCCTGCTCATCGGGGGCGGTATGTGCTTCACGTTCCTCAGGGCCCTCGGTATGCCCGTCGGAGACTCGCTGCTCGAGGCGGACCAGGTGGACAACTGCCGCCGCCTCCACGAAACCGGAAAGATCCTGATCCCGGAGGATGTGGTGGCCCTGGGGCCCGGCGGCGAGATCGGCAACCCCGAGGCCGGCGGCGAGGTCCGGATGGTGGGTCAGCACGTGCCGGACGGGTGGAAGGGCCTCGACATCGGCCCCGGTGCCGCCGCTGCCTTCGCCGAGACCATCTCCGAGGCGCGGACGGTGCTCTGGAACGGGCCGATGGGCGTGTTCGAGGATCCCCGCTTCGAAGCGGGCACCCGGGCGGTCGCCGAGGCGGTGGCGGAGACCGGCGGTTTCACCGTCGTCGGCGGAGGCGACAGCGCCAGCGCCGTCGCCAAGTTCGGCCTCGCCGACGCCATCGACCACGTGTCGACCGGAGGGGGCGCCTCGCTCGAGTTCCTGGAACAGGGGGATCTCCCCGGCCTCGTCGCACTGAGAAAGGCTCCCAACGCCCATGGCTGACACCGGAGGGAGCAGGAAGCCCCTCATCAGCGGCAACTGGAAGATGAATCACAACCACCTGGAGGCGATCCAGGTGGTCCAGAAGCTCAGTTACGCGCTCGACAAGGCGGACTACGACGCTTCGGACGTCTCCGTCCATCCTCCCTTCACGGGCCTGCGTTCGATCCAGACCGTCCTCGACGCGGACCGCATCCCGATCCTGCTGGGAGCCCAGAACTGCCACTGGGAGGACAAGGGGGCCTTCACCGGCGAGGTGAGCGCCCCCATGCTGGCCAAGCTCAACGTGTCCCTCGTCATCGTCGGGCACTCCGAGCGTCGGCAGCTCTTCGGCGAGACCGACGACATGGTGAGCAAGAAGGCCCAAGCGGTGTTCGCCCACGGGATGACCCCCATCGTCTGCGTCGGCGAGACGCTGGAGGAGCGGGAGGCGGGCGGCACCGACGACAAGGTGCGCGGCCAGGTGACGGCGGCACTCTCGGGCCTGAGCCCCGACCAGGTGAGCCGCCTCGTGTTCGCCTACGAGCCCATCTGGGCCATCGGCACCGGCCGCACGGCCAGCGCCGCGGACGCCCAGGCCATCTGCGGCCTCATCCGGGGGCTGGTGGGCGACCACGTGTCAGCCGAAGCCGCCGGGGCCGTGCGGGTGCAGTACGGAGGCTCGGTGAAGCCGACCAACATCGCCGAGTTGATGGACCAGCCCGACATCGACGGAGCCCTGGTGGGCGGCGCCTCCCTCGATCCCGACGAGTTCGCGCGCATGGTGCGGTGGCGAACGCCAACATGAGCGGTGGTGGTGCTACCGTTCTTTACGAACAGGTTACGAGAAGGGGCAGCGGATCGTGCTGACTGCAGTGGTCGTCGTCATCCACGTGATCGTGTCGCTCCTGCTCATCCTGCTCATCCTGCTCCACAGCGGGCGGGGTGGGGGGTTGTCGGACATGTTCGGCGGGGCTGTAGGTAATGCCGCAGCGGGCTCCACGGTCGTCGATCGCAACCTGGACCGGATCACGGTCGCCACTGCGGTGATCTTTGCCTTCACCACGATCATCCTGGCTATCCGCCTGCAGTGATCGTGGTCAACCACTGGCGTAAAGAACACGAAACTCGGGAGGAACCACCTGTGCGACCCACACGCCGTAGCGCCTGGGCGATGGCACTGCTCGTCGTCCTCAGCCTCGTAGCCGCCGCCTGCGGGGGAGGCAACGACACCGACCAGGAAGCCAAATCCGACGACACCGAAGAGGCGACCGAGACCAAGATCGAGGAACGGGCGCCCGGCGGCACGCTGGTCTACGGCGCCGACCAGGAGCCCACCGGCTTCAACGGCAACACCTCGAAGGACAACGGGACGTCGGTCAAGAACGTCATCGAGAACCTCTTCTACTACGCGGTCAAGGCCACTCCCGACTTCGGGCTCGACTACATCGGCCTCGACGAGGAGCCCAAGGTCATCAGCGAGAGCCCGCAGGTGATCGAGTGGAACATCCACAAAGACGCCGTCTGGAGTGACGGCACGCCCGTCACCACCGCCGACATCAAGTACTTCTGGGAGACCATGGAGGCCAAGGACCCC
>JAHWJU010000180.1 GCA_019348255.1 Actinomycetota bacterium | reverse complement strand
ATTTCGTGGCGCTTGCGGGCGAGGCTGGTCGGGGGCTCGTCGTCGCCTTCACCGGGGAGGTCACGGTGCTGCCCAGGGGTGGAGGCGGCGACCGCTTCGCACTAGGAGCCCACGAAGCCCTCCTGATGCCGCGCGAGGGGGGGGAACCGAAGGTGGTGCCGGTGGACTCCCTCTCCCAGGAGGAGCAGGCTGAGGTGGCGTCGGTGGTCGAAGCGGCAACGGTGGCGGTGCTGGCGCCGGCCGCGGCGCCGGAGACGCCGGAGGCGCCCGAGAGGCCCGAGACACCGGAGACGCCGGAGACGCCGGAGAAGGCACCGGTGGCCGCGCCCGCTACGGAACCGGCCAACGCGGCCCCTGTCACGCCCAAGACTCCGGCGGCGAAGAAGACCACTCCGGTCCCGGCCCGGACGAGCGGAGCGAAGAAGGGCAAGAAGGGCAAGGGCCGGCCCCAGCCCGCGAAGAAGGGGTCACCGCCCCTCGTCCCTGCCGCCGGCGCGACGGGCGGAGCGGCAAAGGCGGGGGGGCCCTCCAAAGGGGCTGTTCCGCCTGCGAAGAAGCCGGCGACCGGCGGCCCTGGCAAGGGCGTGCCTCCCCCCCATACCGGCGGGGGCGGGGGCGGGGGCGACGACAGCTACGAAGAGACGCCGGGGGACCGGCGGGTCCTGGTGGCCACCATGGTCCTGGGGCTCCTCGGCGCAGTGGTGCTCTCGGTGTTCCTCCTCACGGGCGAGCCAGACGGCGACGGCGGCACAGCGACGGCGACGACCACGATCCACGAGGCCCCCACCACCACCGCGGCGCCGGCGGCCGCCACCACCACGGCCCCACCGGCCACGACCGCTGCGCCCACCACTGCCCCCGCCACCACCACGTCGGCTCCGGCGGCCAGGTACGAGATCGAGCCCAAGAGCTGCGTGCAGAGCGGAAGCTCGATCACCTACACGGGGTCCATCGTCAACCGGTCGACCTTGCCGTTCGACTACACGATCACCGTCGTGTTCAAGGACGCCGGCGGGGACACCATCGCCTCATCCAAGGCCACCGTTTCCAGGCTGGCGCCGGACAAGGCGACCGACTTCACGACCACTGCGACAGGGTCCGGCACCCCGTCGAGCTGTGACGTCGCCGGCGTGGACGCCCGCCCCAGCTCGTGAGCCTCTCTCGCCCGAACGGTGACCGCCCGTTGCGGCTGGGCTACTGGCTGTCGTCGGAGGAGCACCCTCCCGACGAGCTCGTCAGGTTGGCGGTGCGGGCCGAGGAGGTGGGCTTCGCCACCGCGATGATCTCCGATCACTTCCACCCGTGGATCAGCGAGCAGGGGCACAGCCCGTTCGTCTGGAGTGTTCTCGGCGGGATTGCCGGCGCCACCGAGCGGCTCCAGGTGGGGACGGGGGTGACGGCGCCGATAATCCGCATCCATCCGGTTGTCATCGCCCATGCGGCGGCCACCGTGGCCCGGATGATGCCCGGGCGGTTCTTCCTCGGAGTGGGTACGGGCGAGAGGCTCAACGAACACGTCACCGGGGCGCGTTGGCCCCGAGTGGGAGTGCGGCGGGAGATGCTCGAAGAGGCGGTTGGCATCATCCGGCGCCTCTTCGAGGGGGGCAACGTCAACCACGAGGGGACGCACTACACGGTCGAGAACGCCCAGCTTTTCACGGTGCCGGACGAGCCGCCCCCCATCTACCTGGCAGCCGGCGGTCGTCTCAGTGCAGAACTGGCGGGCCGCATCGGTGACGGGCTCATCGCGACGTCGCCGGCGGCCGAACAGGTCGAGGCCTTCGACTCCTCAGGCGGCGCCGGCAAGCCCCGGTTGGGCAAGATCGGCGTGTGCCTCGCCGACGACGAGGCCACCGCCCGCGCCACCCTCATGCGGGTCTGGCCCAACGGGCCGTTGGAGGGGTCGCTGCTGACCGAGCTGGCGAGGCCCCGGGATTTCGAGCAGGCCGCGAAGCTGGTGCGGGAGGATGACGTCGCCGGCTCGATCCTGTGCGATCCCGATCCGGAGGCGCACCTCGCCGCCATCGACGAGTTCGCCGCCGCCGGCTTCGACACCGTCTACATCCACCAGATCGGCCACGATCAGGAGCGGCTGTTCAGCTTCTACGGCGAGGAGATCCTCCCCCGGATGGGGACGCGCTAGGACCGACGGCTTCCGTCAGATCTCGGTGTCGCGCTCGATGACGGTGGTCCGCCGGCCGCGGTAGTAGCGGGGGCCCCCGATGGCACCCAGGACCAGGACCACCAACAGGACGATCAACAAGAGGGTGAGCATGCGACGGATGTTCCCCGATGCCCGCCGGAGCGAACCTGCCTAGCGGGCGCGGCGGGAACGGCTGATGGCGCCCCGCGCTGCCCCTGCCCGCTCGACGGGCCCGATCGGGCCCCGGCCGCGGCCGCGGCCGGTACTGCGACGGGACGGCTGTCGACGAGTGGCGTCAGCCGGGACGGGCATGCCGAGGCTCTTTTTGAGCTGGCCTGCCCGCGGACCGTCGCCCTCGGTCACGAAGGACACCACCATGCCCTCGGCGCCGGCCCGTCCTGTGCGGCCCGAGCGGTGGACGTAGTCCTTGGTGTCGGCGGGCAGGTCGAAATGCACAACGCACCCGACGCCGTCGACGTGGATGCCACGGGCGGCCACGTCGGTCGCCACCAGCGCCTGCACACGACCGCCGGCAAAGGCAGCCAGAGCCCGCTCGCGTTGGGCCTGGTTGCGGTTCCCGTGGATGGCCACCGCAGAGACGCCGGCCCTGGCCAACTGGGTGGTCAGGCGGTCCGCGCCGTGCTTGGTTCGGCAGAACACGATCGCCGAGCCGTGCCGGCCCACGAGCTCGGCCGTCTTGTCCACCCGCTGCTCCCGCCCGGTGTCGACGAAGACGTGGGTGGTGCGATCCTCCTCCTGCTCCGGCGGGGCCACCTCGACCCGGTGCGGGTCGTGCTGGTAGTGGCGCACCAGCACGTCGACCTGTCCGTCGAGGGTGGCTGAGAACAGCAGCGTCTGGCGGTCAGGGCGGACCTGGTCGAGGATGCGGCGGACCTCGGGCAAAAAGCCCATGTCCGCCATGCGATCAGCCTCGTCCACCACCACCAACTCGACCTCGTCCAGGATGAGGTTGCCCCTCCGCACGAGGTCGGCGAGCCTGCCGGGGCAGGCGACGGCGACGTCGACACCCCGCCGCAGCATCTTCAGCTGCGGGATGAAGCTGACGCCCCCGTAGAAGGTGGCGATGCTGCGCTTGCGCAGCGCCAGCATGGGGGTCAGCTCCACCTGGATCTGCGATGCCAGCTCCCGGGTGGGAACGAGCACCAGGGCGCGGGGACGGGCGGGACGGGCACGGCTGACCCGTGCGGCCAGCGGGATGCCAAAGGCGAGGGTCTTGCCCGAGCCGGTGGGGGCGCGCCCGCAGACATCGCGCCCGGCGAGGGCGGCGGGGATGGTGGCAGCCTGCACGTCGAACGCGCTGTGGATGCCGCGCTGGGCGAGCAGGCCGAGGACCTCGGCGCTCACGCCGAGGTCGGCGAAGGTGGACGTCACTTCGAGCTCCAGGAGTTTCAGTCGCGCATCCGGCGCGGCGGCGGGGGACGCGACCGGCCCGGATCGGACAGCCTCCGACGCCGGCGGGGCCGGTGCTGCGTCGCTGGCAGCGGGAGGCGTGGCCGGGTTGAGGAGCGGATGCTCCGGTCGGCCCGTCGGCTCGAGAGCCGACGATCGCCACCAGCGCAGGCGCCGGGTTCGACGGCTTCACCCTAGCAGCCGGATGCAGCTACCTCCGGCGGTCAGCGAAGGACGGCCACGCTGGTGATGGGCCGCGGTGGCGGGCGGTCGCCCAGGGAACCGGCGAAGGGCGCGTCGCCGAAGGCGAAGATGCCGCCGTCCTCGGCCACCATGAGGTACCCGCGGCGGTAGCCCACCATGCCGGTCACCGGCTTGTTGAGCCGGGTGCCGCCCATCGAGCCGTAGAAGTCGGCGGCGAAGGCGAAGATGCCGCCGTCGGCAGCCACCAGCCAGTAGCCGTCGCCATCAGGGTCCGGCACCAGTGACTGCACCGGCGCGTTGAGGGGGATGCCGCCCATCGAGCCGGCGAAGGCGGCGTCGCCGAAGGCGAAGATGCCACCGTCGCTGGCGACCATGTAGTAGCCGGCTCCGGAGGGGGTCGGGATCGAGTCGAGGACCGGACCGTTGAGCCTGGTCGAGCTCATGTCGCCGAGATGGGGAGCGTTGCCGAATGCGACCACCCGCCCCCGGGTGGTGAACAGCCAGTACCCGCCGGCCGTGGGTGTGGCCGACAGCGACGTCACCCGCTCGTCTTTCCCGAGCGGCCCTCCAAGGCCACCGTGGTGAGCGGCGTCGCCGAAGGCGAAGACCTGACCGGCCTCGTTCACCAACCAGTAGCCCCTGCCGGAGGGCGTCGGCTCCAGGTCGACCACCGGTGCGGCCGAGGAGGCTCCCCCCAGCCACGGCGCGTCGCCGAAGGCATAGACGGCGCCGTCCGATCCCACCATCCAGTAGCCCGACCGAGCCGGGGCGGGTGCCGGGGCGGGGGCGGGTGCCGGAGCGGG
>JAHWJU010000179.1 GCA_019348255.1 Actinomycetota bacterium | reverse complement strand
CCCGGGCGTCCCGCACACGGTGGATGTCGCCGCGGACGAGTGACTCCCGGCCGCGCCGTTGCTTCGTCACCAGCCCGGCCTCCTCGAGGACGGCCACATGCTTCTGCACGGCTGCGAAGCTCATCGGGTACCGCCGAGCCAGCGCGGAGACCGAGTGCTCCTGGGTCAGCACCGTCCCGACGATGTCGCGCCGCGTGCTGTCAGCCAGGGCATGGAAGAGCTTGTCGGTTTCTGGCGGGCTCAGGGCGTGTACAACCATCTGGTTGTAGGTTACAGCCGCTGTCGTTGCAGATGCAAGGCGCGGCAAGCTGCAACATCGCGGGAGGTCGCTACAAGTTCCATCCCCGGAGAAGCCGTCGGCGTGATATCGCTAAGACGTGCGCGACGATGCTCAGCCCTCACGCGACCGTCCTCAGATGCCCCAGGGCTACGGGGTTCCCGACAGCAGCGAAGGGCTGCTCGACTGGTCCGACATCGAAGCTCGGCTCGTGGCTGCTCCGCACTACTGGCTGGCGACCACGCGGGCGGATGGTCGGCCCCACGTCGTGCCGCGGTGGGGTGTGTGGGTCGACGGCCGCTTCTGGTACGACGGCGCGCCGACGACCGTCCATGTCCGCAACCTGGCGCGCAACCCGGCATGCACCCTGCACCTCGAGGACGGCCGGCAGGCGGTGATCGTCGACGGCACCTCCCGGCCAGCCGATCCCCCCGGCGTCGACCTGGGCGCCCGCCTCGCCGTAGCGTACGCGGCCAAGTACCGCGACCTCGGCTACGAGCCCGAGCCAGACGCCTGGCAGGGGCCCGGTGCCGGCGGTCTGGTGGTATTCACCCCCACCACCGCCATCGCGTGGTTCGACTTCCCCACCGATGTCACGCGGTTCCGGTTCCCGCCCTAGGCGCCGGCAGGTGCGCCGGGAACCCGAAGCGCTCGAAGCACTCGGCGGTGTCGAGGAAGGCGTGAACTTCGGCGATCCGGTCGCCCCGCAGCTCCAGCACCTGGAGCGCCCAGGGGGCGTGGCCGCCGGCGGGGTCGGCCCGGTACTGGGCGAAGGCGGGGCAGCCGTTGGCCCAGCCGGGCAGCAGCCGGGATCCCTGGCAGCCGGCGCCAGGCCCGACGTACCAGGCCACGAGGTCGTCGCGACCCTGGAGCCACATTGCATAGGGCGGCATGGTCTGGATGGCGTCCTCGTGGAGGAGCGCGGCCAGGGCGTTCATGTCGTAGCGCTCGAACGCGTCGAGGTACCGGCCGAGGAGCGCCTCCTGATCCGGCGTCAGAGGGGCTGAGGGCTCGGTCGATGGCGCCGCCGCCATTGTCGCCCGGGCCCGCTGCAGGGCGCTGTTGATGGCGGGGACCGACGCGTCGAGCAGCTCGGCCACCTCGCGCACCGGCCAGGCCAGCACCTCGCACAGGACGAGCGCGGCCCGCTGGCGGGCGGGGAGGCGCTGCAGCGCGGCGATGAAGGCGAGGCGGATCGTGTCACGGACGGCGGCCACCTCCGCGGGATCGCCATCGAGGTCGACCACGTGCTCGTCGGCCACCGGTGTGATCCAGCGGTCCTCGGGCAGGACGTCGCTGAGGTGCTCGGGGTCGGGGGTGCGGACCGGGCCGAGGTCGACGGGCCGCGCTCGTCGCTGGGGGCTGCGGCCCATGTCGATGCACACGTTGGCGGCGATGCGGAAAAGCCAGGTGCGCACGCTGCTGCGCCCCTCGAACCGGGGGGCGGCCTGCCACGCCTTCACGAGGGTCTCCTGGACGGCGTCCTCGGTTTCCGACCCGGAACCGAGCATCCGGTAGCAGAAGCCGGTCAGCTCGCGGCGGTGCTGCTCGAGGTGCTCCGCCTCCAAGCCCGCCACGGACGTGGTCACCGGCGTCATGGTAGGCCCCATGGATCACGGCCGGCCCCCAGGAGCAGCTCGTACGCGCCGGCGAGCACGAGCAGGTCACGCAGCGCCGGGTCGACATCGACGAGAAGGACACGACAGCCGAGCCGGCCGGCGGCGAGGGCGAGACGGCACAGTTCGTCGACTGCCTCCAGGTCCGGGGGGCGCGGCTCTGGCCGGACGACGGCGGTCAGGTGCCGGCGGCGGCCCGGATGGCGATGACGAGGCGCATCAGTCCTGCACCGCCTCGCCCTGGACGTTCACCATCCACGAAGTGCCGAAGCGGTCGGTGCACATGCCGAAGCGAGGCGACCAAAAGGTCTCCCCCAGCGGCATCGTGATCTCGCCGCCCTCGGCCAACTCCTCGAAGATCCGGGTCACCTCGTCGGGGTCGGTGAGCGCCAGGTTGAGGGCCATCCCCTTGATGCCGGCACCGTCGCCGGTCGGGTCGTCGGAGGCCATGAGCAGGTCGCCGGCACCAAAGGTCAGCGCGGCGTGGATGACCATGTCGGGGTTCGGCGGCCCCGGCGGTGGCTCCGCACCTTCGGGCATGTCGGCGACGGTCATCACGTCGAGCTGACCACCGAGGATCTCGTGGTAGCGGGTCATCGCCTGGCGGCAGGTGCCGGTGAAGAACAGGTACGGGTGGATAGACATGGCGTGTGCTCCATCTCGGGGATGTGGCCATGGGTGCAGACGGAGCGGATGACCGAAAGTCATCGGTCGGGGTGCACGAGTTCTCGTCGAAGGCGCAACGCCGAAGCTCGCCACATGGGCCGCCCCGCTCCTGACCAGGAGATTGGTGAAGCTCAAACTCCTCCACGGAAGCCCGTGCTGACAGACTGCCGGTGCGTCCGCACCCGCCCGGTTCCGAGGAGGAGCGCCCATGACCGGCATCGCCCGCATGCGCACGGTCGTGATCGACTGCCCCGATCCCGCCGCCCTCGCCGAGTTCTACCGCCAGCTGGTCGGCGGGGAGATCAAGTCCGTCGCAGAAGACTGGGTCGTGCTCGAGCCCGAGCCCGGCCGCCGCCTCGCGTTCCAGCGAGCCGACGAGTACGCCCCACCGACTTGGCCGACGGCCGAGCGGCCGCAGCAGTTCCACCTCGACGTGACGATCGACGACATCGACGAGGCCGAGCCTGCGGTGCTGGCGATCGGGGCGAGGAAGCACGAGGTCCAGCCGGGCGAGGCCGACGGCGACTCGTTCCGGGTCTATCTCGATCCCGCAGGCCACCCGTTCTGCCTCTGCTGGGACTGACTTTCAGACGACTCGTCATGCCGCGCCACGTCATGGCCCCCAGGGCACAGGCTGACGCCGCCGGCGGCCAGCAAGACGCGAAGGCGGCGCCCGAGCATGACCACACTGCCTCGACGACACAGGAGGACCAGTGATGAAACAGGCGTCACCGAAGACGCTCGACGTCACCGACGCAGTCAAGACCTACCGATACCTGCGCATCGGGATGATCTCCGCAGCCGCATGCCTCGCCACCGCGATCCTCATCGAACGGAGCAACGCACCGGCGCGCTGCCTGCAGGACTCCATCAGCGCCTACTACTACACGCCAGCCCGGGGCATCTTCGTGGGGACGCTCATCGCGATCGGTTTCGGGCTTGTTGTCATCAAAGGCCGAACCAGCATCGAGGACGTCTTCCTCAACTTCGCCGGCATGCTCGCGCCCGTCGTCGCACTAGCCCCGACAACCAACGTCGGCAGGTGCTACTCCCTGCCCCCCGATCCGCTGCCAAAGATCGGCGACGAACTGGCGCCGTGGGTGATCGCCGATATCCGTAACAACCTGCGCGCTCTGCTGGTGGCCGGGACGGTGGCCTTCGTCGTCGCCGCGATCGTCGCGCTCGTCAACCAGTTAAAGGACGAGGGCAGGCGCGAGACCGTCGGCCGGGGCACCACGATCTCTCTGGCCGTGACCGCCGGTGCGCTGGCCGGCGGCTGGTGGGCAGCCCTGCAGTGGAAGGACGTGTACACGGGCGCCCACGGCCCGGCCGCGATCCTCATGTTCGTGTTCCTGTTCGCGGCGGTCACGACAAAAGCGCTCGAGCACCGCTCGACGGCGCGGATCTACGCGGCCATCTACTCAACGGTCGCGATCGGCATGATCGCAGGTCTAGTCGTCACCACAGTGGTCGTAGGAGGCGAGCACAAAGTCTTCTGGCTCGAAGCCACCGAGATCTTCATGTTCGCCGTGTTCTGGATTGTCCAGACGGTCGAAAGCTGGAACGAGAAGGCCACACCTACTCTCGCTGTTACCGCCCGCTGAAACCCAGCTGCGGCCCTAGCCGTCACGCCTGTGACGGGCGGCCTCACCCTGCAGACGAGCGACCTCGCCCTCGGAACTCCGGGAATCTGCCCCTAGGAACGCGCTACCTCACGAATCGACAGGCCCATTCCCGCAGCCCGCGCCCGCTGGCCCCCGCATACCTGACGGATCAGGTTGATGTACTGCCACAGGAAGTCGCGCGGTGCCGGGAGGCGGAGGGTGACAGTGGAGACGGACACGGCGACGTCAACGAGGCCAGCGTCGTGTAGGAGCGTGGCGAGCTCGTCGGGATCGTGGATGGAGAAGACCGCCCGCACGAAGCCGCCGAGGATCTTCATGGCGATACCTCTCCCACTTCTGCACGAAGAGCGGTGATGGCGACGCCCACCTGACGATCGAGCTC
>JAHWJU010000051.1 GCA_019348255.1 Actinomycetota bacterium | reverse complement strand
GCGCTAGCCCTGTGCCTCCCGCTCTGGGGGGCCGCTCGGGCCCTGTGCCTCCCGCCGCTCCCGCACCTGCTGGTCGAGACGCCGCAACGTCTCCGCGTTGCGGAGGCGGATGAGGAAGTCCTGGCCGGGGTTGTGGATGGTCCGTGCCACCCCCCGCACCGGGTACTCCTCGATCGTCACCTTGGTGCCGTCGCCCTCGGGCTCCAGCGTGAAGATCACCTTGACGATGCCGGCGGGGCGGGCGCGGGCCTCCAGGACCAGCCTGCGGTCCGGCTCCACCTCCACCACCTTGGTGTTGTCCTTGACCTTGACCAGCCCGACGCCCACCGTGTGGTGGAACAGCGACCCCGGCTCCGGCCACTCGCCCTCGACGGCGCGGATGTCGTCACAGCCCACGACCCAGTCCTCGTAGGTGTAGGGATCGGCGAGGAGCGCGAAGACCTCCTCCGGCGTCCCGGCGACGGGCATGGACGTGACAGCCATGGGCGCTCCTTACCCCAGCTTCAGGTTCTGTGACCATCGCCGGCGGCGGCGCCCCCACCGGCGGGTGAGTCCGGCGCCGGCGTCAGCCCAGGTCTATGGTGCTGGCGGTGCTGGCGGTGCTGGCGGTGCTGGCAAGGCCGGCGAGGACGGATGCGGCGATGCCCGGACCGTCGAGTCCGAGGCGGGCGAGGATGGCCGCCGGCTCGCCGTGGGCCAGGAACTCGGCCGGCGTCCCCAGGATGTGCACGGGCGGCGAGGGGCGGGAGCGGTCGAAGGTGGCGATGGCGTCGGCCATGTGAGAGCCGGCGCCGCCGAGGCGGATGCCGTCTTCGACCGTGACCACCAGCGGGTGGGTTGCGGCATCGGCGATCATGGCGGGATCGAGCGGGTTCACCACCCGCGGGTCCCACAGGGTCACGAACACGCCCCGCTCGGCCAGCTCCTGTGCTGCCTGCTCGGCCGCCTCCACCATCTTGCCCACGGCCAGGATGCAGGCGTCGGCGCCCTCGCGGACCTTGCGGGCGGAGAGCCCGGAGCCGACCTGATCGGGGGGGACCTGGCGCGCCGGCGTCTTGGGATAGCGGATCGAAGCCGGCCCCTCGAGGTCGACGGCGGTACGCAGCATCACCTTGAGCTCCTGAGCCGAGGAGGGGGCGAAGACGGTGAGGCCGGGGATCTTGAGGCAGAGCGCGAGGTCGAGCACGCCGTGGTGGGAGGGGCCGTCGTTGCCGGTGACGCCGGCCCGGTCCATGGCGAAGACCACAGGGAGGCCGTGGAGGCCGACGTCGTAGGTGGCCTGGTCGAACGCCCTCGTGAAGAAGGTGGAGTAGACGGCAACGACCGGGCGCAGGCCTCCCATGGCCATGCCCGCAGCGGCGGTGACCGCGTGCTGCTCGGCGATGCCGACGTCGAAGAACCGGTCCGGGAACCGGGCCTGGAAGGGGAGCAGGCCCGTGGGGCCGGGCATGGCGGCGGTGATGGCGACCACCTGGGGGTGCTGCTGGGCCAACGCCAGGAGCTCTTCGGTGAAGGCCTGGGTGTAGCCCCGGGGGGCGGCCCAGCCGGCGGCCGGCCCGGTGGCCGGGTCGAACACGGGCGCGTCGTGCAGGCACTTCTCGTCGTCGTCCTCGGCCGGTGAGTACCCCCGGCCCTTCTGGGTCAGGACGTGGACCACGATCGGCCCGTCGTACTCAGCGGCGTGGCGCAGGGCGGTCTCCAGCCCGGGGATGTCGTGGCCGTCTATGGGGCCGGTGTAGCGGACGCCCAGACTCTCGAAGAAGGCCGTCGGCTCGAGCACCTCGCGCAGCGCCGCCTTGATGCCGAGCAGGCTGGAGTAGGCCAGCTCCCCGACGCCCGGTAGGTCCCGTAGCAGCTGCTCGACCCGGTGGCTGGCCTGCACGTAGCTCGGGTTCAGTCGCAGGCGGCTCACGCTCTCGCTCATCCTCGACACCGTCGGCGCGTAGGAGCGCCCGTTGTCGTTGAGGATGATCACCACCTTCTTGCCGCTGTGGCCCAGGTTGTTCAGGCCCTCGAACGCCATGCCGCCCGTCATGGACCCGTCGCCGATGACGGCGACGACCTTGCGCTCGGTCCGGGCCCGTTCCACCGCGGTGGCCACCCCGTGGGCGTAGGAGAGGATGGTCGAGGCGTGGCTGTTCTCGACCCAGTCGTGCTCTGACTCGGTGCGGCTGGGGTAGCCGGAGAGACCGCCGGCCTGGCGGAGCTGGGAGAAGGCTTCGCGGCGGCCGGTGACGATCTTGTGGACGTAGGCCTGGTGCCCGGTGTCCCACAGGATGATGTCGCGGGGCGAGTCGAAGACCCGGTGCAGGGCCAGCGTCAGCTCGACGGCGCCGAGGTTGGAACCGAGGTGGCCGCCGGTCACGGCCACCGACTCGACGATGAAGTGCCGGATCTCCGCAGCCAGCTCGATCAGCTGCTGATCGTCGAGGCGCCGAAGATCGGCAGGGCTTGAGATCTGGTCGAGCATGGTTGTTCGGGGCGAGGCTAGCCGGGCCCGGACGGTAACCGGCACTTGCCCCGTCCCTGCTACGGGGCCGTCCGCCGCCCTGGATGGGATGAATCTGCGTCGGGGACCGTCCCGTAGATTCGCCGGCTGATGGGCACCGGCACCCTGATCGTCTGCTCACTGGGTCTGGTGGCGGGGTTCTGGCTGCTGTGGCGCATCCCGGCACCGGCCGGCCCCGCCGGGGGTCTCGACGGTGTGGCCGTGGTGATCCCCGCCCGGGACGAGGAGCGGTCACTGCCCGTGCTCCTCGACTCGCTGCGGGACCAGCGGCCGGCGGAGCTGGTGGTGGTGGACGACCACTCCTGCGATGGCACCGCCGGCGTCGCCGAGCGGGCCGGCGCCACGGTGCTGCGGGCGGCAGAGCTGCCGCCCGGGTGGACGGGCAAGGCCTGGGCCTGTTGGAGCGGCGCACAGGCCACGGCGGCCCCCACTCTGGTGTTCCTGGACGCCGACACCCGGCTCCACCAGGGGGGGCTCGGCAAGGTCGTCGGCGAGTCGCATCGCCTCGGAGGCCTGGTCAGCGTGCAGCCGTTCCACACCGCCGAGCGTCACTACGAGCGTCTGGCCGCGTTCTTCAACCTGGTGGGGATGATGGGCATCGACGCCTACACGCCCCTTCAGCGCCGCATGCCCCCCACCGGCGCCTTCGGGCCGTGCCTCGCCACCACCCGCTTGGACTACGAGGTCACAGGTGGCCACGCCGGCGTGCGAGGTGAGGTCGTCGAAGACGTGGCGCTCGCCCGTCGCTACGCGGCCGCCGGGCTGCCCGTCACCTGCTTCGGCGGCCGGGGCGTCGTCGACTTCCGCATGTACCCGGCGGGCTTGGCCCAGCTGGTGGAGGGCTTCACCAAGAACTTCGGCCAGGGAGCAGCCGGCACCCGCCGCACGACGCTCGCACTCATCGTCCTGTGGATCACTGCGGCCATACTCGCCGTTGGGGGCCTGCGCCGGCTCACGCCCGTCGCCCTCACGCCCTACACGGCCTACGTCGTCCAGCTCAGCTGGATGTTGCGTCGGGTCGGCCGTTTCGGCTGGTGGCCGTCCGTGCTCTACCCGCTGCCGCTCGTCTTTTTCGTGGTGGTGTTCGCCCGCAGCCTCGTGCTCACCTACGTGCGCAAGGAGGTCACGTGGCGGGGCAGGACGATCCGCACGTGAGCGCCGACCGGACCAGCCTGCTTCTCTACCTCTGGCGCCTGTTCTACCGGCGGGTGCCGCCCAACGCGGCGTTGTGGGCCATCGTCCAGGTCGGCACCGGCTATGCCGCCCACCGGATGCCGGACCGGCTCTTCGACCACCTCGGCTGGCTCTTCCGCTCCTGTGGCATCGAGGGTGACGGCCGGTGGTACGAGGACACGCTCCGGATCCGCCGGTGGAAGTCCAGGCTCCCCGAAGGCGGGGCGGTGTTCGCCGGCGGCTTCGACAAGCGGAGGCTGGCCAGCCGCGACCCGGACTACCTACGGACCTACATCCGCGAGACGGAGCGGGCCGAGCTGGCCCACTGGCTCGCCCTCGTGCCGACCCCGATGTTCGTGCGCTACAACCCGTGGCTTATCGCCGTGTGCATGCCCGTGTACGCCGTCGCCGTGAACGGCCCCTGCATCGCGGCCCAGCGCTACAACAGGATCAGGCTGAGACGCGTGCTCGCTCGGCGAAAGGATCCCGCGTCGACGCCGCCGCCCGCTCCCGCAGCGCCCTAGGGACGACCGGCAGCAGCATCCCGTAGGGCTCCCCGCCGAAGAGGTGGTGCACGCGGTGGGCCTCCTTCAGCCGCTCCAGCACCCGCACCTTCCATGTCCCCGAACCCAGCCGGCGATGGATGTAGACCTCGTGCACGAAAAGGTACGACAACCCGTAGAGGGTCATTCCGACACCCACGAGCACCAGCGGCCGGACCTGGGGGCCCCAGGTGCCGAGGGCGAAGGCGGAGATGGCCAGCGACGAGGCGGTCAGCGGGTAGAGGTCGTTCTTCTCGAAGGCGCCTTCGGTGGGGACGTGGTGGCTGCGGTGCCAACCCATACCCGGACCGTGCATCAAGAACCGGTGGGCGAGGTAGCTGATCCCCTCCATGCCCAGGAAGGCGCCGACCACGACGAGCAACTCCGGGGCGGTCACCACCTCTTCATCGTACCGACCCGGTCCCACACCACGATGGCGAGGGTCATGATGGCGAAGGCGTAGAGGAACTCCTCGGTCGGGATGTCCCACGGGAAGCGCAGCCCGCTCGTTATCTCCGGGTTGTAGATCACGATCGGGTCCGACAGCTTCGACATCCAGCCGTCGACGGGGATCATGAAGGCGAAGCAGATGGCCATCGCCGCCCAGTAGGGCCACTGGCGGAAGATGCCGGTGCGGGCCCAGAACAGCTCGAAGAGCACGACGGCGACCACCGACACCGCCGACAGCAGCGGGTACCAGCGGATCATTGCCCCACTCTCGCTGACGGTTGCCGCGAGGTCGTCCGCCGCCGGCCCGGCATCCAGATGTTGCGCCGCTCGACGTTGCGGATGGCCTCGATCGTCAACAGCGCGCAGACGGGGATGGCGATGAAGAACACGATCTCCTCGAAGGGGAGGTTGGGCGGGATCTTCCAACCCGTCGTCAGCCGCTCGCTGAAGCGCCAGTGTCCCGAGGCGATGGCCCAGATGTCCCAAGCGCCGAACAACACGAGCCCGGGCAGCACCGCCAGCGCCAGCCGCCGAGGCCGGCGCCAGACGCGGGCGCGGAAGACGAACTCGAGGGGCAGGGTCAACAACAGGCAGGCACCGAGCACGAACAGGTACTGGAAACGGTCCACGGGACGAACCTACCGCCGGTCCGGGACGGGGCCAGGGCGGCCGACTGCGGGGCGGGCGAGGCCGGCGGCCACCGCCAGCTTCTGCCACGCCGGCACCTCGGCGCGGCGGGAGAAGACGTCGTAGTCGGCTGCCTCGATGCGCTCGAGGATGCGGGAGTAGAGGGCGCGGGCGCCGGCGATGCAGCGGGCGGAGGACGCCGGGAGCATGTCGACGCCGAGATCGGCCGACGCGTACAGCTCGCGGTTCCGGGCGATCTCGAAGGCGAGGAGGTCGCGGAACTCCGGCGTGACCCGGCGGGTGGCGAAGGCTTCCTCGGCCCCGAACTTCCTCACGTCCTCCTGGGGGACGTACACCCGGCCCCGGGCGAGGTCCTCGGCGATGTCGCGGAGGAAGTTGGTGAGCTGGAAGGCGTTGCCGAGGTCCCGGGCGTGGGGGAGGGCGGCGGCGTGGTCATATGGCTCGAGGATCGGCAGCATCATCTCGCCGATGACGGCGGCGGAGCCGTCCATGTAGCCGAGCAGGTCGTCGAAGGTCTCGTAGGTGGCGACGGTGAAGTCCATGGCCATCGACCGGAGGAACCGGCGGAAGCACTCGGGGTCGATGGAAAAGGCCCGGACCGTGTGCACCACGGCCTTGAGCACGGGGTCGTGGGACGAACCCCGCTCCAGGTCGGCGAAGAACCGGTCGCCGAAGTCGCTGAGCGCCTCCACCCGCCGCTCGACCGGCACCGGTCCGAGGTCGTCGACGATGTCGTCCGCGTAGCGGCAGAACCCGTAGAGGGCGTGTACGTGGTGACGCTTGACCCGGGGGAGGAGGTAGGTCGACCAGTAGTAGGTCTTGCCGTAGAGCTTGTTGAGCGACCGGCAGCGCTCGTAGGACTGCTCGAGCGTCGTCACCGGCCCGCCTCCACCCGGTCGGCCGCCAACCGGCCCGACAGCAAGACCATGGGCACGCCCACCCCCGGCACGGTGGACGAGCCGACGAAGTAGAGGCCGGGGACCCGCTTGTCGCGGTTGTTCGGCCGGAACGGCCCCGTCTGGAAGAAGCGGTGGGACAGGCCGAAGGGCGTCCCCCGCTCCATCCCCATGCGCTCCCAGTCGGTGGGGTCGTAGAACCGTTCGACTTCGACCCCGTCGACCGGGTAGCCGTGCGACTTCACCCGCTCTATCAGCGTCTCGCGCACCCACGACCGGTCGTTGACCCAGTCGATGCGGCCGTCCAGGTTGGGCATGGGCTCGAGCACGTACAGCGTCGAGCAGCCGTCGGGGGCGAGACCGGGGTCGGAGTAGGAGTGCGAGGTGACCAGGATCGACGGGTCGGGCATGCGGGTACCCGACTTCAACAGGGCCTGGAACGCCTCCCGCCACTGGCCGCCGAAGTGGATGTTGTGGTGGTAGGCGTCGGCTGGCAGCCCGCCCCGCACGCCGGCCACCCACAGCGCACAAGACGGCGAGTACTCGCCCCGCCGGGCCGCCAGGGGCGGGCGCAGCTCCGGCACCAGGGCGCGGTAGGCCACGGGCAGGTCGGGGTTGGCCACGACCGCCTCGGCGGTGATCACCTCGCCGTCGTCGAGGCGCACCCCCCGGGCCGCCCCCCGCTCGCCGGGCCGGCGCAGCACCCGGTCGACCGTCGCGCCGTAGCGGATGGTGGCGCCGGCGCCCTCGGCCGCCGCCGCCAGCCCCCGGGCCACCTCGTGCATCCCCCCTCTCGGGAAGAAGACGCCCTCGACCGTGTCCATGTAGGTGATCACGCCGTAGATGGCCAGGGCGTCGAACGGCGACAGGCCGGCGTACATGGCCTGGAAGGAGAACAGCTTCTGCAGCCGGTGGTCGGAGAAGTAGGAGTTGACGACGGAGGAGAGCTTGCGCAGCGCGCCGGTGCGGACCAGCCCCACCAGCGGGCCGAGAGGCCAGGCCAGGTCGAGCGGCGATTCGAAGTTGCGGTCGATGAAGTTGGGCAGCTCGAGCTCGTAGAGCTGGCACAGCCATTGGCAGAAGGCGCCGAACGCTTCGGCTTCGCCGGCGCCGCACTTCTGGCGGATCTCCTCGGTCATGGCCTCCCGGCCGTGGCGGACGAGAACCTCCTCCGAATCCGGGAAGGTGGCGCGGTACATCGGGTCGACGGGCTCGAGCGCGAGGTGGTCTTCGAGCGCGGTGCCGGCGGCGGCGAAGACGTCACCCAGGATGCCGGTCATGGTGAGCACCGTGGCCCCGGTGTCGAGGGTGTAGCCGCCCTCCTTCACCACCGCCACCCTCCCGCCCGGCCGCTCACCCTTGTCGAGCACGACCACCTCGTGGCCCCGGCCCGCGAGGTGGCAGGCGGCGGAGAGGCCGCCGAGCCCGGCGCCCACCACGGCGACCCTCACCGGAGCCCGGCCATTCTCAGTGGTCCCGGCCGGCGACGAACCAGGCCAGCTCCACCAGGTGCTCCCGGGCCTCCTCGGTCACCGGGGCGTCCTCCAGGGCCCGCAGCGACTCGCCCACCAGGGCGTCGATCTGGTCCTCGACCTGGGCCAGGGCCCCCGTCTCGACCAGGGTCTCGAGCAGTGCCCGCACCTCGTCGTCGGAGAGGTCGGGGCGACCGAAGCGCTCGGCCAGCAGCCGGGCCGGCTCCCCCCGGGCCCGCTCCCGGGCCAGCGCCACCAGCGCCGTCGGCTTCCCCTCCCGGAGATCGTCGCCCACGGGCTTGCCGATCAGGCTCTCGTCGCCGAAGGCGCCGAGCAGGTCGTCGCGCAGCTGGAAGGCCTCGCCCAAGGGCAGGCCGTAGGCGGAGAGGGGCTCCGCCATCTCCTCCAACCGGCCGGCGAGGGCGGCACCGAGGTGGAGCGGTCGCTCGACGGTGTACTTGCCCGACTTGTAGACACAGATCCGCCGGGCCGCCTCCCGGGTGCCCCCGCCCCGTACCGTCCCGATGAGGTCGAGGTACTGGCCGATGTTGACCTCGAGGCGCAGCTCGGTGAAGACGTCGAGAGCCGCCCGGGGGGCGGACGCCAACAGGAGGTCGGCGTAGACGAACGCCAGGTCCCCCACCAGGATGGCCACGCCTTCGCCGAAGCGGCGGCCCTCGCCGAGCCAGGCCGAGGCGGCGTGGCGGCTCTGGAAGTCGACGTGCACGGCGTGGAGCCCCCGGCGCGTGAGCGAGCCGTCCATGACGTCGTCATGGATGAGGGCGAAGGTGTGCAGCAGCTCCAAGGCCCCGCCGGCGTCGATCACGGACGGCTCGGAGGGATCACCTCCCGCGCCGACGAAGGCCCAGTGGCAGAAGGCCGGGCGCAGCCGCTTCCCGCCCGCCATCACCAGGTCCCGCAGCGAGCCGAGGGGTTCGGCCAGGTCGGGGTCCACCGCCTTCCAACGCTCGATCTCCCCGGCCAGCAGCTGGTCGATGCGGACCTCCACCCGGCTCGCGATATCGACGAGGCTGCCGGGAGCGCCCGCCTTCGCCGGCTGCCCCGCGGGAGCCGTTAGATCCACTTTGGAAGGGTTGACGGGGTTGTTCGGCAACGGTGCTCGAGCGTAGGCGCGACCGGATGGGCGGCCCGGTCCCTGCTTCTCCGGTGCCGGCCACCGGGCCGGATGGCCACCACGCCGCCATCGGGGACAGCCAACCGGGATCTTCCTCCGGCAGGGGCGAATCAGCCGAACTGGCGATAGTGGGTCACGGTGCGGAACCCCATCTTCCGGTACAGCGGCTCGCCGGCGGGAGTCGACTGCAGGGCCGCCACGGCCGCTCCCGACTCCACCCCGGCGGAGACGGCAGCCGCCGTCAGCGCCCTGGCGAACCCCCGCCGGCGGTAGGCCGGCGTGGTGGCGACGTTGTAGACGCCGGCGACGTCGCCGGTGAGCAGCAGCGCGGCGCACGCGACGGGCTGCTCGTCCAGGTAGCCGACGAGGGGGCGGATCCGGGCCGACGCCACCGCCGCACGGGCGGCGAAGATCTCGGCCAGCGACGGGGGAACCTCGAACCCCTCGCTCAGCACCCGTCGGTAGTCGTCCATGGACGCCTCGCCTTCCTGCGCTGGCTGCAGCGAGAGGCCGTCCGGCACGGGGGGCACGGCGACAGGCACCGGGTCGAGCACCATGCCCGGCAGCGGGTCGAGCTCGGCCATGCC
Source organism: Actinomycetota bacterium (assembly GCA_019348255.1). Classification (GTDB taxonomy): domain Bacteria; phylum Actinomycetota; class Acidimicrobiia; order Acidimicrobiales; family CADCTF01; genus JAHWJQ01. Next base: position 6,206 of record JAHWJU010000051.1, on the reverse strand, counting down.
GGCCCGCCTGGCGGCAGGCTGCATCACCCTGGCCACCGGCTTCGCCATCCTCAGGAGGAACGGGAGCCCCCGGCTGTCGAAGAACCGCCGCGCCCGCTCGAGCGTCGCCTCCGGGTCCTCCGGCCGAGCGGTGACGAACGCGGCGTTGAGCAGCACCACCGGGATCCCGAAGCTCACGAACAACAGCCCCGGTTCCTCGACGACCTCGCCGGCCTCGGCCGACCGCGCCAGGGTGCGCCACGCGTCGAACAGGCTGCGGTCGCTGGCGGCCACCCGGGCCGTCCGGTTCATCAGCCGGGGCCGTCGTCCTGGCCGGGCGGCGCCTCCGGGCCCGAGGACCTGCGCCGCCCCGCGACCCAGCGGGCGCCGGCGTAGCCGGCGCCGAGCACCGTCGCACCGCCCAGCGCGTCGAGCCAGAAGTGGTTGGCGGTGACCACCGTGGCGAACAGCGTGGCCGCCGGGTAACCGGCCAACAGCGCCTTGGCCCAGCGACGGGCGCCGGCCACCGGCCACAACACCAGCGCAGACCACAGCGACCAGCCGAAGTGCAGGCTCGGCATCGCCGCGTACTGGTTGCTGATCGACTTCATGGTCCCGGAGTCGAACGACCAGAGCCCGCCGAACTCGGCCAGGGTGTCGACGTAGCCGTAGGAAGGCGGCAGCAGCCGGGGCGGCATGAGCGGGAAGAAGGCGAAGCCGACGAGCGCCAGAGCGGTGGTGAAGGCAAGGGTGTTGCGCCACAGCGGGTACCGGTCGCGCCTGCGGAGGAAGGTCCACACGAGGGCACCGGCGGTGACGATGAAGTGGAGGCTGCCGTAGTAGATGTTGCAGAGCCGGATGAACCAGCGGTGCCCGAGAAAGGCCTGCTGGATGCTCTCCTCCCGGTACAGCCCGACCAGCCGCTCCAGCCGTATGACGGTCCTGGCGTTGGCGAAGGCCTCCGGCTCCGGGTCGGCGGCCAGGCCCTTGTTCCGCACCGCGCTGTAGACGATGTAGAAGACCAGGACGTAGACGACTTCCCGCCACCACCGCAGCCGCGGCCGGGCCGGCGGCCGTTCGACCTCGGCGACCACGCGCAGCTAGGCGACGGCCCCCGCCGTGCGGTTGCCGACGGCGAAGGCGGGGGCCCCCAGGAGACTGGCGGCGAGATTGATCCCGTAGACGAGCAGGCCAAGGGTGATGGCCTGGTCCACGCTCACCCCGAGAGGGTGCAGGAACAGGACGAAGGCCCCCTCCCGGATGCCCAGGCCGCCGATCGTCGGCGCCGGCAGCACCTGCACGATGGCCACGGCCGGCATGAAGGCCAGCACCGCCGTCCAGCTCACCGGGAGCCCGAGCGCCTTCGCGGCGAGGAAGGCGGCGAGGACCATGGCCAGTTGGTAGGCGAAACCTGCGACCAGCACCTCAAGGGCCACACCGGGCTGGCGCCGGAAGCGGGTCAGGCCCAGGTGCACGGCGTTGACGAAGCGCAACCAGCCGGCCTGGGCCTGCAGCCGCCGGCCCATGCGGGGGCTCGACGCCCCCAGCAGCACCACACCCAGCGAGCCCAGCGTCGCCAGCGAGATCACCAGCACCAGGTGGCTGGCGCGGTCGAGCGGGGGGCGGAGCAGCCCGGGATTGATCGCGAGCGTCACCAGGGAGATGACCGGCAGCACCACCCACCCGGTCAGGCGCTCGAGCACGACCGACGCGAACGACCGTGGCGTCTCGCCGTTGGTGCTCGACAGGCGGCTGGCCCGGAGCAGGTCACCGCCGATGGTCGTGGGAAGGAAGTTGGAGACGAACAGGGCGGCCAGGTAGTGCGGTAAGAGTGACGAGAGGCGCGATCGCAGGTCGAGGGCGGCCAGGACCCGGTGCCAGCGGAGGGTGGCGAGGCCGATGGCGACCATGGTCACCGCCACAGCCGACAGGAGCCAGGCCAGGGTGGTCGGCATCAGAACCGGCCGGACGTAGGCGGCGGCGCGAGGCAGGAGCACCACCAACATCGCCAGGGTGGCAGCGGCGCGGGCGAACGCCAAGATCCGCCTCCGTCCGTTCACCGGGGGTATCACCGGCTGCAACCTCCTCGCCACCGGGCTTAGCGTAGGCCCGCTCACCGTCCGGGCGGACCCCGCCCGCGCCGACCATGCCTGGAGGACCTGTCGTGCCACGCCTGCGCTGCGCGGTCGCCGTCGTTGCGGTGGTGGCCTCGAGCCACCTCGCGGCCTGCGGCAGTGATCGTACGGGCGGGCTCAGGGGCGCGCCCGCGGCGGTGGTGGGCGCCGCCCCCGACCGGACGGTGGCCGCCGGCACGGCCCGCATCGTCGCCACCTCCCGCACCGCCACCGTCGAGGCCAGCGTCGACCTGAGGACGGGTCGGGGGAAGGGCCAGCTGCTGGCTCGGGGGCTTCCGCGACAGGGTGCGCTCGTGCGGCTCGACTACCGGGGGGCCTACGAGGGGAGCGCGGCGGCGGCGACGCCGGACGCGGAGCTGGCCCGCGCCGTACCCGAGGAGCTGCTGGGAACCGGCCTGCAGCCCGGAAACCCGGTGGCGGTCCTCGACCTACTGCGGGGGGCCTCCAAGGTGGAGCCCTACGGCGGCACCGCGGTGCGGGGGGTGGCCACCCAGCGCTATTCCATCCAGATCGACGCCAGCCGAGTTCCAGCGGCGGCCGCCCTCGGCGTCGAGCTGGTCAGGGCCGAGGTCTGGATCGACGACGCCGGCCGGGTCAGGAGGGTTCAGCTGGGCAACGACCTCAGGGACCAGACCACCACCACCGATCGCGAAGGGCTGTTGCCGGTGACCGTGGTCGACCTGGTCGGCTTCGACGAGGGCGACAGCTGATGCGAGAGCGCCGGCTGGAGCTTCCGTCGGGCCTGGGCGTGGCACTGCTGGAGGCAGGCGCACCACCGTCGCGTCCGTTGCTCCTGGCCCACGGCTTCACCGGGGCCAAGGAGGATTTCGCGGACCACCTCGATGCGCTGGCCTCCAGGGGCTGGCACTGCGTCGCGCCGGATCTTCGGGGCCACGGCCGCAGCGACCAACCCCCGGGTCTGTCCAGCTACGGCTTGAGGATCTTCGCGGCCGACATCCTGGGCTTGGCCGACACCCTCGGCTGGGCCCGCTTCACCCTCCTCGGTCACTCGATGGGGGGCATGGTGGCCCAGCACATCGCCCTCGACGCGCCGGACCGCCTGGAGGCGTTGGTGCTGATGGACACCAGCCACGCCGCCCCCGACGGCATCGACGCGGCCCTGGTCGAGCTGGGCAAGGCGGTGGTGGCCCAGGGAGGCATGCCGCTGTTGGTGGAGGCCTCCCGGGCCCGGGAGGACGGCCTCTTCACGCCTGCGCACATCCGGCTGCTGACCACCCGGCCCGGGTACCGCGAGTTCGCCGAAGGCAAGACCCTCGCCTGCTCGGCGGACATGTGGTTGGCCATGGTCGAAGAGTTCCTGCACCAGCCCGATCGGCTGGAGGCCCTGGCCGGGCTGCGGCTGCCGACCCTGGTGCTGGTGGGGGAACAGGACGAGGCCTTCCTCGACCACTCGCGCCGGATGGCGGGGGCGATCCCGGGGGCGAGTCTCGCCGTCGTTCCCGACGCCGGCCACTCGCCTCAGTTCGAGAACCCGGGCGCCTGGTTCGAGGCCGTCGTCTCGTTTCTCGGACAGGGCGTTACCGTGGCACCTCCATGATCGATGACGCACTGGTGGCCCGGGCCCTGCACGCCGCACTGCGCACGGGCGGGGACTTCGCCGAGGTGTTCGTGGAGGATCGGCGCGCCTCCTCGGCCGTCCTCGACGACGGCAAGGTCGAGGACCTCACCTCGGGACGTGAGCGGGGCGCCGGGATCCGGGTCGTGTCCGGCGACACCACCGGCTTCGCTTCGACGGCGGAGTTGACCGAGGCCTCGTTGCTGGCGGCGGCGGAGGCGGCGGCGGCTGTGGCCCACGGTGGAGGCGCCGGCCTACGCAGCGTCGCACTCGACGGCGCCGCCGACACATCCGGCGCCCGCGTTCGGGTGCCGCCCGAGGACGTGACCAAGTCCACCAAGGTCGAGGTGCTTCGGCGCGCTGATGCCGCGGCGCGCGCCGCGGGAGCGGCGGTCAAGCAGGTGACGGTGCGCTACGGCGACCTACGCCGGCGGATCCTGGTGGCCAACAGCGACGGCTTGATCGCCGGAGACGACCAGGTGCGGACCCACCTGTCGGTGCTCGCCGTGGCCGCCGGCGACACCGGCATGCAGACGGGATCGGAGTCGACGGGCTTCACCCTCGGCTTCGAAGTCGTCGAAGACCTCGACATCGAGGAGTTCGCGGCCCGTGCCGCGCGCCGGGCGCTGACCAAGTTGCGGGCGCGGCCGGCGCCGTCGGGGGCGGTACCGGTGGTCATCAACCGGGGTAGCGGGGGCGTCATGTTCCACGAGGCCTGCGGGCACGGCCTCGAAGCCGACCTCGTCGCCAAGGGGGCCTCGGTGTACGCCAACCGGGTGGGGGAGCAGGTGGCGAGCCCACTGGTGACGCTGGTGGACGACGGCACCATGGGTCCTGAATGGGGCTCCTTCGCCATAGACGACGAGGGCCACCCCGCCAGCCGCAACGTGCTCATCCAAGACGGCGTCCTCACCGACTACCTGTGGGACGTCATCCGCTCCCGCAAGGAGAACCGCCCTCCCTCCGGCAACGGCCGGCGCCAGAGCTACCGGCACCTACCGATGGTGAGGATGACCAACACCTTCGTCACCAACGGCAGCGAGGACCCCGACGCCATCCTCCGGGACACCCCGACGGGCGTGTACGTGGCGAAGCTCGGGGGCGGCCAGGTGAACACCGCCACCGGTGACTTCGTCTTCGGCATGACCGAGGCCTACATGATCGAGAACGGCGAGATCGCCGAACCCCTGCGGGACGCCAACCTGATCGGCAACGGTCCTGAAGTCCTGCGCAACATCGACGTCATCGGCAGCGACTTCGCCATGGGACCCCCGGGTACGTGCGGCAAGGACGGCCAGGGCGTGCCGGTGGGGGACGGCAACCCGACGCTGCGGGTGACGAGCATGACGGTGGGCGGCACCGCCGGTGCCTAGCGCCGAGCTTCTCGACCTGGCGCGGCGGACGGTGGGCCGGGCCGCCCCGGGCGAGGAGGTCGAGGTCTATGCCGTCCGCGGTGAGAGCCTGAGCGTGCACGCCTACCAGGGCCAGATCGAATCGCTGGGTGCAGCCACCAGCGCCGGCGCCGGCGTACGGGTCGTCGCGGGTCACCGCCAAGGCTTCGCCTGGACGGGGGCGCTGGACGAGGCGGCGGTGGCCGAGACCCTCGAAGAGGCGCGGGAGAACGCCGCTTTCGGCGAGCCGGCGGAGTGGAACGGCCTGGCGGTGCCTGACGGTGTGCCGGTTCCGGAGGTCGACGTCGACCGCCCGGGGTTGGCCGCGCTCTCCCGGTCGGCCAAGATCGACCTCGCCCTCGGCCTCGAGCGCTCGGTCCGGAGTGCCGACCGCCGCATCACCGGCGTCCGCAGCGCCGTCTACAGCGAGGACCGCACCGAACGGGCGGTGGCTTCGACGACCGGCATCGAGGCCTGGGGACGCTCTGGCTCGTGCGGTCTCTACGTCTCGGCCATGGCCGACGACGGCTCCGGTACCCGCACCGGCGGTGGCTCGGCCAGCGCCCGTGAGCCCGGGGAGCTGGACCTCGACGAGGTGGCCGGCGAGGCCGCGAACAGGGCCGTGCGCCTCCTGGGCGCCACCAAGCCCGCCTCCCGGCGGCTCACGGTGGTGCTCGAGCCCGAGGTGACCGCCGCTTTCGTGGCCATCCTGGGGCGGCTGGTGTCGGGGATGTCGGTGCTCAAGGGCAGGTCGTTGTTCGCCGGGCGCCTCGGCCAGCGGGTGGCGGCCGACCTGTTCAGCCTCACCGACGATCCCACCGATCCCGAGGGCTTCGGCGCGCTGGCCCACGACGCCGAGGGCTTGGCCAGCAGGCGCAACCTCCTGATCGACGCCGGCAAGTTGTGCGCCTTCGTCTACGACGGGTCCACCGCCCGCAGGGCCGGCACCGTGTCCACCGCGTCGGCCACCCGCAGCTACCAGAGCGTGCCGGCTCCCGGATGCCGGGCCCTGGCCGTCGCCCCCGGTACCAGCTCCCCCGAGGAGCTGGTGGCCGGCATAGACGAGGGGCTTGTCGTGCAGAGCGTGAAGGGCCTGCATTCGGGCGTCAACTCCATCAGCGGCGA
>JAHWJU010000178.1 GCA_019348255.1 Actinomycetota bacterium | reverse complement strand
GCGCTGTTCGAGAACCCCACGGTCGCCGGCCTGGCCGGCGCTCTCGACCGGGCCCGCCCCGCCCGCCCCCCGCTGCGGCCCCTGCCCCGTCCCGCCCGGCCCCCGCTCTCCTTCGCCCAGGAGCGCCTGTGGTTCCTCCATGCCCTCGAGGGGCCCAGCCCCACCTACAACGTCCCCTTCGCCCTGCGCCTGACCGAGCACGTCGGCGCTGCCGTCCTCCAGGAGGCCCTGGCCGACGTGGTCGCCCGCCACGAGAGCCTGCGGACGGTGTACCCCGACGAGGGCGGGCAGCCCTGGCAGCGCGTCGTGGGCGCCGAGCACGCCCGGCCCGCGCTCGAGCTCCGCACGGTGGAGACCGATCTCGCCGCCGAGCTGGCGGCGGCCGGCCGGCAGCCGTTCGACCTGCGGACCGAGATCCCCCTGCGGGCCTGGCTGTTCCGCCGACCCGGCCGTGCCGAGGACGTCCTGTTGGTGGTCGTCCACCACATCGCCGCCGACGAATGGTCGGTGGGCCCGCTGCTGCGTGACCTGGGGACCGCACTGACCGCCAGGCGGTGCGGCCGGGCGCCGGCGTGGCCGCCCCTTCCCGTGCAGTACGCCGACTACGCGCAGTGGCAGCGCCGGCTGCTGGGCGACGACGCCGACCCCGGTTCGATCCTCGCCGGCCAGCTGGCGTTCTGGCGGGAGGCCCTGCGGGGCGCTCCCGAGCAGCTCGCCCTGCCCGTGGACCGGTCCCGGCCTGCGGTGGCGTCCTACCGCGGTGCCACCCTGGCGTTCGCGATCCCCCCGTCGCTCCACGCGGGCATGCGGGAGCTCGCCGGGCGCTCGGGAGCGAGCGTGTTCATGGTCGTGCAGGCGGCGCTCGCCGCGCTGCTGAGCCGGTTGGGCGCCGGCGACGACGTCCCCATCGGGACCCCGGTCGCCGGTCGTGGTGACGACGCCCTCGACGAGCTCGTCGGGTTCTTCGTCAACACGGTGGTGGTGCGCAGCGACACGTCCGGGCGTCCCGGCTTCGCCGAGCTGGTCACTCGCGTGCGCCGCGCCGCCCTGGCCGCCTTCGACCACCAGGACGTGCCGTTCGAGCGGGTGGTGGAGGCGCTGAATCCCACCCGCTCGCTGTCGAGGCACCCCCTGTTCCAGGTGATGGTCGTCCACCACCACCGGGACCCCTCCGGTGCGCCGGTGCCCGGCGTGGGCGCGGCCCCCGAGCAGGTGGGCCTGGGCGTGGCCAAGGTCGACCTCACCGTGTACGTCAGCGAGCGGGCAAGGGCCGGCGGCATCGACGGCCAGCTCGAGTACAGCACCGACCTGTTCGACGCGAGCACCGCCGAAGCCCTCGCCGGGCGGCTGGTCCGGTTGCTGGAGCAGGTGGTAGCGGATCCGGATCGCCCTCTCGACGAGATCGACGTGCTGCTGCCCGGGGAGCGGCGAGCTCTCCTCGCCGAGCGCACCGCCACGGTCGCCCCCCTGCCCGAGTCGACCCTTCCCGAGCTCGTGGCCGCCCGCACTGCGGCCGCGCCGGACGCCACCGCGGTGCTCTTCGGCGACACCGGGCTCACCTACGCCGAGCTCGACCGCCGCGCCCGGCGGCTGGCCGGTGTCCTGGTCGGGCACGGGGTCGGGCCGGAGGACATCGTCGCCGTGGCCCTGCCCCGCTCCCCGGAGCTGGTGGTGGCCCTTCTGGGCGTCCTCAGGTCCGGCGCCGCCTACCTCCCCCTCGACCTGCACCACCCGCCGGAGCGCATCGCCTTCATGCTCGACGACGCCGCTCCCCGGTGCGTGCTCACCAGCGCGTCGGTGGCAGCTCGGCTGCCGGACGGCGGCACGCCCCTGCTGCTGGTCGAGGACCTGGCCCACACGGGGCCGCCCGAGCCGCCGGCGCCGGATGGGCCCGTGCCCGGCAACGCCGCCTACGTCATCTACACGTCGGGGTCGACGGGCAGGCCCAAGGGCGTCGTGGTCGAGCACGCGGCCCTGGTGAACTTCCTGCTGGCCATGCAGGAGCGGTTCTTGCTCGGTCCCACCGACCGGCTCCTGGCCGTCACCACCGTGGGGTTCGACATCGCCGGCCTGGAGCTGTACCTGCCCCTCCTCGCCGGCGCCACCGTGGTGCTCGCCGACGAGGCCACGGTGCTCGACCCCGCGGCCCTCCTCGCCGTGGTGGAACGCTGCCGCGTGACCGCGTTGCAGGCCACCCCGACCCTGTGGCAGGCCGTGCTCGCCGAGGGCCGGCCGCGGCTCGACGGTGTGCGGATCCTCGTCGGCGGCGAAGCCCTCCCCGCTGCGCTGGCCGACCGCATGCGGGCGTGCGGCGGCCCCGTCACCAACCTCTACGGCCCCACCGAGACCACGATCTGGTCGACCGCCGCCGACGTGCGTGCCCGTTCGGGGACGCCGCCGCTGGGCGAACCCATCCGCAACACGGTGCTCCACGTGCTCGACGCCGGCCTGCAGCCCGTGGCGACCGGGGTGCCCGGTGAGCTCTACATCAGCGGCGCCGGGCTGGCCCGTGGCTACCTCGGGCGCCCCGGGCTGACGGCGGAGCGCTTCGTGGCCGACCCGTCGGGCCCGCCGGGGTCGCGCATGTACCGCACCGGCGACCTCGTCCGCCGGCGCGCCGACGCCTCCCTCGAGTTCCTCGGCCGGACCGACGACCAGGTGAAGATCCGGGGCTTCCGCATCGAGCTGGGCGAGATCGAATCCGTCCTCGGTTCCCATCCCGGGGTGCGCCAGGCCCGTGCCGTGGTCCGCGAGGACCGTCCCGGCCGCAAGCAGCTCGTCGGCTACGTGACGGCGCTGGCGGGGTGCCGCCCGGCAGCCGACGACCTGCGTGGCCACGTGGCCGCCGCGCTGCCCGACTACATGGTCCCCGCTGCGGTGGTGCTGCTCGACGCCCTTCCGTTGACCCCGAACGGCAAGCTCGACCGCTCGGCCCTGCCCGCCCCCGACGTCGGGGCCACGTCGGCCGGGCAGGCCCCGCGCAGCGAGCGGGAACGGGCGCTGGCATCGGTGTTCGCCGAGGTCCTGGGCGTGGACCCCATCGGCGTGCACGACAGCTTCTTCTCCCTCGGCGGCGACAGCATCGCCTCCATCCGCCTGGTGAGCCGGGCGAGGCAGGCGGGCCTCGTCATCACCGCACGCGACGTCTTCGAGCACGAGACGGTCGAGGCCCTGGCCGCGCACGCCGGGGCCTGCGACGCTGCGACCGGCCACGAGCCGGATCGCTCCCGAGCCCTGGTCTCGATCGCCGACGAGGAGCTCGACGAGCTCGGGGGTGACCTCGGCATGGTCCGGGGACGCTGACGTGGCGCCCACCGTCCGGACGGACATCGAGGAGGTCCTCCCCCTGGCCCCGCTGCAGGAGGGTCTGCTCTACCACGCCGACCTCCACGACGCCGGCCCCGGGCTCTACGTGGTGCAGGTGCTCGTCGAGCTGGAGGGGACGGTCCGACCCGAGCGCCTGCGGGCAGCGGCGCAGGCGCTGGTGGACCGCCACGCCGTGCTCCGGGTGGCCTTCCGTCGCCGGCGCTCCGGCGAGGCGGTGCAGGTGGTGGTGCGAGACGTGCCCGTCGACTGGCGCGACGTCGACCTCACCGTGGCGAGCCGGGACGATCTCGGCACTCGCGCCGCCGAGGTCGCCGACGAGGACCGTGTCCGCCGTTTCGACCCCGCACACCCACCCCTGTCCCGATTCTCCCTTGTCCGGCTGGGGCGACGGCGATGGCAGCTCGTCGCCACGCTGCACCACCTCGTCGTGGACGGCTGGTCGCTCCCGTTGCTCGTCGGGGAGCTGATGGAGCTCTACGGGGCGGCGGGCAGCGGCGCCGCGCTCGTGCCGCCGGCGCCCTACCGCGACTACCTGGCGTGGGTCGCCGCCCAGGACCGGGAGGAGTCGACGACCGAGTGGAAGCGCGCCCTGGCAGGCGTCACCCCCACCCGGCTGGCCCCCGCCGGGCCGGCCACCGCCGCGCTGCCTGCCCGGGTCATCCGCGTGCTGGCCGACGACCTCGTGGCCCGGTTGAGCTCGATGGCGCGGGCACACGGGCTCACCCTCGGCTCGGTGCTCCAGGGCGCCTGGGGCCTGCTGCTCGGGCGCCTGACCGGGCAGGACGACGTGGTCTTCGGCACCGCCGTCTCCGGGCGCCCCGCCGAGCTCCCCGGCGTCGAGTCCATCGTGGGGCTGTTCGCCAACACGGTCCCGGTCCGGGTGCGAGCCCTCCCGGGAGAGCTCGTGCGCAGCGTCCTCGCCCGGCTGCAGCAAGAGCAGGCAGCCCTGCTCGCCCATCACCACCTTCCCCTGGGGGAGATCCAGGCCACTGCCGGGGCGGGGGGGGAGCTGTTCGACACCCTGTTCGTGCTCGAGAGCTACCCCTTCGACCCGGAGGGCTTTCCGGCGACCGACGAGCTGCGGGTGGTCGGCCTCGACGGCCGCGACGCCACTCACTACCCGCTGAGCGTGGTCGTGCTGCCCCGGGGTGGCCTGACCCTCGAGCTGGTCCACCGCCCCGACGTGCTCGCCACCGAGGCGGTGGAGCGCATCGCCGAGCGCTTCGTGCGCCTGCTGTCCCAGGTGGCCGCCGAGCCCGACCGGCG
>JAHWJU010000177.1 GCA_019348255.1 Actinomycetota bacterium | reverse complement strand
GGGAGGGCCGAGCACCCGAGGTGGAGCCCGGGGCCACCGCCACCACCGTTGCCGGTGGCGAGACCACGGCTGCGCCGGCCACGGCGGCGACGACCACCGCGCCGGCGGGGGCGCCGCTGTTGGTGGCCGCCGGCGACATCGCCTGCAAGCCGGGCCAGCCGGTGACACCGGCCCAGTGCCAGATGGAGGCCACGGCGCGGGTCGTGGAGTCGCTGGCGCCGACGGTGGTGACCCCCCTCGGTGACCTCCAGTACGAGCGGGGAGAGGCCAGCGGGTTCGCCCAGTCCTACGACCCGACGTGGGGGCGCTTCAAGGGCATCACCAGGCCGGCGCCGGGCAACCACGAGTACGCCGGCGGCAAGGCCCGGGGCTACTTCGGCTACTTCGGGCCGGCCGCCGCCGGTGTCGACGGCCGGGGCTGGTACAGCTACGACCTGGGTGGCTGGCACATCGTGGCGCTCAACTCGGTCTGCTCCGCCGTCGGCGGCTGCGGCGAGGGGTCACCGCAGCTGGCCTGGCTGCGGGCCGACCTGGAGTCGTCCAAGGCGGAGTGCGTCCTCGCCTACTGGCACCACGCCCGCCACTCCTCGGGCCTCCACGGCAGCGACGCCGGCTACGAAGCCTTCTGGCAGGTGCTGAGCAGCGCCGGCGCCGACGTCGTGCTGAGCGGCCACGACCACCACTACGAGCGCTTCGCCCCCATCGCCGGCATCCGCCAGTTCGTCGTGGGCACCGGTGGGCGCAGCCTCTACCCGGTGCCCGCGCCCCTTCCTCACAGCGAGGCCCGCAACACCTCGACCTTCGGCGTGCTGGCCGTCGGGCTGCGCGAGGACGGCTACGACTGGCGCTTCGTGCCGGTCGCCGGCGCCTCGTTCACCGACGAGGGCTCAGCCGGCTGCAGCTAGCAGGCGCTCCCGCACGCCGGCGGTGGTGGCCAGGTCGATGCACGTCCACGCCATGGCCACGGCACCGTCGCGCAGCGCCTTGTCGGCGGTGGGGGTGGCGCAGAAGGCGGCGAACTCGGGCTGGTGGTTCGACACCGGGAAGCAGTCGAGGCCGAGCATGGGGTGGATGGTGGGGATGGCGAGGGAGACGTTGGCCATGTCGGTGGAGCCGGCCATCCGTTCCTGCACCCCCGTCCGCTCGCCGAAGCGCCGGCCCAGTGCCTCGGCGTTGAGGCGGTAGAGCGCCCTGATCTCGGCGTCGTCGCGCATCTCGGAGTACGGCGGGCTCTGGGGCTCGATCCGGTAGTCACAGCCGGTGGCCACCGCGCCGGCCTGGAAGCAGCGTTCCACCCTCGGTTGCAGCTCCGCCAGCAGATCCAGGGTCCGTTCCCGGATGTACCACTTGCCGACGGTGTGGCCGGGCACGATGTTCGGGGCGTCGCCGCCGTGGGTCACGATGCCGTGGATGCGGGCCTCGTCCGGGATGTGCTGGCGCAACAGCCCGATCGCCGTCTGGGCGACGGTGAGGGCGTCGGCGGCGTTGACCCCCAGCTCCGGGTAAGCCGAGGCGTGGGCCTCCTTGCCGGTGTAGTGGACGTCTACGTGGGCCACGGCCAGGCACGGCATCGACTCCATCTCCGTCGGAGCCGGGTGCACCATCATCGCCGCGTGCACGCCGTCGAAGACGCCGGCCTCCAGCATGAGGATCTTGCCGCCGCCGCCCTCCTCGGCGGGCGTGCCCATGACCTTGATGGTCACCCCGAGGTCGTCGGCCAGAGGCGCCAGCGCCGCCGCCGCCCCCACCGCCGAGGCGGCGATCACGTTGTGCCCGCAGGCGTGGCCGATGCCCGGGAGCGCGTCGTACTCGGCGCAGATGGAGATCGTCAGATCGCCCGATCCGGCGGTGGCCACGAACGCCGTGGGCAGGTCTGCGACTCCGGTCTGGAGGTCGAACCCGGCCGCCGCCAGTGCTTCCGAGCACCACGCCGCCGCCCGCTCCTCTTCGAAACGAAGCTCGGGGTTGGCGTGGATGCGGTGGCTCAGCTCGATCAGGTCGTCGGCGTGGTCGTCCACCGTCTGTCGGGCCGTGCTCTTGGTGTCGGTCGTCATGCCTCGCCCCCTTTCCGCCCCTGCCGCCTCGGTAGTCGCTGCCCGGCCACGCTCCTCATTCGATGACGGCGACGGTGTCGCCGGCGCCGACGGCCTCGCCGGGCCTCACCTTGATCTCGCGGACCGTCCCGGCGCGCTCCGCTGCGACGTTGTTCTCCATCTTCATGGCCTCCAGCACGCACACCGTCTGACCGGCCTCCACGGTGTCGCCCTCCTCGACGAGCACCCTCACGATTGTGCCCTGCATGGGCACGGTCACGTTGCCGGTCCCCCCGGCCGCGCCGCCGCCGCCGGCGCCGCTCCTCGGGCTGGGCCGGGAGCTGCGGCCGGTGCTACCCGGTCGGGCCGGCACGGCGCCGGCCACCGGGGCCTGTGCCGTCTCGGGGACCCAGAGGCTCACGCGGTAGCGCCGGCCGTCGACTTCGACGTCGACGTCCCGGCGGACCTTCGGCTCGGGCGGGTCGCCCGCGGAGGCAGGATCTGTGGCCGGCGCCGCCGACAGCGTCGAGAGGTCGAGGTTCTCCTCCACCCACCTGGTGGAGTGGGTGGCGGCGGCGAAGTCGGGGTGCCCGAGGATGGCGAGGTGGGCGGGGATCGTGGTGGCGACTCCCTCGATCACGGTCTCCCGCAACGCCCTGATGAGCCGGCGCCGGGCCTGGTCCCGGTCCTGCCCCCATACGATCAGCTTGGCCACGAGGTTGTCGTAGTACTGACTGACCTCGTCACCCTCGTCGTAGCCGGCGTCGGTGCGGACGCCGAAGCCGTCGGCCCGGCGGAAGCGGGTTATGCGGCCGGGGGCGGGGAGGAAGCGGCCGCCGGCGGGGTCCTCGGCGTTGATCCTGGCCTCGATGGCGTGGCCCCGGCGCCGGCCGACCAGGTCGTCCTGGGTGAAGGGGAGTGCCTCGCCGGCGGCCACCCGCAGCTGCAGCTCGACCAGGTCTATGCCCACCACCATCTCGGTGACCGGGTGTTCGACCTGGAGGCGGGTGTTCATCTCCAGGAAGAAGAACTCGCCGTCCTGGTAGAGGAACTCGACGGTGCCGGCGTTGACGTAGCCGCAGGCCTTGGCCACCTCTACGGCGGCGGCGCCCATGGCCTCGCGCACCTCGGAGGGGAAGTCGGGCGCCGGTGACTCCTCGATGAGCTTCTGGTGACGGCGCTGGCAGGTGCAGTCGCGCTCTCCGATCCACACGGCGTCGCCGCGGGTGTCGGCGAAGACCTGCATCTCGATGTGGCGGGGCCAGGTGAGGTAGCGCTCGATGTAGCACTCGCCGCGCCCGAACCCCTTCAGGGCTTCGGATTGGGCCGACTCCAGCGCGGCGGCAGCGTCGTCGGGTCGCTGCACCACCCGCATGCCCCGGCCGCCACCCCCGTAGGCGGCCTTGATGGCCACCGGCCACCCGTGGGCCTGGCCGAAGGCGAGCACCTGGGCCGGATCGGTGAGCACGGTGTTGTCGCCGGGGACCCCCCGGACGCCGGCGGCCTCGGCGGCCAGACGGCTCGAGATCTTGTCGCCCATGATCTCGATGGCTTCGGGCGGCGGACCGATGAACACGACGCCGCGCCCGGTGATGGCCCGGGCGAACTCGGTGTTCTCCGAGAAGAAGCCGTAGCCGGGATGGACCGCCTCCGCCCCGCTGCGCCCGGCGACGTCGAGGATGGCCTCGGTGTTGAGGTAGCTCTCGGCCGCCGTCTGCCCGCCCAGTGCGTAGGCCTCGTCTGCCAGCCGCACGTGCAGGGCGTCGCGGTCGAGCTCGGAGTAGACGGCGACGGTGGCCACGCCCAGCTCCTGGCAGGTACGGATGACCCTCACCGCGATCTCGCCGCGGTTGGCGATGAGGACCTTGGAGAACATGGCCGGCGTATCGTAAGCGCCCGACTCTGTCGCCGGCCCCCTGGAGCGGGCGCCGGCCGGCCCGATGTGGAAGCCTGCGGCGGTGCCGGCGTGGGACGTACGGCGGTTCGTCTCGATCGACTCCACCAACACCTGGATCATGGACCGGGCGCGGGCCGGTGCCGCCGAAGGGCTGGTCGCGGTGGCCGACCACCAGAGCGCCGGCCGCGGCCGCCTGGGCCGCACCTGGGAGGCGCCGGCCGGCACCAACCTGCTGTGCAGCGTGCTCCTGCGCCCGCCGGCGGTGTCGCACCTGGTGGTGGCGGCCGTGGCCCTGGCCGCCAGGGACGCGGCCCGGGCCGTGGCCGGCGTGGAGGCCGGGATCAAGTGGCCCAACGACCTGGTGGTGGACGACCGCAAGCTGGCGGGGGTGCTGGCCGAGTCCGACGCCGGCGCCGTGGCCGCCGGCATCGGCATGAACGTCGGGTGGGCCCCCCCGGGAGCGGCCCGCCTGGGCGGCGCCATCGCGCCCGACGAGGTGCTGCAGGCGCTGCTCGACGCCCTCTCGGGGTGGTACGCCGCCGGTGACGCCGTCGTGGCCCGCGCCTACCGGCAGGCCTGTGTGACCATCGGCCGCGACGTGAGGGTGGAGCTCTTCGAGGAGACCTTCGCCGGCGTGGCCGCCGACGTCGACGACGAGGGCCACCTGCTGGTCGACGT
>JAHWJU010000176.1 GCA_019348255.1 Actinomycetota bacterium | reverse complement strand
CTGAAGGGAAGCCGGGTTGTCGCTGGGCACCGCTCCGATGAGGTCGACCACGTGGCCGGGCTGGGTGATGGCGGCGGCGACGCCGAGCTCCCGGCGCCGCTTGGCCACCGCCTCGGCCAGCTCGTCCCGGTAGGCCAGGGTGTCGGCGTGGGCCTCCAGCCACGCCTGGCGTTGTCCCTGTTCAGCGGACAGCGCGTCGTAGTGGGCCTGGGCCGCCTCCAGGCGCCGGCGGTCGTCCCGACCGGCGCGGGTGACGTGTCCCGGCCGGCAGTAGGCCTGGGCGTGCTTCAGGGCATCGGCGGCCCACTGCAGCTCCCGCGACCGATCGGGCGGCGTCTGCCTGGCGATCCAGGCGTCGAGGTTGGCCAACCGGGGAGCGAGGGTGGCCAGCGACTCCGAGCGGACCAAGGCCTCCCGCAGCACCTCCAGGGCCGCCACCTCGGCGGCGCTGCGGCCGAGGGCGGCGACCAGCACCTCGCTCGGTCGGCGAGTCGGTCCGGATGCGTGCTCGGTGTCCGGCTCGTCGCACACGGCCAGGGCCACGTTGTGAGCCCGGCCCCTGGTCATGCCCACGTAGAGCGCCTCGGCGGTGGTGCGCTCGTCGACCAGGACGATGGCGGTGTCGACGGTGAGGCCCTGGGCTTTGTGGATGGTGACGGCGTAGGCCGAGGCCACCTCCTCGGCGACGTAGTCGCCGGGCAGCACCACCCGCCCCCGTCCGGTGAGGTCCTCGACGAGGAGAGCGTCGTCGCGCTGGCGGGCCACGACCCGCCAGCGGTCCCCGTTGCGCACCCAGGCGCCGGCCGAGGTCACCAGGCGCCGGTCGTTGCGGCAGGTGACGATCTCATCGCCCACCCCCACGGTGTGCTCGCCGGCACGCACGCCATCGGGCTCCACCTCGCCGGCGGCCACCCGGGCTGCTCGGGCCCGGGCCGCCAGGTCGTTGACCGTGGCGTGGTCGGCGGCGCACACCACCACCGAGTCACCCCGGGCCCGGGCCATCCACCAGCGCCCGAAGGCCTCCTCCACCATCACCGAGCGCTCCCCGCCCACCACCCGGCCCTGGGCCAGGTACTCCTCGACGATGCTCTTGTCGCCCGCTCGCAGGCGCAGGCTGGCGTCTCGCTCCCACTCGGCGTGGAACCGCCGCACGCCGCTCAGCTCGGCGGCGTTGGTATCTGTGGCCAGCAGGCGGAACAGCCCACCCGCCTCCACCGCGCCCAGCTGGTGGTGGTCCCCCACCAGCACCACCTTGGCCCGGGCCTTCTCGGCCAGGGTGACCACCCGGGCCAGATCGGTGCTGGCCACCATGGCCGCCTCGTCCACCACCACCACCTCGCCTCGGTGCAGCCGCCAGTGCACCGGCGGGCCATCGGGGCGGTCGTGTTCGTGGAGGAACTTGGCGATGGTGTCGGTGGCGATGCCGGCTTCGGTGCCGAGCACGCCGGCGGCGGCAGCCGACACGGCCAGTCCCCGCACCGGGATCCCGCTTCTGGCCCACGCCTCGGCGGCGGCGCCCATGGCCCGGGACTTGCCCGCCCCGGCGGGGCCGACCAGGCAGGTGATGGCCTCACCGCCGCCGGTGAGGCGGCGCAGCGCCTCGGCCTGGTCGTCACCGAGCCCGTGGGCCTCGATGGCCGCCTCGAGGGCGTGGGGATGAGCCACCGAACGCCTGGCATCCCGCCCGGCCACGGCGGCGTCGAGGACGTGCTGCTCCCGGGCCAGGGTGGCCAGCGTGGAGAACCGGGCAGCGCCATGCGCCTCGTACACCGAGCGCCCGTCCCGCCGGCGCAGGTCCGAAGGTGCCTCCGGAGCCGGCGCCACCAGGGCCACCACGCCGGGATGGGCCAGCACCGCGTCGGTGGCCTGTTCCACCCAGCGCCGGGTCGCCTCGGCGCTGCCCAGGTCCACCGGCGCCCGCCGGGCCAGCGCCCGCACCACGTGGCGGCGTCCCCAGGTCGACGACGAGCTGCCCAGCTCGGCCAGGCTCTCGGTGACCACCGTCTCCAGGTCCACGTGCTGATGGACACCGGCACGGTCGAGGACTTCGGACAGCCAGCCCTCTGGGCCCAGACCGGCTTCGCTGGCGTCGGCCAGCCAGCGGTCGTGCAGCCCCTCGTCGCTGAGCTCAGGCTGCGCGCTGCGATGCGCCTTGGGGTTGCGGGTGGCGAGCACCGCCCGCTCGTAGGTGCGCTGGCGCTCAGGGGCGGTCAGCCCCCGTCGGAGGCGGGCCTCGCGCTCGGCGATGCGGCCCTTGGCCTCGACCTCCACGGCCTTAGCCCGCTTGGAGTAGCGGGAGAGGAGCGCCTCGGGCACGCCGTCGATGTCGGCCTGGCCGTGGCGATCCACCGGTCCCCAGGCCACGCCCAGGCGGGCGGTGGTCTCGGCGCGGAGCGCCGCTTGGTAGACCATGCCGGCGGACTTCAGCTCCCGGTGCAGCGCCCTCGAGTCCAGCGCTCGCCAGACGCCGTCCTCGCAGCGCACCCGTCCGGAGACCAGGACGTGGGTGTGCAGCTGCGGGTCCTCGGCGCGCGAGGTGCGGTGCACGAAGGCGGCGGCCACCAGGCCCTCGGTGTCGACCTGGCGGATGCCGGCCTTGCCCTGGCGGGAGAACGCCGCGTGCTCCTCCAGGTAGGCCAGCCCGGCGGCCACCGCGGCGTCGTGGGCCTCCCGGGCGGCCATGCCCACCTCGCCGCCGCCGAGCGCCCAGAGAGCTGACAGCGACTTGGGCGCCGAGAAGGTCAGGTCCCAGCCGGTGACCCGATCGGCGCCGGCCCGCACGCGGTAGGGCGCGCCGAGGGCCTCACCGGTGTCGGGATGGACGGCGTCGAACAGCCGGGCCAGCTGCGCAGCTGAGACCTCGCCGGCTAGGCCGGCGGCGGCCGAGCCGGAGGCCACCCAGTGGCCCACGGCCTCGCCTCGGCCGGCGTAGTAGTCCTCCAGGCCGGCGGCCACCTCGTCCGTGTAGTAGGACACGGTGAGGGGCGTGACCTTGCCCCGGCTCAACATGGCGCCGCCTTCGCCGTCTCAGCGGCCCCGGTGACGGCCGCTCCCGGGAACGGCACCGCAGGGTGCCAGTGTCTGAGTCGGTTTTGGTGGTGGTCGGTGCTGGTGTTGTCGGTGGTGGTGGGTTGGTCGTGGACGTGGTTGATGGTGGTGGTGGGTCGGTCGTTGACGTGGTTGGGAGTTGGTGTTGGTGGTCTTGGGCTGGTGGTGAGTTGGTCGGAGTGGAGTTGAGCTGATGGGTCGTGGCCCGGTGATTCGTCGGTGGTGAGGGGCTGGCCCACACCGGCGACGGTGACGGTGACGGTGAGCACGGCGGACGTCACTGGGGCTCCATGGTGTCGGTGCCCAGCTCGAACAGGGCTTCTTGGCCAGGCCGGGGACGGCGGGGCCCACGGCCGGCCCCCGGGGCCAGTTCGCCCGGGCGAGCGCACTGCTTGGGGCCCGCGTCCGCTGAGGGAGTGTCCTCGGCCACGGTGTCGCTAAGAACCGGACACCGAGACGTGGGACCCGGTGTGGGGGCGACCACGGTGACGCCGGCGTCAGGATCGAGGCGCAGCTCGTAGAGCGAGCGGACGAAGTGGCCGCCGGCGCCGCGGCGGCAGTGACGAACCACGAGCCCGGCGTCGACCAGGCGGCCCAGGGCCCGCGCCGCGGTGTCCTTGCTCATGCCGAGGTTGGCGGCGATGCGCCTGACGTTGGTGGCGGCCACGAGATTCCCGTGGGCGTCGGCCTCGGCGTCGAGGGCGATGTCGGCCAGCACGGCCCACGCCGTGGTGCCCACCGCCCGGCACACCACCCGGCCAGCAGCGGTGAGGAGCAGACCCTGGCGAGCGTCTGGTCGCTGGCCCACGGCTCGGGCGTCACTCTCCAGCGGCACGGCCCGGCTCGACGTCGAGGAGCCGGAGCAGTCCCGCCCGGGGCACGCGCCGGCTGCGCCCGAGGGGCACCACGGGCAGGCCTTCCCGGCCTTCGGTGGCCAGGTACTTGCGGGCCAGGGCATAGGCCGCACCTCGCCCGATGCGCAGCACCTTGGCCGCCTCTTCGATGGTGAGCACCTCGGGAAGCTCGTCCAGCGAGGACGTCGGGCCGACCAGGCGGAGCTCTCTGCGGGCCACCATGGCCGTAAATTACGTCGCTGTCATCCCCTCGTCAACGGCTATATTTTGACGTTGTGGACTCATTGACACTCAGCGGCACTCAACGGCACAGGACGGACGGCTGATGCCGAAGAAATTCAAGCGACCCCCCGATCCCGAGGTCGGCGAGGTCCCCTCCTACCTGGGACTGACCCCCAACCAGGTGGTGGCCTACAACTTGACCCGGGCCCGGGAGGACAAGGGCTGGACCCAGGACCAGGCCGCCGACGCGCTGGCGCCCTACCTGGGCAAGCGCTGGTCCAAGGCCAGCATCTCCCAGGCCGAGCGCTCCATCGCCGGGCGCTTCATCCGCAAGTTCGACGCCGACGAGATCATGGCCTTCGCCCGGGCCTTCGAGGTGCCCATCGCCTGGTTCTTCATGCCTCCCCCGCCGTGGTCGGACCACCCCGGGGTGCCGGTGAAGCTGGCCACCCCCGACGCCGAGGAGTTCGGCCAGGCGCTGGGCCTGCTGGTGGATCTGGTCTTCGGCGAGCCCCACCAGCAGGCGTTGCTGT
>JAHWJU010000175.1 GCA_019348255.1 Actinomycetota bacterium | reverse complement strand
GGGGGAACCAGGGCCCGAGCGGCCCCCCAGAGCGGGGGAACCAGGGCCCGAGCGGGGGAGGCCAGGATCGGGAGTCGGAGCGGCGGGCGGCTCCGGCGGCAGCGTCGGCACCACCACGCGGGCTGGCCATCGGGGAGGCGCCCCCAGCGGCGGGCCGGCCCCAGATCGCGGCACCTCAGGCCCAGGCCGTGCCGGAGCCGGCGCCGCCCGCGCCCGAGGCACCCGCCGATCCTGTCGGCCCTGCCCCGCGACCGCAGCGCGAGACCTCCACCCCGGAGCGACGTTCGTCGGCGCTGCGGATCCTGCGCCGCAACCGGCAGCCGGACCGGCCGCCTCCGGAGGCGCCGCACGGGGTCGGCCGGGACAGTCCTGCCGAAGGTGTGCGCATCATCCGCGGGAACGAGCCTCCGGGTGGGCCGGCGCCGCCGGCCACCGACCCCCGTGCGCAACCGATGGCCAGCCCGCCCTTCCAGTCCGAGCCGGAGGGCCACCCGCCGATCCCCCCGGCCGATGCAGCTCCGCCGGTCCCGCCGGGGGACCCTCTCGTCGAGGCAGGGGCGGTCGAGGTGATGGAGGTCGTGGAGGTGCTCGGTGAGCAGGCGGAGGAGGAACCTTCGGTCGAGCCGGTGGCGCCCGCGCCACCGGCTCCTGATGAAGCGCCCCTTCAGGTGAATGCCGCCGCGGCGCCAGCGGAGCAACCGTCCTCGGACGTGGAGGTCGAGACGTTGGCCCCACTGGCGCGAGACGAGATCCGTCCTCGCATCGAGGATCTCTTCGCCCGCCTCCGGGCTGACCGCGAGTCGGTGACCACGCCTCAGCCAGCGGCTCCGGCTGATCCACCGCCGACGAACGGCGGGCGTGAGCCGACGGCGCCGCTGGTCGCTGCGACGCCCGGCACTTCGATCGTGGTCACCGCCGATCGGGACGAGCACCTGCTGCAAGCGCGGGACCGGGTGATCGAGCCACTGGGAACCCAGCTGGCCAGGCGGCTGAAGCGAGCCCTGCAGGACGAGCAGAACACCACCCTCGACCGCCTCCGCACCAGCCGCGGCCAGACCCAGCTCGACGGCCTCCTGCCGTCGACCACCGAGCAGGCCGAGCCGTATCGTCGGCTGGCGCTGAGCTTCCTGTCCGACGCGGCGGCCGCCGGTGCCGCCGCCTCGCCCTTCGGGCCGGTCCCTCACTCGGTCGAGGATCTCGCGGTGGAGCTGGGCGCAGAGTTGGCGGGGGGTCTTCGGGTTCGGGTTCGACAGGTGCTGGCCGCCTGCGCAGGTGAGGATCTGGACCTGTCGAGCATGAGCGACCGGATCAGTGCCGTCTACCGGGAATGGAAGACCCACAAGGTGGAACGGCTTGCCGCCCACTTCCTGGTGGCGGCCCACGAACGGGGCCGATTCGTCTCCCATCCGGTCGGAACCCGCCTGCGATGGATCGTCGACGACGAGGGGCCCTGCCCCGACTGTGACGACAATGCACTAGCGGGCGGGATCCCCAGGGGTGAGGCTTATCCGACGGGGCAGCTGCATCCCCCGGCGCACCTCGGGTGCCGCTGTTTGCTCACGCCCGACCCGACCTAGTGTCGAGGCGCAATGCGCCGCCCGCCCATCGACGTGAGATCCCGCCCGCCCCAGCGCGCCCCCCGTAGCCGTGTAGGGCTGATGGTTGCGGCGGCCGTGCTGTTCTTCCTGCTCACGTCACTACGGGGGGTTGCCGGCTTCTTCACCGACTTCCTGTGGTTCGAGGAGCTCGGCCTGGTGTCGGTGTGGCAGGGGGTTCTCGGCGCCAAGATCGGCCTGAGCCTCGTGTTCACGGCTGCTTTCTTCCTGCTGCTCTGGCTCAACCTGGTGATCGCGGACCGCATCGCTCCCCGCTTCCGCCCCGCCGGCCCCGAGGACGAGACAGTGGCGCGGTACCAGGAGGTGGTGGGCCCCTACGCCGGCAAGGTGCGGGTGGGAGTGGCGGCGCTGTTCGCCCTCATCGCTGGCACCGGGATGGCTGTGCAGTGGCGCAACTGGATCCTGTTCCGCAACGCGGTGCCGTTCGGGAGGACGGACCCGCTGTTCGGCCGGGACATCTCGTTCTTCGTGTTCCGCCTCCCCTTCCTGGCCGACGCCGTCAACTGGCTCTTCGTCGCCCTGGTGCTCACGCTGGTGATGACGGTCGTGGCGCATTACCTCAACGGCGGCATCCGGTTGCAGGCGCCCATCCAGCGCACGACGCCGCAGGTGAAGGCACACGTGTCGGTCCTGTTGGGGCTGCTGGCCCTGGCGAAGGCTGCGGACTACTACCTGCGCCAGTTCGAGCTCAGCTACTCCCGCCGGGGCTTCGTGGAGGGCGCCGGCTTCACCGACGTGAACGCCCAGCTGCCGGCGCTGCGGCTGCTGACCCTCATCATGGCGGCCGCGTTCCTCCTGTTCATCGTGAACATCTGGAGACGCGGGTGGGCGCTGCCGGTGATCGCGGTGCTGGTGTGGGGCGTCGTCGCGCTGGCCGCCGGCGCCATGTACCCGGCCTTCGTGCAGACCTTCCGGGTCAAGCCGGCGGAGAACGCCCGTGAGCGCGAGTACATCGACCGCAACATCAAGGCCACGAGGGCCGCGCTCAACCTGGGAGACGTCGGCGCCACCCAGTTCCCGGCCGACGAGCAGTTGACGGCCGCCGACTTGGCCGCCAATGCCGCCACCATCCGCAACGTGCGGCTGTGGGACCCCAACACCATCGAGGACACCTACCGGAACCTGCAGGAGATCAGGCAGTACTACCAGTTCAGCGACGTCGACATCGACCGCTACGACATCGACGGCGAGACCCGCCAGGTGGTCCTTTCGGTCAGAGGCCTCAACCCGGCCGAGATCCCGGGGAACTCCTGGGTCAACAACCACCTTCAGTACACCCACGGTTACGGAGCCGTTCTTTCTTCGGCCAACGCCGTCGACGCCCAGGGCCGGCCCGACTTTGTGGTGCGCGACATCCCGCCCCAGGGCAGCATCGACATCACGGAGCCCCGGGTCTACTTCTCCGAAGACCTGGGCGGCTATGCCATCGCCAGGACCCGCCAACCGGAGATCGACTACCAGAGCCCAGAGGGCAAGGACGAGACCAGCCGGTACGAAGGCAAGGGCGGCGTTCCCCTGTCGTCGTTCCTGCGCCGGGCGGCCTTCTTCCTGCGGTTCGCCGACCAGAACATCTTGGTGTCCTCGCAGATCACCTCCGAGTCCAAGGTCATCTTCAACCGTGACATCCGGGCGCGGGTACGGCTGGCGGCGCCGTTCCTGGCCTATGACTCGGACCCGTATCCCGTGATCCTCGGAGGTCGCATCCTCTGGGTGCAGGACGCCTATACGGTCACCGACCGCTACCCGTACGCCCAGAGCGTCGACACGCAAGGTCTGCGTCCCGGGGGTGACCTCGCCGGCGCCAACTTCAACTACGTGCGCAACTCGGTCAAGGTCACCATCGATGCGTACTCGGGCGAGATGCGCTTCTACCTGTTCGACCAGGACAGCCCCGATCCGCTGGTGCGTGCCTACGCCAAGGCCTTCCCGACGATGTTCAGCCCCTCTTCGGAGATGCCCGAGGAGCTGCGCAGCCACCTGAGGTACCCGGAGGACCTCTTCCGGGTGCAGGCGAACATGTTCGGCAGGTACCACGTGACCGATGCCGACTCGTTCTACCGGGGCAACGACGCGTGGGACATCGCCCAGGACCCCGGTACCGGCCGTGCTTCCGAGCAGTTGCGGGCGACGACGCCCACGGCGCCGGGCGGGCCCGGGGGAGCCGCCGTGGTCCCCATCGGTCGCGGCCGGCTCGAGCGGATCGAGCCCACCTATTTGCTCTTGCGGCTGCCTGGCGAAGAGGAGCTCAGCTTCACCATCCTCCAGCCGTTCGTCCCCTCGTCTCAGAATGACCAGCAGATCAACCTCACGGCCTTTCTGACGGCCCGTTCCGACCCCGGTTCCTACGGGAAGCTGAACGCGTTCGTCATGCAGCGGGGCGAACAGGTCGACGGGCCGCTGGTGGTGAACAACGCCATCCAGTCCGAGCCGGTGATAGCCCAACAGCTCACCCAGCTCGACCAGAGGGGCTCCAAGGCCATCTACGGTCAGGTGCAGCTGATCCCCATCGGGGACTCGATCCTCTACGTGCGCCCGCTCTATGTGACCTCCGAGCAGACGAACCTCCCCGAGGTCAAGCGGGTGATCGTCGTGTTCGGGGGGAAGGCCGTCATGCGGCCCACGCTCAAGGAGTCACTGACCGCCCTGTTCGGCGATGCACCCCCTACCCTCGAAGAGGGTCCCACCGACGGTGACCCGGCGCCGCCGCCCGGCGGCGGTCCCAACCCCGACGTCGCTGCGTTGCTCGAGCGCGCCGAGGCCGCCTACCGCGACGCCGAGGCCGCCCTTCGAGATGGCGATCTGGCCACCTACCAGCGAAAGAACAGGGAGGCCGGCGACCTGATCGCGGAAGCCCGCCGCTCGTTCGACGCCGGCGGGGAAGGGGCCGGCGGCACGACCACGACCACAACCGCCCCCAGCTCGGCCTGATCAGGAGATGCGGGCCTCTGCTATCCTGAGCGCCACGCCGCGGGGTGGAGCAGTCTGGTAGCTCGTCGGGCTCATAACCCGAAGGTCGTAGGTTCAAATCCTACCCCCGCCACCA
>JAHWJU010000174.1 GCA_019348255.1 Actinomycetota bacterium | reverse complement strand
TCGTCCGGCTCGACCTCAAAGAGACCCTCGAGGAAGAGGGTTATGAGGTCGTGGGAGAGAGCGGCCGGGGCGACGAGGCCGTGCGGCTCGTACGGGAACTGAACCCCGATCTTGCCATCCTCGACATCAAGATGCCGGGGCTCGACGGCCTGTCCGCCGCGCGGGAGATAACGGCCGAGCAGCGGGCGGCGGTGCTCATCCTGACCGCCTTCAGCCAGCGCGACCTCATCGAGAAGGCGCGCGATGCGGGCGTGTTGGCGTACCTGGTCAAGCCGTTCCAGCGCAGCGAGCTCATACCCGCCATCGAGGTGGCGCTGGGCCGGTTCAACGAGATGCGGGCACTGCGGGCCGAGGTGGACGGGTTGGAGGAACAGCTCGAGACGCGCCGGGTTCTGGATCGGGCCAAGGGGATCCTGATGGACGAGCACGCCATGAAAGAGGGCGATGCCTTCTCCTTCATCCAGCGGACTGCCATGCAACGCAGGTTGAGGATGAAAGCCGTGGCCGAGCAGATCATCGCGGGCGAGATGCGGCCGTGAGCCGAACGGTCCGGCGCAGCCGCTTGTTGTTCGCGGTCCTGATGACGGCCCTCGTCCTCGCCGGCTGCGGTGGCGATGGTGGCGGCAACGGCGGCCATGAGGCGGGACACGGAGAAGAATCCGGAGCCGGCCACGGCGACCACGGGTCGGAGGACTCAGCCCCTGCTTTCGAGGAGGACGCGGCCACAACCGTTGTCCGCGTCACTCTGCAGGACTACGCCTTCGTCGGCCTCCCGGCCACCGTCAAGGGCCCGAACGTGTTGTTCGAGGCGACGGTCAAGGGCAGCAACGAACACGAGTTGGCGGTCCACGATGCGGCCGGTGAGACGGTCGGCCTGCTGGTGCCGTTCAAGGAGGGCAAGACGAAGAAGCTGGCAGTGGCGCTCCAGCCCGGTACCTACACCATCGTGTGCCTGGTCGAAGAAGGCGCCAAGCCCCATGCCGAGCTGGGCATGAAGACCGAGCTCCAGGTGGAGTGAGGGCGGCTCAGCCGGCGACGACGTAGAGCTGGGAAGCCAGCGCCGGACCGAGTGCGATCGTTCCGTCATGCAGTTCGAGGGTGAGCGTGCCGTCAGGCGCCTTGGCCCGCACCCGGGCCTCAGCCCCCGGGGTGAAGCCGTTCTCACTCAGGTAGGTGAGCGACTCCATGTCGATCTCCACCTGCTCGGTGACCCGCTCGAGGCGAACCCGGTCCCCGGGTTGGGTCTCGTTCAGGGAGAACAGGTCACGGCGGACGGCGCCGGCGCCGGGAATGGGGTTGCCGTGTGGGCAGGTGGTCGGGTGTTCGAGCAGCTCGATCAGCCGCTGCTCCACCTCGTCTGAGATCACGTGCTCCCAACGACACGCCTCGACGTGGGCCTTGTGCCATGCCAGCCCGATGACGTCGGTGAGCAGACGCTCGGCCAGGCGGTGCTTGCGCACGACGCTCTCGGCCAGTCGCCGGCCCTTGGTCGTGAGGCGTACGGAACGCCCCGACGGCTCCAGGTAGCCCTCAGCCCGAAGGCGTCGGATCATCTCGGACACCGACGGCGCCGAATGCCCCAGCCGCTCCGCCAGTCGCGCCTGGATCACCTCCGTGCCCTCTTCCTCCAGCTCGTGGACCGCCTCCAGGTACTCCTCGAGGGGCGGGTGGAAACCGTCGGACATGGGCTGATACTACCGGCGCCAGCGCGAGGCCGGCGGGCTCAGCGGCCCGGGGGGAGCGACGACATGGGACCTAGGCTGGGGCGGCCGATGGCGAAGTACCTACTCCTCGACGGCAACTCCCTGGCCTACCGGGCCTTCTTCGCGTTGCCGACCGACATGGCGACGGCGAGCGGGCAGGTCACCAATGCCGTGTTCGGGTTCACCTCCATGCTGATCAACCTGTTGAAGGACCACCGCCCCGACGGCATCGCCGTCGCCTTCGACCGTCCCGAGCCCACGTTCCGCCACGACCTCGTGCAGGACTACAAGGCCGGTCGCTCCGAGGCCCCCGACATCCTCCGCCAGCAGATGGGCCTCGTCCGCCAAGTGGTCGAGACGCTCCACATCCCGCTGATCGAGCTGGCCGGCTACGAGGCCGACGACATCGTGGCGACCCTGGCCACCCAGGCCCGCGACAGGGGCGACGACGTCATCATCGTCACCGGCGACCGCGACGCCTACCAGTTGGTGGAGGACCCCCATGTCAAGGTCCTCTACAACCGTCGGGGAGTGAGCGACTACGTCCTCTACGACGAAGCCGGCATCCGCGAGCGCACCGGGGTGCGGCCGCTGGACTACCCGCAGTACGCCGCTCTTCGGGGCGACACCTCGGACAACCTCCCGGGGGTGCCAGGGGTAGGGGAGAAGACGGCGGCCAAGCTCATCAACGACTACGGCGACCTCGACGGGATCTTCGCCAACCTCGACAGGTGCACCCCGAAGCTGCGCGAGAACCTGGCCGCGCACGAGGCGCGGGTGCGCGAGAACGCCAGAGCCACCCCGCTGGTGCGAGACGTGCCTGTCGACTGCGACGTCGCAGATCTGAAGATGGGAGGGTGGGACGCAGAGGAGGTCCGCACCCTGTTCAACTTCCTCGAGTTCCGGACGCTGTACGAGCGCCTGATGGACGCGGTCGGCTCCGCGGCCGGAATAGCCGCAGCGTCAGCTGTGCCAGACGCAGCCCCGCTCGAGGTGGAGGTACGTCGACTGCGGGATGCGGCTGAAGCGGTGCAGTTGCTGGGGGAGCGCGAAGAGAGCGACAGCCCCTGGGTGGCGGTGGTGCCGGCCTGGGTCGGCGTGGAGGGACGGTCCCCGCTCGACGGGCTGGCGGTGGCTGTCGAGGACGACGTGGCGCTGTGGCTGGACGCGCGGCTCCTGCACGACGACGAGGTCGGAAAGCAGTTGGAGGCTCTCCTGTCGGGCCGGCTCTTCCACGCCCACCACGGCAAGGCGCTCATGCGCGGACTCGCATCGGTGGGCGTGGATGCCCGCAACCTCGGAATCGACACCCAGCTCGCGGCCTACCTGATCGAGCCCGCGGAGGCGCAGTACCTGCTCGAAGACCTCGCACCCCGCTACGCAGGGGTGGAGGTGCGGTCGCCGGACGCGGCACCCGAGGGCCAGCTCGACCTGACCGGAAGCGCGCCCGACGCCGCCGAGGACGCCGCCCGACGGGCCGCGGCGGTCGCCCGGCTGGCGCCGGTGCTCGCGCAGGTGCTGGAAGCGAGGGGGTTGACCCGTCTCTACGAGGAGATCGAGCGTCCGCTCGTGCGGGTGCTCGCCCGGATGGAGCTCGCTGGCGTCCGGGTCGACGTGGGCTACCTGCGGAGCCTGGTGGCCGAGCTGACCGCCGAGGTGAACCGCCTCGACGCGGAGGTCCAGCAGCTGGCCGGCCGCCCCTTCACCGTGAACTCGACGAAGCAGCTGCGCGCCGTCCTGTTCGACGAGCTCGGCCTCCAGCCCCACAAGAAGACCAAGACCGGCTACTCCACCGACGCCGCCTCGCTCGAGAAGCTGGTGGGTCAGCACCCGGTAATCGAGAAGTTGCTGCGCTACCGGGAGGTCGAGAAGCTGCGTTCGACCTATGGCGAGAGCCTGCTCGGCGAGGTGGGCGGAGACGGCCGCATCCATGCGACCTTCAGCCAGACCGTGGCCCGCACCGGCCGGCTCTCGTCGGACCAGCCGAACCTGCACAACATCCCCATACGGACCGAGGAGGGACGCCGGTTCCGGCGAGCCTTCATCCCCGCTGACGGGTTCGAGCTGCTGGTGGCGGACTACAACCAGATCGAGCTCAGGGTCATCGCCCACCTGGCGGAGGACCCGGGGCTGGTCGAGGCCTTCCGCACCGGCCAGGACATCCACACCACCACTGCCGCCCGCATCTTCGGCGTCGAACCGGCCGAGGTCACCACGGGGCAGCGGTCCAAGGCCAAGATGGTGTCCTACGGCCTTGCCTACGGCATGGAGTCCTATGGCCTCGCTTCCCGGTTGAACATCTCCGTGGAAGAGGCGACGGAGATCCTGGATGCCTACTTCGTGGCCTTCCCCCGGGTGAAGGCGTACATGTCCCGCACCGTGGCCGAAGCACGGGACCGTGGGTACACCGAAACCCTGTTCGGTCGCCGACGCCAGATCCCCGAGCTCTCGGCTTCGAACTACCGGATCCGCCAAGCGGGGGAGCGCCAGGCGATGAATGCCGGGATCCAGGGCTTGGCGGCGGACATCTTCAAGGTCGCCGTCGTTCGCCTCGACCAGGCACTGGAACAGGAGGGACTGCGGAGCCGCCTGATACTCCAGGTGCACGACGAGGTGATCCTGGAGGTCCCGCCCGACGAACGGAACCACGCGGCCCAGCTGACCCTCGCCGCCATGGGGGGGGCAGCCCAGCTCCGGGTGCCCCTCGAAGTCGACGTCGCGTGGGGTTGCAACTGGGCCGAAGCCAAGGGATGAAGCGCTGAGGTAGCCTTTCCACAGGCGGGACGCATCCCGCGCCGCCTGCGCCCGCCGTCCTGACGGCGCAACTGTCCGGAAAGAAAAGGCTACCTAGCTCCCCATGTCCAACAGCAGCGACGTGACCGCGGAATCCGTACCTCCCCCCGAAGCGCCCGAGGAGGAGTACCAGTACAACCAGGTGGTGGAGAACGACCTGGGCGACC
>JAHWJU010000173.1 GCA_019348255.1 Actinomycetota bacterium | reverse complement strand
CCCCGAGGTGCTCCTGCTCGACGAGCCCACCTCCGCGCTCGACCGCGACGCCGCCAGCTGCATCGAGCGTCTCGTGCGCGACCTGACCGAGGGTCGAGGGCTCACCGTGGTGCTCGTCACCCACGACTTGGCTCAGGCCCAGCGCGTCGCCGACCTTGCCGTGCTGCTCGTGTCGGGCCGCGTCGCGCTCGTCGGCACCCCTGCTGAGATCCAGGCCGGCTGGCGGGAGGCAGTCCGATGATGCCCGTGCTCGTCGGCCTCGCGCTGGTGGTACTCGCCTGTGGCGTCTCCTGGCGGGCGACCCTCGGGGTGGAACGGGAGCTGTCGGTCGCGGCCGTCCGGGCGGTGGCCCAGCTGAGCGCAGTCGCCCTCGTCCTCGGGATCATCTTCGACCATCTGGGTCTGTCGGGCCTCTTCGTCGCCGTGATGCTCGTCGCCGCCGCCCGGACAGGGGGACGGCGCATGGCCGGGCTCCCCCGGGCGGAGCTCCTGGCCGGCTTGGCAATCGGGGGTGCCGCCGTCACCACCCTCGGCCCGCTGTTCGCGACCCGGGCGTTCCCCATGACCCCCCGCTACGTGATCCCGTTGGCCGGGATCGTCGTGGGCGGAGCGATGAAGGCCGTGTGCGTGGCGGGTCTTCGGCTCCGAGAGGAGATCGTCGACCGGCGGGCGGAGGTGGAGGCCCGCCTGGCCCTCGGTGTCTCGGCCCGCCAGGCGCTGCAGCCCTGCCTGCGGCGCGCCGCCGTGACAGCCCTGGTACCCGCCATCGACCAGACCAAGAACGTCGGCCTGATCACCCTGCCGGGAGCGTTCGTCGGGATGCTGCTCGGCGGTGCCTCCCCCGTCGAGGCTGCCCGCGTCCAGCTCACCGTCCTGCTCGTGCTGCTCAGCGCCGAAGCGATCGCTGCCGCGCTGACGACGGTTCTGGTGGCCCGGGCCGTCACCCGCCCCGGGGAACGCGTCGAGGCGTGGTCCTCCTGACGCCGGTGACGTCAGTGAGCGCGGTCACTTCCGCGGGGTCTTGGCCGCGAGCTGGGGCACCAACGTGTCGAGGGCGACAGGCAGGCTGAGCACCGTGCTGAAGGAGAGGGCGGCGTTCGTCTGCTCGTCGAGGAACAGGTCCCGTCCCGCCCGCTTGATCTCGAGCTGCTGGTAGACCGGGTTGCTGTCAACGGTCTCGCGGTCGGCCTGAGTGTCCACGTTCCACACGACGACGTCGGCTGCATTCAGCAGCTCGAGCTGTTCGGTACTGATCGTCGCCGTGAAAGCGTCGCCGGCGAGCTTGGCGACTCCGGGGTCGATCTTGAACCCGAGCGACGTGAGGAAGCGCGAGCGGCTGTCCTGCGGGCTGAACACGAAGAACTCAGCGGGCTCGGTGCTGGGACGGGCGACGATCGCGGTACGGCCTTCGAACTCCGGGTGCTGCTTCCGGGCGGCGGCGAAGCGGCCCTCGAGCTCTGTCACCAGCTCCTCGGCTCGCTCTTGTTTCCCGAGAGCCCGGCCGATCATCCGAGTCTGGTCCTGCCACGGGACGCCGTAGTCCACGAACTGGGTGGGGCGAGACACCGTCGGGGCGATCTGCGAAAGACGTCGGTACTCGTCATCCTTCATGCCGGATGACACGCCGACGATCAGGTCGGGCTTGAGCGAAGCGATCTTTTCGAAGTTGAGCTCGGCCACGTCGAGGACCACGGGATCGGCTTTGCCCAGCTCGTCCTGGGCCCAAGGCCATGTGGCATTCGGCTGCTCGCCGAAGAACTCCCGTACCGCCACCGGAACCACCCCGAAGGCAAGGAGCGCGTCGTGATCGCTGTAGCCGACGGAGACGACCCGCTCCGGCGCGTCGGCGATGCGGGTACTCCCGTAGTTGTGCTCGATGGTGACGGGGAAGCCGTCGTCGGCTGTGGTCTCCTCCTCTATGGCCTTCGAGGCGGTGTCCGTTCCGCAGGCTGTCGCGACGACCGCCACTACCGCCAGAGCCGCGAGCCACCGCCCAGCACGCAGAAGCGGCGGCCGGTGGGGCGTGCGGGCGCGACCGGGTCTGACCGTCTGGGAGTGCATCACGTTCCTTTCGTCGCAACGGTACTTTGGGGTACCGAAGCTATCGTATTAGGCCATCCTAACTACTGGCCTCAGGAGGAGCAACATCTCGCCTCCCAGGTCCAGGACGAGCATCAGTCCGCCGCCGGCTCGACCACGATCGTGCCGGTTCCTGCTGTCCCGACAGGGTCGTCGCCGCCCTCTTCCGGCGCCGAGCCGGCGAGGCGGGCCTGCAGCAACTGGGGCAGGGCAGCGGCGAGAAGCACCACTGCAACAACGCAGATCAGGCCACCTCCCGCCACCGCCACTCTCGCGGTGGTGGCTGACGCCAGGGCCCCGGCGAACGCGTTCCCCGCCGCTGGCGCCACCGTCGCCTCGACCAACCAGAAGCTGCTCACCCGGCCCATGAGCCGGTTGGGCGTGTGCTGCTGCAGCAAGGCTCGCTGGAGGATCTCGGAGAACATCATTCCCACACCACCGAGCCCGAGGAAGAGCAGAACCAGGGGCAGGCTGGTGCTGAGACCGAACGCAGTCATGCTCAAGCCCCAGAGCAGAACGGCGCCGGTCAGCGCGAGACCCGGCCGCGGGTGGCGGCCGGCCCAGCCGCTGACGAGCGCAGCGAGGAAGGCGCCGACGGCCGGAGCGGAGTACATCATCCCCACGATCCGGGGGTCGCCGCGGAGCACCTCGGTGCCGAACTCGGGGAACACCGCGTAGGGCATGGCGAAGAGCACCCCGCACAGGTCGACGAGCAGCAGCCCCGTGATCACACGGCTGGCGCGGATGAAGCGCAGACCTTCCACGATCGCCGACAGCGGGTGCTGGTGCCCGGGGTCGGCCGGCGGGCGCCGGCCGACCAGCAACATGAGCCCCACCTGGACCACTGTGGCCAAGAAGGTGATCCCGTAGCAGAGCGCGAGGCCGGGGCCGGCGATGATGAGCCCGGCAACGGAAGGCCCCACGATCGTGCCGAGCTGGGTGGTGATGGCGGTCAGCGCGCCCGCGGCCGCCAGCTGGTTCGGTCGGACCAGGTCGGGGACGATCGCTGTGAGGGCGGTCTCGCTGGTGCCATCGATGAGCCCGATCGCAGCGGCGCACACGTAGATGGCCCACAGGCGGGGCTCCTCGGCCAAGGCGTTGAGGGCCAGCGCCCCGAACACCAGCGCCGCCGCGCTGCGGGAGACGACCAGCAGCTGGCGCCGCTCGAAACGGTCGGCCAGGACGCCGCCGGCGAGGGTCCCCACCAGCAGGGTTCCCCCGGCGGCGACGTTGACCATGCTCACCGCGAGGGACGACCGGGTGACCTCGTAGACCTGGATCGACAGGGCGACGAGCGTGAGACTGATCCCCAACAGGGCGACGACCCGGGCAAAGAACATGATGCGGAAGTCGCGACTGGAGCGAAGCGGACTGAAGTCCATCGCGATTCGGCCGAGGCCCATGGTCGCCCTACTCCTGGGCGACGGCGGCAGGTGCCGCTCCGGGGGGCGCCGCGGTCACGGGTCCCGCCGGCTCATCGCCTGGATCAGCGACTTCGGCCGCAGGTCTGTCCAGTGCTCCTCGATGTAGGCGAGGCAGGCATCGCGGGGCGCGTCCTGCATCACAGCCGTCCAACCGGCGGGAACCTGGGCGAAGGCCGGCCAAAGCGAATGCTGGCCCTCGTCGTTCACTAGCACGTGGAAGCTGCCCTCTGGATCGTCGAACGGGTTCGTCATCGTTTCCTTTCGCTGGTGCCGGGCCCGGCCCCGGTCGTCTTTGCAAGCTTCTCGTCGAGGACCGGGCCCCACAGGGCGAGAGCGTCTGGGTCGGTCATGGCCAGGTGGGTGCAGTCGACGTCGTAGTTCTCGATGGCGCCGCCCACGAACGGTTCCCACCGCCGAGGCGACAGCGACGTGGCCGACTTGTCCGCCGTGGCGGTGAAGAACACCACGTCGCCATCGAAGTGACGGTGCCTCGCCGTTCGCATCAACCGGCCGGCGTTGGCGGCAACGTCGACCATGGCCGAGATGGTCTCGTCGTCGACGGCGCCCCCCAAGCCGCGGTGTCGGACCGCGGCGAGCAGTTCGCCGCGATCGAGCCCTCCGCCGTGAGGTACCGGGTCGAGCCCGGCCAGCCGGGCGAGGAAGGCCAGGGCGCCCTGCTCGTCCTCGGTGTCGTCAGAGGACCGCTCGGCCTCGGTCAGCGGGTAGGAGTCGACCAGCGCGAGCAGGGCCACGGTCTCGCCGGCCCACTGCAGCTGGGCGGCCATCGTATGGGCGACGAGCCCACCGAACGACCAGCCCAGGAGGTGGTAGGGCCCGGCCGGTTGCACGCTGCGTACCTGCTCGACGTAGTCGGCCGCCATGTCCTCGAGGCTGCCGGGGAGCGGAGCGCGCTCGGCCAACCCCCGCGCCTGCAAGCCGTACAGCGGGCGGTCGGCGTCGAGGTGGCGGGCCAGGCCGGCGTAGGGCCAGGCGAGGCCGAACAGCGCGTGGACGCAGAACAGGGGCGGACGCTCTCCCCGGGTGCGCAGCGGCAGCAGCACCTGCATGGCGGAACGGTCGGCTCCGCCGTCCCCGCCCAGGCGTTCGGCCAGGGCGGCGACCGTGGGGTGGACGAAGAGGTCGGCGACCGTCAACTGGCGGCCGAACACGGCCC
>JAHWJU010000172.1 GCA_019348255.1 Actinomycetota bacterium | reverse complement strand
TCTTCGGACAGCTCACCGAGCAGGCCGTCTACGCTGTCCAGAAGTACGAGGGCTTGCCCGTCACCGGCGTGGTCGACGACGCCACTCGCCACAGGATCGATCACGGTCCACGGGTGCAGGCCGCCGCCAGGAGCGGTGACGTCGTCGAGGTGGACAAGTTCCGCCAGCTGGTGTTCATCGTCCGAAACGGTCACACCGTCTGGGCGTTCAACGCCTCCACCGGCGACGAGGAGCCCTACACCTACAACGGCCAGCAGTACGACGCCGTCACCCCGACCGGCCACTTCGAGATCTTCCGCCAGATCGACGGCTGGCGCGAGTCCCACCTCGGCCGGCTGTACCGCCCCAAGTACTTCACCTACAACGGGATCGCCCTCCACGGCTACACGTTCGTGCCGCCCTACCCCGCATCCCACGGCTGCGTGCGGGTGACCATCCCGGCCATGAACTACATCTGGGACCACGATCTCGCACCCATCGGCATCGGCGTGCATGTGTACGGGTCGATCCCCAGATGACCGCCCATCATCGCCGCCGGGCGGCCAGCGTCCCCGGCAGGAGACGAGCGAACGAGGCGAGGGCCCGGAGCCTCACGGCGACGACTCCCCACCTCGGCGCCCTCCCCCGCAGCAGCGGGCTGAGCACGTCGCGGCGGGCGTACGAGGCGGTCACCAGGAGGGACCGCATGGTGGCGGCGACCGCCTGGCGGAGTGGTGCGTTACGGGCCAAGGTGAGCAACCGGTTGCGCTCGTTGTGGAACGCGAACAACTTCGACCCCTCGTCGCTGGTCGCGCTGTGGACGTGGCGAACCACCGACTCGGGGACGTAACGGTAACGCCAGCCACAGCGCCGGCCCCGCCAGGCCAGGTCCAGGTCCTCGTAGTACAGGAAGTAGCGGTCGTCGAACATCCCGACGTCGGCGAGATAGCGCCGTGAGAGCAGCACGGCCGCGCCCGACCAGGCGAACACCTCGGCGGGGGCGTCGTACTGGCCCCGGTCGGGCTCCAGGTAGCCACGGTCGGCGCCGTACTCCCCATGGACGAGGATCGAGCCGACGCTGTTGATGACGTCGTAGGGCTCACCGCCCAGCGGGACGGAGTACCACTCGGCACGAGGGCCGACGGTGATCTCGACCCGACCGGCGGGCGAACGCAGAGCCGCCGGCGTGGGCTGGTCCGCGGCCAGTCGCAGCTCGGCATCGTCGGGGATGGGCCCGCCGGGCGCAACGGGGACCCGCACCTGCGCTGCTCCCGCCGTCCATCGGTACCGCGCCTCCGCTCCATCCCCGTACTCGAGAGCCCCGAACCCGTCGAGGAGCTGAGCCTGGCGGAAAAGGTCGGCGCCGCCCACCCGCAGACCGCTCAGCCGCACGCCCAGCTCCCGGTAGTCGCCGCGGCCCTGCACCCGGGTCTCCGACTCCACGTGCACATCGACGAACGGAGTGGAGAAGAGGATCTTCGGGCAGGCGGCACCGATCGAGGGGTCGGTATCGAGAGCGACCACCAGGGGCGAGAGCCAGTCGGGGGCCACGGTGGCGTCGTTGTTCACGAGGGCCACGTAGTCGGTGTCGCCCAGTTCGGCGAGGGCCACGTTGCAGCCGCCGGCAAAGCCGACGTTGCCCCCCGACTCCATCACCGTCACTCCTGGGTACTTGCTGCGAACCCGGTCGACCACGCCATCGGTGGAGGCGTTGTCGACCAGCACCACCTCCAGCCGCTCGGGCGGCCAGTCGGTGTCCAAGAGGCTGCGCAGGCAGTCGAGGGTGAGGTCGCCACCGTTGAAGTTCACCACCACCGCCCGGACCAGGGGCACGCCGGCGGTGAACGGTTTCCTCACACGTAGTAGCGGTTGATGCTGAGCAGCAAGGAGAACAGGGCGTGCCAAGCGGCGACCGCCACCAGGGCGGCGCCGGCGGTGTGACCCCAGCGGCGACCCACGCCCCGAGCGGCGAGAGCGACCACCGCGCCGTACAGGGGCAAGAGCGTGAACAGGTACCGGGGCTGCTCGAAGTTGAGCCCCTCCACCGCCCGGAAGCGGTAACCGGTCACACCCACCAGGAGGACCGTGCCGACCAGCATGGTGAAGTACGTGCACAGCTCCGGCCAGCGGCGACGAAGTGCCTCCCGGGAACGGACCAGCTCCACGCCGGCGAGGCCGGCGACGAGCGCCAGCACGGCGAGCCCCACCTGGTTCACCCACAGCGGGAAGCCGAACTGGAACGACGAGAACCGGCCGACGAAGCCCTGAATGTAGATGTCCCACACCGGATAGTCGGGGTAGGTCGGGAACGCGTCTTCCATGAAGGGGAGCCTGGGGAGGAAGAACTGCCAGAGGTACGACAGCTGGCCCCTGAGCGTCGTCACCTCACCCACCGCTGCCGATGCCATCCCCCCGGTCGCGGCGGCGAGAGGACGCCCGAAGACGAGCACATCCGCCGCGAACCAGGTGACAGTGGCCACGGCGAAGGTGGCTCCGGCGGCGAGGGCACCTCGGCCCGCCGCCCGGCGGGCAACTCCCGTGGTCCGCCACCACAGCAGCAGTAGCGCCAGTGCCGCGCCGGGGAAGAGCCCGACCATGGTGGTCTTGGTCAGCAGGCCGGCGGCGGCGGCGGCGCCGATGGCCACACCTCGACGGGGAGTGAGTCCCAGACGGAAGGACCGTGCCACGAGGAAGAGCAGCAACGCCCCTGCGGCGTAGAGCATCCCGTCGTTGTTGACCCCGCCGGACATGAAACCGAACACCGGCTGGAAGCCGACCACCAGCGCTCCGACCGTCCACGCCCACGGCGTGCCGGGAAGGAGCTCCCGCAGGAAGAGGAACACCGAGGCGACCGTCACCCCGGCGAGGACGGCGGAGAACAGCCGCATCAGGTACAGCCGGTCGAGGGCGGGAAGAGAGAGACCCAGGCGTGCGGGGATGGCCTCGTAGACGTAATAGAACGGCGAGTAGGTGGAGGCTGCGCGAGCCGCACTCTCTGCGGTGGCGGACCGCGCCTCAGCGAGCTCCCGGCGCAGTTGCTGCTCATCGGCGCTCGACCAACTCGGGTTCTGCTCGCGGCTGTACGGCAATCCCTCGAGGAGGAGCCTCTGTTCTCCCTCATAGGGCGGCAAGGGCCCCGTGACGGGACGAGGTGGACGTCCCGACTCGGCCAGGTACTGGGCGTACCCGAAGTGCGCCGGCTCGTCGATGACCTGGAACGGCGGCGTGACGAGCGCCCACAGGGAGGCGTGGACCACCGCCAACGCCGCGCACGCCCACATGCTGGACCGGCTCACCGCTCCCCCCCCGGTGGGAGCTCCGCCCTGGCCCCCGGCTCCCGAGACGCCAACAGCACGGCCGCCGTCACCGCGCCCAGGGCCACGGTCAACACCGCCCACATCAACCACGGGCCGGCGAGCGCCGGTTTGAAGAGGGAGAAGCGACGGGCCACCTCGGGGGCCAGCGCCCACAGCGACTCCCGCCCCGGACGGAAGAAGTCGATTCTGATCTCTTCGTCGGGCGGAGCGCCCTTCCACAGAACCCCCCCGCCCAAGGGGGTCCGGTTGCCGGCGAAGGCCATGGAACGGCTTCCCAGGTTCTCGATGCACACCTTGCCGTCAGTGAGGTCGTGCGGCGGAGGATCGACGGGCACGTCCAGGGCACCCGGCGCGTACCCGCCGTCCACTCGTCGCCGGCTCACCAACTCAGCGGAGTCGGTGTCGACGATGGAGAATCTCAGGGGTTCGCCCCCCGTCCCGCTGTCCCACCCGGCGTAGACCCGCAACGTGGCCGTCGTGGCCGGGACGAACTGGCCTTGCTCGCACCGCTCCTCCCCCGGCGGCACGACGAGCACTGCGCCGCTGGCGACGACGAGGGAGTTGCTGGCGGCGAGACGCGGGCGGGGGGCGGTGATGACGGCCACCAGGAGGGCGGCGAAGATCACGGACGTCACCGCCGCCGCCGTCAGGGCCGGGCTCGACCACCGGGCCCCCACTCCTCAGCTGGGCCTGGTCGCCTCGAGGAGCTCCCGGAGGCGCCGGCGCGACAGGTGCGAGTCGGCCCCGCCAGCTACCCGCCTCGCCCGGGAGATGCCCTCGGCCACGGCAAAGGCACGCGACTGGGCGAGCTGCTCCATCTCCTCCCGGAGCAGCTCCAGCTTGGTCTCCAGGTCCTGGACCCGGGCGTCCAACAGGTGCTCCAGCTCGGCGGTGCGGGCCCACAGCGCTCGGTTCTCGGCATCGACGTCCCGCCGCTCCAGCGTGGCTTGATCGATCGTCTTCGACGCCTGTGCGAGGTGGTCCTGAAGCTCGATCACCGTCAGGTACAGCAACAGACGGTTGTCCTCCAGGCGGGCCAGCAGGGCGTTGTCGGCGTAGGGGGCGAGGACCTCGTCGACCGACGCTGCCCACGGGGCCGAGGCGGGGTAGACGGCGCCCAACCCGAACACGCACGGGACGGCGGCGAAGCGCAGCTCGCCGTCGTGAGCGGCGAGGAAGTCCTCCACCGCGGTGCGCACGCCGTTCGCCGGTCCACCCTCGTGGCGCGACCAGGCGAAGTGCCCGGCGCCCCGGAATCCCCCCTGCACGACGCCGTTGTTGCCAGGGATCACCCCCTTCTCGTGGGTGTGGTTGTGGACGGCCTCCGGCGGGAGGCTGTCGGGGTCGTAGTACATGTCCCGCCGCCCCGACGGCCATCCGACGTCGTGCAGGA
>JAHWJU010000171.1 GCA_019348255.1 Actinomycetota bacterium | reverse complement strand
GCTCCGGGACTGGGTGGTCTGCCAGCCGCCGATGCGCCGGCGTCGGCAGAAGATGCTGGTGAAGTTGACGAGACCGTCGTACCAGTCGTGGCTGCCGGGGATGGCCAGCAGCTCGGGCGAACCCTCGGGCGGGGGGGAGGGCAGGGCGGCGCGGTACGGACCGAGAAAGCGGTTCTCGTACTCCCGGCGGGTCGGGACGGGGTACACCTGGTCGCCGCCCAGGACGAGCAGCGAACCACGAACGGTGTGGTGGCTCACGCCATCGTGGCTGAGCTCCAGCTCAGGCCGGGCCAGAAGGCTGGCGACGGTGAAGGTGGAGTTCCAGCCGTCGCCCAGGTCCGAGGCGTAGTCCAGCCACAACTCCTCGGTAGCGGAGCAGTCGCGCACCTCTTTCGGCATCAGGGCTTGCAGTTGTCGGCTGTCGGTGTACGACGTCGTGAACCCCGACGCCAGCACTCGGGCCGCCGTGTCCAGCAGTTGGTGGGGGTCGAGCCAACGGACCATCGGCCGGCGGACGAAGCCCAGCTCGGCGTCGTTGGCCGGGCGCTTGGGCTGGGGGCTCTCCGCCGTGGCGGCCGGCGATGTCTGCACCGGGGCATTCTTTCCACCGGTGGCGGGTGCCCCGCCGGGAGAGATCTCCGAGCTCACGCCTCGCGGCTGGCGAGGGCTTCCTGCTCAGCCGCTGTCTTGCGACCGCGGTGCCGCGCGAAGCCGAGGCTCTCCAGGTAGTCCCAGTCCGAGCCGTTGCCGCGGGAAGCGCCCTTGGCCCCCTTCGCACTCTTGGTCGAGCCTCTGGTGGCGCGTACCTTCCGCCCGCCGGCGATCCACCCGTCGAAGGTCCTGCTCACCTTCGCGTTGTCGACTTGACAGAGGTCGATCTCCCACTGCTCTTTGCCCCAACCGATGACGACGGTAGTTGCCTCTTCTGCTGTCTTGCCGCAGATATCGCAAATGATCGTCTCGACAACGTGCTGCTCCCGGGCCATGGAGCAGTAATAGCATCGGGATGCGTGCTGAGCGCAAATCAGTCGCTGATGGCAGACGCCAATTTGCCGAGGACCACGAGGAGTCGGACGCGTTCGCGACGCAGCCCCGGGTGAACCCGGGGCTGCTGGGGAGCTCGTGGCTGAACCCGCCCCGTCGGCTTCCTCTCGAGGCCACCCATCGTGCCACACGGCTGGGGAGCAGCCCAGTTTCGGCGCCACCCCTATCAGGCGAGACGGCGGGCCCTGGCCGGATGTGGGCCTCCGCAACGATCAGGGTGCAGCACCGCCGCCAGCAACTCGCAACCCTCCACCACCCGAGGCCCGGGACGCACCACGTAGGCGTCGGCGTCGACCGCCCACACCTCTGTGCCGGACGGCAACCTCGCGTCGCCCAGGAGCTTCTCAGCGAGGTCCAGCGCGCCATCGAGGCGGTAGCCACATGGGGCCACGATCACCACCTCTGCGTCACATGCCCTTACCCGATCCCATGAGACCGTCTCCGAAAGCTCCCCCGATCGACCCAGGACGTCTATGCCTCCGCCAGCCGCGACCATGTCGGGAACCCAGTGGCCGGCGCTGAAGGGAGGATCGGTCCACTCGAGCACGAGCGCCGGCCTGAGGGACGCACCGTCGAGCAGGGCGGCCAGCGTGTCGAGTCGGGCGCGAAGCGATGCCGCCAGCTCTGCGGCGACGGCTTCACGGCCCGTCGCCCCGCCCACCGTCTCCACCGAGGAGATCACCTGGTCCAGGCGCATCGGGTCGAGGGTGAGCACCTGTGCGTCGCAGCCGAGATAGCCCAGCGCGTCCTTCACCTCCGACACCTCCACCGCGCACACCGCGCACAGGTCCTGGGTGACGATGAGGTCGGGGGCGAGGTGGGCCAAGGCGCCCCGGTCGAGGCGGTAGAGATCCTCGCCTCGGGCCAGCCGCTCCCGGACGACGGCATCGATCTCAGCCGGTTCCAGCCTCTCCGGCAGCGCGGAGGTCGACACGATTCGACGGGTTCTCGCCTCGGGTGGGTGGTCACACTCGAAGGTGACGCCCACCACCTGGTCCCCGAGGCCCAGGGCGAAGAGGATCTCTGTCGCGGAGGGCAGGAGGGACACGATCTGCACAGGGCCGAGGCTATGACCCGGCTCGCCCCGCCCGCCGCA
This sequence comes from Actinomycetota bacterium, assembly GCA_019348255.1. Lineage (GTDB taxonomy): Bacteria > Actinomycetota > Acidimicrobiia > Acidimicrobiales > CADCTF01 > JAHWJQ01. The sequence continues at coordinate 2,555 of JAHWJU010000171.1, read as the reverse complement.
CCCCGAAATGTGCCGTGCGGGTTTAGGCGCGTTCGGTGACAACGGCGGCGGGGTAGGCCTGCAGCGTGCCGCACGGCCCGGGCCAGCCGCTGCACGTCGGCCTCGACAGGGCTCTCGACGTCGGCGGCGACGAGTTGACGCGGCTGACCGCCGCCCGAGCACTCGACGCTCGCGACGAAACGCTGGCGCTGCTGGCGATACACGACCTTCATCTCGCGCCCATCGACGAGATGGGCGAGCGCACACGCTGGCAGCATCATCCGGCTGTTGCTGCGCTGAAGGGCAGCTTGGAGGAGCGCTACATCGAGCGGCTCGGGGTCGACGATGGCAACCTGGTGTCACCCGGCGCGGAAGAGACGGTGGCAGCGGTGCGGGGGCTGGCCGGCAGCGATCAGGTGCCCGCGGTGTACCGATGGGTGGCCGAGGAGGCCGGCGGCGACGAACTGGTCGAGTTCCTGGCTCTCGAGGGTGGCCCCGACGGCGGTTTCGACGACATGGTGGCGGTGTGCCAGGTCGGCATCGACGGCGCCCCCAAGCTGGAACTGGCCCGCAACTACTGGGACGAGATGGGCAGGGGCGGCTCCGCTCAGGTCCACACCGAGCTGCACCGCCGCCTGGTGAAGGCGATGGGTGTGCGCCGGATGGCGCGGTCGGAACAACCGCTCGAAGCGCTCGACCGGTCGGTGCTGGGCTCGTTGCTGGCGACGAACCGCCACCTGCAGCCAGAGATGGTGGGGGCGCTGGGCCTCATCGAGATGCAGGCCGGCCACCGGTGCCGGAAGGTTGTCGACGGGCTGCGGCGCATAGGTGCCCCCGACGACGCGCTGGGCTTCTACGTCGAGCACGCCGCGGCCGATCCCCGCCACGGCAAGAACTGGCTCGACCACGTGATCACGCCGCTGGCGGCCGAGCCTCGGTGGGCGAACGGCATCCTGCGCGGCGCCCGGTGGTGCGTGGGGGTGAACCGCCGCTTCTTCGACATGGCGGCCCGGCGCTTCGGTGCCGGCGCCGGCACCCGCGCCGCGTAGGCGTGGCTCAGGCCCACGTGGTGGGGTCGCCGTAGCCGAGCGTCGCGGTCGTCTCGGCCACGGGGGCCGACTCCAGCACCGGGGCGAGAACCTCTGCACGCGCCTCCCAACGTCCAGGACGGGGCGGCGCCGTTGCCATGACCGTCGGCAGCTCCCGGTCGGCGGCCGCCGCCAGCGACCCGCCGGTGCCGAGCCAGTCGTCGAGATCGGCGAACACCTCGGTTCGGCCGGCCCCCACCACGGCTTCGAAGCGCACGCGGCGTGACTCCACGTCGGGTGCGTCCCCGAGGAACTCCAGCACGGCCGCGTGGTGCGAACGCCACTGCTCCGCACACACCTCCCCAAGTGTGGCGCCGGTGAAGCCCCGCCACGCCGGCGGGAAGTCGTAGCACCACCACCGCCCGCCCCAGTCCGGAAAGACGTCGCTGTAGCCACCGATGGCCAGCGGTTCGTCCACGGCCACGTTGAAGAAGCCGTGGTGGAGCCACCCGTCGATGAGGCCGTTGACGGATGCGGCAGGGTTTCGGGTCAGATGGATCACCCGCAGGCGCGCCTCCGGGAACAGCGCCCGCAGGAACGGCAGCCTGAAGGCGTTACGGGGCGTCGACAGCACGAGCGGGCGGCTCGTCAGCGCGGCCCGCTCAGGACGCCGCCACGGCCGCACCAGCACGAACGGGGGCATTTCCACGAGCTGTCCTCCGGGCGGACCAGCCGGCAGGGGAGCGTCCGGGAAGCGCTCGGCCACAACCCGGGCGGGCAGGTCGTAGTAGTAGGGGTTGACCCCGGGGTGGCCGCGGCGGGCCAGCGTGAGCACCCGAAGGTGCAGCTCCCGCCATCCCCCGTCCGCCCTCCACCCGGACGCCGACTCGTGGACCCATCGACGAGCCTCGTCGGGGTCGATGTCGAGCTCCGGCCATTGCGCGATCAACCGCCATGCGATCGTCAGCGCCAGGTCGTCGACCTCCTTCTCGCCGACGGTCGAGGTGGGGTTGCCGATTTCGGCGCCAAGCTCGTCGGCGAGAACGTCGGTGCTGCCCCCATCGAGCCCGGCAACGACGAAGAGGGGGTTGACCTCGGCGCGAAGGTGCAGCAGTCCCTCGCACCGGCGAAGGATCTCACCGAACAGAGTCGACCCCCCTCGAGAGCTCGAGACGACGGCGATCACCTCTCGCACCGCCCTCAGGGGCTCCTCCACCGGTAGCCGTCGCACCCGACGCAGCGCGTCGAGCCGCGCTCTCGCCCCGGCCAGGCCGGTGGTGTGGGGCACTGCTGCGTCATAGGGCGACCACGGACTCGTGTTCTGGATGCGAAGGTCCCTACCCCGGCCCCCGGCCGGTTCCTCGACCGCCGCGCTGGGCAGGAGGTCGTCGTGCCCGTCGACCCCTTCACCACCGCGACCGAGATGGTGCGGCTCCTGCGTGCCGGCCACGTGTCGAGCCGCGAGCTCGTCGAGCTGCACCTGGAGCGCATCGAGCGCCTCGACGGTCGGCTCAACGCGGTGGTGACTCTGGATGCAGAGCGTGCCCT
>JAHWJU010000050.1 GCA_019348255.1 Actinomycetota bacterium | reverse complement strand
CGCCCCACACGATGATGGCGACACCGGCGAGCAGCGCGACCACATCGACCACCACACCCATGGCGGTCAGCCTTCCCGATGAAGGGCAGACTGGGCGGCATGCGGGGCACCTGGGACCGGCGGCGGGTGACCGCCGTCGCCGTCGCCGGTGCAGCGGGCGCCGTCCTGCGGTGGGCGGTGGGGACCTCGACGCCGCCGACGTGGTCGGGTCGCGGCCGGCCGGGTGGTGGAAGGACCGCGCCCCGCGGCCGGAGATGGGGTGACGCGCGTGCGCGGCCACGGCAGATTCGGCCTTGCTGGTGCCCGCCGATCACGGCCTCGGAGAGCGGGTTCGCGGCCAGGGCGGTGAGATCGTCGGTCCCCCGGTGGCTGCCCCAGCGTCTCGCCTGAAGCGGTGGCCGTGGGCGCGATAACGCTGCACGAGGTTGCCCTCCTGCGTCTGGTAGCGCAACGCCTGGCCGGCCCTGGCTTCGCGAGCGCCGCCGATGCCGTCCGCTGGCTTACCGCCGTCCAGGCCCAGGATTACCAGGGCGCCGTCACCTCGGTAGCCCTTCGCACGACCGACCGCAGCCGCGGCGGCGTGCAGGCGGCGCTCGACGCGGGAGAAGTCGTCCGGTCGTGGCCCATGCGGGGGACGCTCCACTTTGTGGCTGCCGAGGATCTCCTGTGGATGCTCGAGCTCATGACGCCGCGCGTGCTGTCGGCTGCCGCCTCCCGGCGGGCCCGGCTCAGCCTCGACACCGCTGCTCTCGAGCGAGCAGGCCTCCTTGCCGGGGAAGCCCTTGCCGGCGGGCGCTGCCTGTCGCGGGCCGAGCTCTTCTCCACATGGGACGCGGGCGGTCTCTCCACCGCCGGGCAGCGCGGGTACCACATGCTTTGGCACCTCGCCCAGACAGGGTTGTTGTGCTTCGGGCCCGTGCGCGACCGCGAGCAAATGGTCGTCCTCGTCGAGGAGTGGATCACCGATCTCCGTCGCCCGGGGCGCGGCCAGGCGCTCGGCGAGCTGGCATGGCGCTACTTCGCCAGTCACGGCCCGGCCACCCTGAAGGACTTCATGCGCTGGACCAAGCTCGTCGCCGCCGACGCTCGCGCCGGACTGTCGCTGGCGAAGCCCCGGCTGGCTCGGGTCGAGGTCGAAGGCGCGGAGCACTTCATGCATCCCGAGACGCCGGAGCTGCTCGCCGCCTGTGGTGCCGCCGCCGAAGGCATCTTCCTGCTCCCCGGGTTCGACGAGTTCATCCTCGGCTACGAGGACCGCTCCGCTGTGGTGGCCGCCGAATTCGCCGACCGTCTCGTCCCGGGCTCCAACGGCATGTTCCGGCCGACGGTGGTGATCGACGGACGCGTGGTGGGAACGTGGAAGCACGTGGGTAGTGGGGCGAGACGGAGGTCGGAGGTCGTGCCGTTCGCCCCCCTTGCCGACGAGGTGACCGTCGCCGTCGGCGAGGTGTACGCCACGCTGCCGTAGCGAAGGTGGCGGGTTGCCGCGGGACGAGATGGCCAGTAGACCGCCAGCGAAGGACGCGACGGCGTCCGTGACAGGCCTAATCCTCGAGGAGCTGGCGGACACCGCCGAGGTCGTGGCCAGAGCGAGGGGCGTGAGTGTCAACGCGCTGATGCTCGAGGCACTGCAGGCAGAGATCGATCGAGTGAAGCGGGACAAGGAGTTCATCTCCTTACTTCGCTCGCACGTCCAGCGCGACAAGGAGATCCTCGACCGGCTCGCCGAATGAGGTATCTCGGCTGGATTCGGGAACGAGCTTCTCATGACTTGCAGTGGTGGGCCGCAGTGGTGGGCCCATGAGGTGTGCGACGTGAGCGCCATCGTCCCCGTTACTGTGGACGACCGCAGGAGGAGCGTGCCGTGGACCTGGTTTTCGTGGGGCGCGAACAGCAGTTGGGCATCCTCGCCGGCGCCCTCGACCGGGCGATTGCCGGGCGGCCGCAGGTAGTCGTGTGTCGCGGAGAGCCGGGAATCGGGAAGACGCGTCTCGCTCAGGAGGTCTCACAGCTCGCGCGGGCTCGAAATGTCGCGGTCGCCTGGGGAACAGGCATCGACTCTGACGGTGCGCCGCCGTACTGGCCATGGACACAGGTGCTGCGTGCGCTCGACGCCACCGAGATCACAGCGGTGGCCGCTGAGCAAGGCCTGGTGAGAGATCTCGTGGCTTTGGAGCCTCGCCTCTTCGGCGGCGGCTGGGAAGATGGCGACACGGCGGCCGAGGCGCGGTTCCGCCAGTTCGACGCCGCTGCCAGGCTCTTGCGCCAGCTCTCGGTGCCTCGGCCGTTGCTGATCGTCTTCGATGACCTGCACTGGGCCGACCGGCCGTCGGTGCTGATGCTCCGCCACGTCGTTCGCAGTCTCACCGACGAGCGGCTGATGCTGCTGGTGAACATGCGCGACACCGAGCATGTCCACGTGGACGTGCTCGCCGACCTGCTGCGAGAGCCCGTCACGCAGCACGTGGACCTCGGCGGGCTGTCGGTCGAGGCAGTCGCAGCGCAACTCGGAGCCCTAACCGGACGGGCCGTGGCTCTCGCCGAGGCCGAGCAGATCCATGCCCTCACCCGCGGCAATCCGTTCTTCGTCGCCGAGGTGGGCCGCATCCTGCCGGCACGCCGGGTCGGCGGCGTGGTCGTGACCGCCAATGTCCGAGACGCCATCGCGGCGCGGCTCAACCGGTTGTCGTCCGGCTGCGTCGACGTGCTCCGCACGGCCTCGGTCATCGGCCGCGAGTTCTCCGCGCCGCTCGTGGCGGCCATGCTCGAGATGCCAGCGCTCGAGTGTCTCCGGTACGTGGACGAAGCGGCTGCCGCCGGCCTTCTCGAGGGTGGCCCGGCTCCACACGAGCACCGCTTCACGCATGCCCTAGTCCGCGACGCCATCGAGGCCGGCCTCGGTGCGGCCGAGCGGACCCGCCTCCACCGAATAGCGGCCCAGGTGCTCGAGCGTCAGTGCAGTATCGACCCAGGCCCCGTCCTGTTCGAGCTGGCACGGCACTGGGCCGCGGCGGCCGTGGACGGCGAGCGGGCAAGGGCGGCGGAATGGGCCGCGAGCGCGGCATGGCAGGCCGTGAGGGACCTGGCACACGAGGAAGCTGCTCGGCTGTTCCAACTCGGGCTCTCGGTGGGGCAGGACGAGCTCGGCCAAGACGCCGAGGCGCGTCTTCGCCTGGGCCTGGCGCGAGCGCGGTACCTCTCGGGCGACCTCGCCGCTTGTATCGAAGCGTGCCTGACCGCAGCCGAGCGCGCTCGCGCCATGGGTCGCCCCGACCTCCTCGCCGACGCCGCTCTGGTGCCCGATGCGATCGGCCCAACGAAGACCGAGGTCGTTACTCAGCGGCTGTGCCACGAGGCACTGGCAGTGATCGACCCTGCCGACGTTCCGCGCCGCGCACGGGTGACGGCGCGTTACGCGGAGGCGTGCATCTATGTCGCCTGGCTGAAGGAGCACGGTCTTGAGGAATACGAGGCCGCGACAGCTGCCAGTGAGCGGGCGCTGGAGCTGGCACAGGAAGCAGCCGATCCCGACGCCCTCGCCGCCGCCCTCCGCGCCCGCCGCCTCGCCTGCTCGGCACCCGAGGGTCTGGACGAACGCTCGCTCCTCGCCGACCGCATGCTTGCTCTCGGGCGCGAGACGAACGACGCCCGCCGGCAGATGTGGGCCCGGCTCTGGCACATCGACGCCGCCCTGGAGCGAGGTGACCTGTCGCGGGTCGTGCGTGAGGTCGAAGCGCTGGCGTGGTGCGCCCAAGAGGTGCGCGGACCGCACGCTCGCTACGAGCTGCTCCGGTGCAAGGCGGTCGTGGCGCAGGCCCAGGGCCGCTTCGAGGAGGCCCTTCGCCTAGCCGAAGCGGCGTTCTCGGAGATCGGCCCCATCGGTGACGGGTTCGGCTTCGCGGAGCGAGCGGGCCTGTTGCACCAGATCGGCCTGCACGTCGGCCACGACCTGAGCCGGTCGCTGGAGGCGAGCGGCTTCGCGGACACCACGGTGTCGGAACTCGACCTGCAGACCGCCGGGGTGATCATCGCGGTGGCCAACGCCCACCTGCTGGCGTCGGTTGGTCGCCTCGACGAGGTTCGACGGGTGTACCGCTCAGTCGGCCCTCCAAGCGAGTGGCAGCCCTCGCCGCACGCCTTGCTGCCGGCGCTGGCCTTCGGTGTCAACCTCGCCATCGCCCTCGGCGAGAACGGCGACGTCCACACGCTGCGCGAGCGGCTCGCGCGCTACCGCGGGCACCACGTCGTCAGCGGGGCCGGGGCGGTTGCCTACTTCGGCCCGGTGGAGCTGTGGCTCGGGAACTCGGCACGCTACTTGGGGCTGCTCGACGAGGCCGTCGCCGATCTGGAGCTTGCCGAGGCGACCTGCGCGGCCAACGGCGCCGGCGGCTATCGGGTCGAGTCGGAGTACCTGCTGGCAGCTGCTCTCGTCGACCGTGGCGGCCCCGGGGACATAGCCCGGGCCCGGGTGTTGCTCGAGTCCTGCTCCCGTCAGGCGGAGGAACTTGGCATGGCGCCGTTCAGGGCCCGGGCAGAGGAGCTCCGGCGCCGGATCGATGCCAACGGCCCCCTCACTCGTCGCGAGTGGGACGTGGCCGTCCTCGTGGGCGAGGGGCTCACGAACCGGGAGATCGCGGCGCGGCTGTTCCTTTCGGAGCGAACCGCCCAGAACCACGTGCAGCACATCTTGACCAAGCTCGGCCTCGCCAACCGCAGCCAGATAGCGGCGTGGGTGGCGCACCGGGAAATGAGTACCTCGAAATGAAGTAGTTCAGCGGATGGCGCGGTGGCGCCATCTCCCTACGGTACGGGCAGGACCGACCGAGGAGGACCACGGTGACCGCCACCGCCACCGCAAGTGCCGGAACGCCACAGGCGCCGCCCCACGAGCCCATCTGGGAGCTGGCTGAGGCGATTGTCGCCTCCCGGTCGCTGCACGTCGTGGCGGAACTGGGTGTGGCAGACCATGTCGGGGACGGGCCGGTCCCGGCTGAGGATCTGGCCGCCGCCTGCGGGGCTGACCCCGATGCCCTCGAGCGTGTGCTCCGTCTGCTGGCGACACACGGGATCTTCGAGCCCGCCTCCGGGGGCTACCGCCATACGAAGTCGTCGTTGCTCCTGCGTAGTGACCACCCGATGTCGATGCGAGCGTTCGCCCGCCTCAACGGCCTCCCCGTCTTCTCGGCGACGTTCGGGGAACTGGAGCACTCGGTGCGCACGGGCTCGCCGGCCCTCGAGCTGGTCGCGCCGAACGGGCTGTGGCCGTATCTGCAGGAGCACCCCGAAGAGGCGGCGGTGTTCGAGGAGGCGATGACGGCCAAGGCCCATGCCGATGTCGCCGCCGTGCTCGACGTCTACGACTTCTCGCGTCACCGGCGTATCGCAGACGTCGGTGGGGGTCACGCCCATCTGATCGAGGCCATCCTCGACAAGCACCACGACGTCACGGGCGTGCTGTTCGAGCTTCCACACGTCGCCGACGAGGTGGCTCCGTCGCCGCGGCTCGAGGTCATCTCCGGAGATTTCTTCACCGATCCGCTTCCGGGCTGCGACGCCTACCTGATGATGAACATCCTGCACGACTGGGACGACGAGCGGGCTTCGGCCATCCTGGCCGCGGTGGCGAAGTCGTCCGAGCCGGGCGCCGCCGTACTGGTCGTCGAGACCGTCATGCCGGAAGGGCCGGAGCAGCACTGGGCCAAGACGCTCGACGTGCTCATGCTGGCGGTCACCGGCGGCCGGGAGCGCACCGAGGCGGAGTACCGGCGTCTGCTTGGGCACGCGGGCATCGACCTGGTGCGAACGCTTCCAACGGCGACGCCGTTCTCGGTTGTGGAAGGCCGGGTGCGATGAGGGCGCCCGCGGCACACGGAAGGAGCACACGATGAAGTTGCCTCCCCTGATGGACGACGAGCTCCAAACGTTCCTGCGGGAGGGGCTCTGGGTGGCGAAGATCGCCACCCACAATCCGGACGGCTCGATCCGGATGACGCCGCTCACGTACGCCGTCGACGACAACGGCGACGTGCTGTTCACGACGTGGCAGGACAGTGACGCGGTCCGCAACCTCGGTCGCGATCCCCGCGCCTCGGTGCTCATCGACAAGGTGGACGAGCCCTATGCCGGCGTCCACTACACGGGGCATGCACAGGCCACGCCTGAGCCGCCTGACGCCGAGGAGTACGCCCGCCACTTCGGCCGATACGTCGGTGACCCGGCCGAGGCGGCAGAGACGTACAAGATCCTGACCAGCCTTGGGCTGGGAGACCGGGCCCGCATCCGCTTCCACCCCGAGAGGAGGGTGACGTGGGACTTCGCCAAGATCCCGCAGGGCTGATGGAGCCGCACGACGGGGGCGGTCAGCACGGCAGCTCGGGTGGTGACATCGTGACGGCGCCGCCGTTCCACGGTGCGCTGTTCCGCGCCGTCAAGAGTGCTGGCGTCGCGGTGCTGGTGCTCCATGGCGCCGACGGGCAGCGACGCGATGCCTGGGCCCAACGCTTCGCCGGCGAGGGCTTCGACGCCCTCGCCATCCGGTGGTTCGGCGAGGACGGGATCGTCGAGGTGCCACTTGAGACCGTCTCGTCCGCCGCCAGCTGGCTCGAACGCGAGCTCGGGCTCCCGGTCGCCGTCGCCGGTCACTCGAAGGGCGCTGAGCTCGCGCTTGCGGCCGCGGCGTACGACCCCGGACCGGTGCGGGCGGTCCTGGCATGGTCGCCGAGCGCCGTCGCCTGGTACGGGTCCCAACCCGGCGGCGACGATGGGAGCAGGCCCCGCAGGTCGAGTTGGTCGTTGGGGGGCGAGCCGCTCCCGTGCGTGTTCACCGAGGCAGCGCCCCGGGAGTCGGAACGGGGCCTTGTCCTGCTGCCATGCTACGAATGCCCTGCCGACGGCGACGCAGACGGCAAGGCGATCCCCCTCGAGCGGTTCTCCGGACGGGTGCTCCTCGTCAGCGGCACGGAGGACAAGTTGTGGCCTTCCGAGGAGATGGCGCAGATGGTCGTCCGGCGCATGCAGGCGCACGGACGGGCGCACGACGTGGTGCACATCTCCGGCGCCGGTGCCGGGCACCTCATCACCCCCGACACCGTGGGGCTTGAATTTCCCGGCATCGACATGGGCGGGGTACCCGACGCGGACCGACAACTTTCGGCGCGGGCGTGGCAGAAGGCGGTCGAGTTCCTTCGCCATCGAGCGGGCTGAACGTTCGGGCGGATCGGGGTCGCGGTGCTCGCTCCGTCTGAGCCGGTCCTTCCTACCCTGCGCCTCTTGGGCTTCGACGGCCACGTCGGCAATCTCTGACCTTCGGGCGCCCGTCGACGACGCCCCCGATCAGCTCCTATTTCAGGCCGGCTGCGGGATTCTCGTCCGGGGCGATCGGCGTCCCGCTGTTGAGCCAAGCCCGGAGCGTGTCCGCGTCGCAGGTGGAGCACAGGTGGACGGTTGTGAGGGCGACAGTGATGATCTGGTTGCCGCGCACACGTTCCCAGACCGCCTTCGGGGCGACGCGAACGTCACGGTTCCCGCAGGTCTTGCAGCGGGGCGACGGATCGCGGTCCCAGGTGAGGTTGCACGTCGCACAGGTGATGCGGATGAGCTCACCTCGACGTTCGCCGGCGAGATCGTCGTCGCGATGACAGTTCGGGCAGACGAGGTCGTCCATCAGGTCCCCCCGAGGATGGCTTCGAGGCGCCACGTCGGGTGCTCGGTATCGAGACGCTGCAGTCGGTACGGGTTCTCGAACAGGGCGAGGGGCGTGCCATCTCGCCGGGCAAGGACTCGCACACCGCTGTTCCCCTTCAGCAGATCGGCCGTTTCGCTGTCCGTGCGGCGGGCGACCTTGTACGGCGTGGACGACAGTTCGACGGCGGCGCCGAACTCGCCGCCTCTGCCTCGATCCGCTCGTCCCTGGGAGCACGGACGGCGCGCCGTCACCGGCGTTGACGCGACGACGACCGCTGCCGGGCTTCCTTCCGGAGCATGTCGGCCATAGCTTCGGCCGAGGCGAGTTGGCCGCGGAGGACCTCACACCGTTGGTCGGCGGCGGCGGCGTACATCGCCAGGCGCTGCTGCAGCTGCGACCGCTCATCCTCGCCGGCGACGCCCCCCGCAAGGCGCTCGCGCAGCTCGAGGAGGTCGCGCATCTCGTCGAGGGAAAAGTCGAGCGGCTTCATGTGCTTGACGAGGCGAAGACGTTCGATGTCGTCGTCGGTGTAGAGGCGAAAGCCACCCGCGGAGCGCGCCGACGGCAGGACCAAGCCCACCTCTTCGTAGTGCCGGATCGTCCGCAACGACAGGCCAACGGCATCGGCGACCTCTCCGATCTGATGGTGGTCGTCCTTCATCTGGCGCTGCCCCTCATGCCCCCAGTCTACCCCTACGTGAGGGTTGGACGAGGGGGGCAGCGACTCTCTTCTGACGTTAGAGCAGTATGCGCCTCGGCCTCCTCCGCGGCCCTTCCCCGTGCCACTCGGCGCCCGTGGGCCAGGGCGAACCCCATCAGCTCGCTCGCCAGCCGGGTCGTCCCGATGCGCGGCTCACCGGTGATGAGGCGAACACCTTCCACCAGCGCGATCCGGCGCGGGCGCTCCGAGTCACCGCTGCGGCATTCGGAATCCGTGCCCGGAGTGGGGGCGAACTGCCGCCATACTTCCGGGATGTCGGCGATCGGGTGCGAGCCGCGTGCGAAGCCGCGCTGGGTGCCGACGCCGAGGCGGTGTGGGCGTCTGGGGCGCGGCTCACGGCGGAGGACGCAGTGGCGGTCGCGTTCGGAAGCGGCCGATCCAGGGCGAGCGAGCCGAGTGGCCTCAGCGAGCGCGAGCTCCAGGTCGTCCGGCTCGTCGCCGACGGGCTCGCGAACAAGCAGATCGCCGTGCAGCTGCACCTGTCGGTGCGAACGGTCGAGACGCACGTGCGTCACGTGCTGACGAAGCTGGGGCTCAGCAACCGCACGCAGCTGGCCACCTGGGCGCGGGAGCGGAATCAGTAGCGGATACGCAACCCCGCTGACGGCGATCCAACCCGCTGCGGGCCGAAGTCCTCGCCGGCCGCCGGGGCCGCTGTCGGCGGAGCTCCTTCCGCACAGCGCCCACTCGACCCACAGGGGTCACGGCTCGGAGGTGGCGGGCGTCGTACGTCCCACACTGCCTATGGCCTGGAACAGCAGGGACGGCCGGCCGCCCAGTGAGTTCACGAAGATGGTCGTGACGGACAGCGCCATGGCGATCATCGCCCACACCGGCTGGATGAGGCCGGTGGCCGCGAGCGGGATGCCGACGCCGTTGAACAGGAACGCGAGAGCGACGTTCTGTCGTGTGCGCCGGTAGCTGGATCGGCTGATGTCCCGGGCGGTGAGCACGGCAGAGACGTCGTCGCGCAGGATGATGACGTCGGCCGACTCCACGGCGATGTCGGTGCCGCCGCCCATGGCGATGCCGACATCGGCCTGCATGAGGGCTGGGGCGTCGTTGATGCCGTCGCCGACCATGGCGACGCGGGTGCCGTCGGCCTGGAGCCGGCGAACGATGTCGGCCTTGGCGTCGGGAAGGACTCCGGCGTGGACCTCGTCGATGCCTGCTTGCTGGGCCACGGCGCGCGCGGTCTCGGCGTTGTCACCGGTGACGAGGACCGGGTGCATGCCCGCCGTGCGCATGCGGGCGACGGCGTCAACGGCATCGGCCCGGAGGTCGTCGCCGAGGGCGATCGCGCCAGCGAAGGCGCCGTCGACAGCGACGGCGGCCACGGTGCGGCCCGCCCGCTCCAAGGGCTCGACGGCGGCGGACACGTCACCGGCCGGAACGCCGCGGTCGGTGAGGAACTGCGCCCGGCCGACCAGGACCCGACGTCCTCCGACGGTTGCGTCGATCCCGAAGCCGGTGACCGACTCGAAGTGGTCCGGATCACCCACGGCCAGTCCCCGGGCGCGGGCGGCGTCGGTGATCGCCCGGGCCAATGGGTGCTGCGAGGGGCTTTCGGCGGCGGCGGCGACAGCCAATAGATCGTCACCTGCGCCCTCGACGGCCGGGACGATGTCCCGTACGGCGGGTCGACCTTCGGTGAGGGTGCCGGTCTTGTCGAGCACGACCTGGCGAATCTGGCCGAAGGTCTGGAACGCCTCGCCAGTGCGCATGATCACGCCGAGGTCGGCCGCCTCGCCGGCAGCGCGCACGATGGCTAGCGGTGCGGCGATGCCGACGGCGCAGGGGTAGCCCATGACGAGCACGGAGATGCCGGCGAAGACCGCTCTGCGCACGTCGGGATCGCCGTCGACCAACGCGGTGCCGGCAAACCAGGCGATGAGTGCGCCCGCTGCGATGAGGAGCACTGTCGGGGTGTAGACGCGCAGGACACGGTCGACGAGGTGGAGGATGCCGGGCTTGAGGGCGCGGGCGTCCTCGACGTGGCGGACGACCTGGGCCAGGAAGCTGTCGGCGCCCACCTTCGTCACCAGGACGACGAGGGTGCCGTCGCCGTTGATCGACCCGCCGATCACCTCGTCACCCACGGACCGCTCGACCGGCACCGGTTCACCGGTGACCAGTGCGAGGTCGACGGCGGAGTGCCCGCGCTCCACCTTCCCATCGACGGGGATCCGCTCGCCTGGTCGGACCCGGACCCGGTCGCCGACCTGCACCTCCGCGATTGCGACGTCGCCTTCGCCGTCGTCGCCGACGACGCGGGCGGTGTCCGGCTGCAGGTCGAGCAGCTTCTTGACGGCCTGGCTCGAGCGGGTCTTGACGAGGAGCGACAGCCACTCCGAGAAGATGTGGTAGTTCGCCACGAGGACGCTCACGGCGAAGAACGGTGCCGTGGGGTAGTCGTCGAGGATCTCCGTCAGGCCGATGAGCCCACCTGCGATGCCTGCGAAGGCGCCCACCTCCAACAGGACGTGCTGGTTGAGGATGCCTCGCCGTGCCGACTGGTAGGCCATGCGCAGGATGTGCGGGGCGACGCCGAACACCACGCCGGACGCGAGGGCGCCGGTGATCCACCCCGCCGCCGCTTCCCCGATGAGCCCCGTGGCCCGGCCGGCGATGGCCGCCACTCCGGGGGTGACGAGGGCGATCGCCCCGGCGGCGGCCCTCGTTCGCCCGGCAGGACGAAGGATGGCGTAGGAGACCGGGACCATCAGCGCCACCACCGATGCGGGCACGAGCACCGACCAGACGCCGGTGACGTTGGCGATGAGCGCGATGGCGGCGAGGCTGGCGGCGACGGCTACGAGGAGCCGCTGCCCTTCCCGGACGAGGTCGGCCTCCTCCTCCTCGAACGGCCGCAGCTTGCGGGGGTCGTAGAGGTCGTAGCCGATGTCCCGGAGCGTGGTCACGATGTCGGCCGGCGCGATGACGCGCGGGTCATAGTCCACCAGGGCCTGCTCATGGGTGAGGCTCACGGCGACCTTGTCCACCCCAGGCTGGCGGCCAAGCGCCTTCTCGATCGTCCCGGTGCACAGCGAGCAGTGGAGCCCGGCGATGCGCGCCCGGATCCGGGCGTGCCCCTCCAGGTGGCTCGGCTCCTCGGCCCAGAGCTGCTCGGTGTCGGGTGCCGCCGTCGTCATCGGGCGGCCACCTGGATGGGTGCATAGCCGGCGCCGGCGAGACGGGCGCTGATTGTCTCCGGCGTCACCACGGACGGGTCGTAGTCGAGGCGGACTGTTCTTTCCCGGTGGTCGGCCTGCACGCTGCCGACCCCGTCGAGCCGCCCGAGGACGTTGGCGATCCGTTGCTCGCAGCCGGCGCAGCTCATGCCGCTCAGGGTCAGGGAGAGGGGTGTCATGCCGTGCTCCTCACGAAGGGGGAAGGTCTGGTAACAACGGTAGACCTTCCATCTGAATGGAAGGTCAAGCTAGAGTGTGGCGGTGTGGATCCCACCGTGCCCGGCCCACAGCGACGGCCTACCCTTCCAGCCGAAGGGAAAGCTGGACCGGAGGCGATGATGCGGATAGGCGAGCTCGCGGCGCGGCTGGCGATCAACCCCAAGACCATCCGCTACTACGAGGGCATCGGCCTCCTGCCCGAGCCCGAGCGCACTCCCTCCGGCTACCGGCTCTACGACGAGGACGACGTCGAGCGGCTCACCTTCATCAAGACCGCGCAGCGCCTCGGGATCACCCTCGACGAGATCCGAGAGATCCTCGCCTTCCGCGAGCGCGGCGACCGCCCGTGCGACTATGTCCGCACCGTGCTGCGCCGCGAGGTTGCCGAGATCGACCGGCGCCTCGCCGAGCTAACCGCCCTGCGCGACGAGCTCGTCACCCTCGAGGATTTGGCGGACGAACTCCCGGAGTCCCGCCCCGGCACCTGCCGGCTGATCGACCACGTCCGCCAGCGCGGCGCCGGCGTCCGGCCGTAGCGACCGCCTCGGGGGCAGCGCATTTGTGCCTCGGTCACGGCGTCATCGGTCGTGACCCCGGCCCGAGCGGCATCGGCAGCATGTGACCGGCCCGTTACATCCCGCAGGCATGGAAGGGGTCGGCCGTGGGAATGCGGTACTGATCCGACAGCCTGGAGGAGACACGTGACGGTTCGCGCGAAATGGAAGGGGGCCGTGCTGGCCGAGAGCGGCGACACGGTCGTAGTGGAAGGCAACCACTACTTCCCGGCAGGGTCTGTGCGTCGCGAACACCTGCAACCGAGCGATCAACGCAGCACCTGCCCCTGGAAGGGCGTCGCGTCTTACTACGACGTCGTGGTGGAGGGCGACCGCAATCCGGGAGCCGCTTGGTACTACCCGGAACCGAAGGAAGCCGCAGCCGAGATCACCGACCGAGTGGCGTTCTGGCGCGGTGTCACGGTCGAGGAGGTCGCGTAACGAGGCGCACGGCCTCTGCACGGCTGAAGCGCGCCGCCCAGTGGTGAGGGCGCCACCAGCCCAGGGTGGCGCGGGGCCTGCCTCGATGACAGCGCAGTAGACGAGCCAGTCGGGATCGGCGACAGCTCGCCGGCGGTCAAGCCACCATGACCTCCTCCAGGAGCGTCATCCCGCGAACGACATGACCGGCGGCGACGAGCGCCGCTGGCCGGTGATGGTGCAGGGCGAACAGCGGTCAACCTCCAGTCGCCGCCGCCGGCGACGTAGCGCCCCTCGTGGCGCTCGCCTACGGGCTCACCGAGCGCCAGCGCCGGGTACGGCAACAATATCGGTGGTGGCCGAGCGGTCGGGAGGTACGGGGACCCAGGGAACTGGCGTGTCACTCGCGCTCGTCGGCCGCGGCATGGAGCTGGCTCGAGTTCGTGAATCCTTGGAGAGCGCGACCGCGGGCCACGGCGGCGTTGTCGTCTTGATGGGGGAGGCCGGCATCGGCAAGTCTCGCCTGGCCCACACGATCGCCACCGGGACGACCGAGCGGGGCCTGGCGGTGCTGCAGGGGCGGGCTGTCGAAGTGGCGGCACCGGCCGCGTACCGTCCCCTCGCCGAAGCGCTGTGCTCGGCAGTCAGGACGGGGACGGCACCCGACCCATCGAAGGTGGGGCCGTTCCGGTCGACGCTCGCCCGTCTGATCCCGGAGTGGCGAAGCGACGATCACGGTCCACTCGACGAGTCACACGTGGCGGTCGCGGAAGCCGTGCTGCGATTCCTGAGGGCGACAGCAGCCGACCGGGGAGCGCTTGTTGTGCTCGAGGACCTGCATTGGGCAGACGCCGAGACGGCCACCATCGTCGACTATCTGGCCGACAACCTGGCAACTGAGCGCGTCCTGTGCGTGGTGACGGTTCGTGACGATCCGGCGGGAATGGCGCTGGCGCGATCGCTTCGTTCCCGTCGCGCCGGCAGCGTCCTCCCGTTGGGACCGCTCGACCGGAGCGAAGTGGAGGCGATGGTGGCGGCATGTCTCCGCACGAACGACTTGTCAGAGGACGTGATCGCGTTCGCAGCGCGCGCGGACGGAGTCCCGTTCATGGTGGAGGAGCTTCTGGCCGCCGCAGTCTCGACCGGTGCCCTGGTGGAGGAAGGCGGATCTTGGCGGGTCGCCGAACGTCTGGAGGTCGTGGTCCCCATCTCGCTCGCGGAGAGCATGCGTCGGCGCCTGCGCGAGCTCGGGCCGCAGGCGGAGCAGGTGCTCGTCTCGGCACCCGCCGGCGGTGCGACCTGAGGGAGGGACGAGGCCGGCTCTCCGCTGCTTCTGACCACAGCTTCTTAACCTGACGTGACGTGAGGGTATGATGACCCTTACGGATGGAACCGACACCGGTTCGAGGGCAGATGCACTCCCATTCCCTGGTGGTCGACCTCTACGAGCTCACCATGGCCGACGCATACCGGCGCGAGGGCATGGCGTATCGGCCGGCGACCTTCAGCCTCTTCGCGCGGGCCATCCCACCGGGACGGAGCTACCTGGTCGCAGCCGGACTCGACGACGCTCTGTCGTGGCTCGAAGAGCTTTCCTTCGGCGCCGAGGAGCTGGCGGTGATCGAGCGGTTGGGCCTGTTCGACCACGAATTCCTGAGCTGGCTCGGCGAGCTGCGCTTCACGGGTCATGTGAGGGCTGTCCCGGAGGGCACCATCGTGTTTCCCCACGAGCCGATCCTGGAAGTCGACGCAGCCATCGCCGAAGCGCAGCTGGCCGAGAGTTTTCTGCTCAACCAGATCACCCTCCAGACCACGCTCGCCACCAAGGCAGCCCGCTGCCGTCACGCCGCCGCCGGCCGGGCCGTCGCCGATTTCGCGCTGCGCAGCGCCCACGGCGTCGACGCGGGAATGAAGCTGGCCCGCGTCGGCCGGCTCGTCGGGCTGTCCGGCACCAGCAACGTGGCTGGTTCCGACCGCTACGGCTTTCCAGCCGTCGGGACGATGGCCCACGCGTTCGTCCAGGCCCACCACCAGGAGACTGACGCGTTCAGAGCCTTCGCCAGCGCTTTCGGCACCACCACCGTCCTCTTGGTCGACACCTACGACAGCTACCGCGGCATCGATCGCGCCATCGAGGTGGCGGGCGAATGCCGCCGCAACGGCACCGAGATCAGCGGGATCCGCCTCGATTCCGGGGACCTGGCGGCGTTGGCCCGCTACGCGCGGCAGCGCCTCGACGAGAGCGGGTTCCCGGCCCTGCGGGTGTTCGTCAGCGGGGGGCTGGACGAACGCGAGATCGATCGCCTGGTCGGGGAGGAGGCTGCGCCCATAGATGGATTCGGCGTCGGCTCGGCCCTCGGCGTCTCCGTCGACGCGCCGACTCTCGACACCGTCTACAAGCTGGTGAGCTATGACGGGCGGCCCGTCCGCAAGACGTCGACCGGCAAGGAGACCTGGCCCGGTGCCAAGCAGGTGTGGCGAGCCCACGACTGGTCGAGCGACACCCTCGCCCTCGCCGTCGAGCCGCCACCCGGCCCCGCATGGCGACCGCTCCTGACCGAGGTCATGCACGACGGGCGCCGTACTCCGGAGGGGCAGGTGAGCCTGGCCGAAGCCCACGGTCGGTTCGAGCACGAGTGGTCCACGCTGCCCCCGCGCCTGAAGCACCTGAGCGCGCCCACCAGTCATCCGCTGCGCGTCTCCTCCCGCATCTGCCAGCTGGCCGAAGAGTTCGATGCGCAACAGCGTTCGGAGGAGGCGCCATGACCCAAACGACGACCACTCGCTTCGATCCCAAGACCGCGCTCGTCGTCGTCGACGTCCAGAACGACTTCGCCGATCCGACCGGCGGGCTGTACGTGACCGGAGGAGAGGAGGTGATCGCCACCATCAACCAGCTCGCCTCCGCAGCTCGCACCGCGGGGGCGCTGGTCGTTTACACCCAGGACTGGCACCCCGATTCGACCCCGCACTTCCAAAAGGACGGCGGCATCTGGCCCGTCCACTGCGTGGCCGGCACCTGGGGCGCACAGCTCCACCCTGACCTCGACGTCGACGGGCCCGTCATCCGCAAGGGCACCGGCGGCGAGGACGGCTACTCCGGCTTCACCGCACGGGACGTGGAGACCGGCGAGGTGAAGTCGACCGACCTGCACGCGGCCCTCCAGGAGAGCGGCATCACCGGCGTGGTAGTGGTGGGGCTGGCGCAAGATGTCTGCGTCAAGGAAACGGCACTCGACGCTCGGCGGCTCGGCTACCAGACCGCTGTCCCGCTGGCCGCGACCCGTGCGGTCAACCTGGCCGCCGGCGACGACCG
>JAHWJU010000170.1 GCA_019348255.1 Actinomycetota bacterium | reverse complement strand
TGCTCGTCCAGCAGCGGCACCACCGCGTGCCAGGCCGTGAAACGGGTGCCGTCGGGCCGGGTGACCGGGAACCGGCCCGACCAGCTCTCGCCCTGCTGCAGCCGGGCCATGAGGTCGGCGGCCCGCGCCGTGTCGCTGGGGGCCACGCTGAAGGCGAGGGCGCTCTGGCCGACGATTTCTTCGGTCCGGAAGCCGTACAGCCGCTCGGCCGCAGGGTTGACGTAGCGAACCAGGCCCTCGGGGTCGACCAGCGCAACGGCGACGGGCAGCCGCTCCAGCGCGTTCAGTGCGTCGACCGGAAGCACCCCGCCTTTCGGATCCACACACAAGATGGTAGGGGCGCAGGAGCAGGCGCCGCGCCGCGGCTGACGCGGGCGCGGCCGGCCGTCCGGTCGGGGGTTACAGCCGTCCCCAACCCGGGAACACCACTCACAGCGAGTTGCCCAAGGAGGAACTCATGCGCAGGAACACATCACCCGAAAACCGCAGGGACCGCATGGAACTGGCCAAGGATGCGGGACTCGGCAGCGCTTCATTGGTGAGCATCCTGGCCGGGGTGCTCGTCGCCTACGGGGCCTTTGCCGTCATCGCGGCCGTAGTGGGCGCCGTTCTCGGCGCCATCGGCTTCGACACCACCCAACTCGGCACCAATGACTGGCGCCAGCTGGGCATCGGCAGCGGCATTGCCGTGGGGCTCAGCCTCTTCCTCGCCTACCTCTTCGGTGGCTACGTCGCCGGCCGCATGGCCCGCCGCGCCGGTGCGATGAACGGCCTGCTCGTCTTCGTGCTCGGCATCCTCGTGGCCGGAGGCATCGGCGCAGCCATCGGTGCCCAGGCCGACACCGAGGCCCTTGCCGCCAACCTCCGCAGCATCGGCGTACCCACCACGGGATCGGAGTGGAGCGCCATCGGCACCGCGGCCGGACTGGGCGCGCTGGCCGCAATGCTGCTCGGGGCGCTGGGCGGCGGGCTGGCGGGTGAGCGGTGGCACGGCAAGCTCGTGGCCCGCGCTCTCGACCCCACGGTAGGGACCACTGCGGGGTCGCCCACCACCGAAGCCCCCAGAACCGACGACACCCGCACCGTCGACCTGCGCGACCGCCAGTCCGAGAAGGCACGGGGCGATCGCACCGGCGAGGAGACGCTGATCACCGGCGACGGAACCACCGGGGAGGCCGACACCTCCCGGACCCGCACCATGCACTGACGGGCGGCGCGGGGCGTCCCGGCCGCCGGCCAGACGCCCCCGGCGGCTAGACGTCCAGGAACCGGCTCACGGCCAGGGCCGAGCCGGCGCCACCGACCAGGGCGCCCATGGCCAGGATGAACAACCCGGTCCCCATCACATCGGCGCTGGACACCACGAACTGCTCGATGAGGTGGTTGCCCTCCAGGGCGCTGGCGATGAGCCCACGGCTCACCACCAGCATCAGGAACGACGCCGCCGCCCCCACGAGCCCCTGCACCATGCCTTCCAACATGAACGGCACCCGGATGAACCAGTTGGTGGCGCCCACCAGCTTCATCACGGCCACCTCGCGGCGCCGGGCGAAGATGGCCATGCGGATGGTGTTGAGGATGAGCAGCGCCGCCGACAGCAACAGCACACCGGCCACGGCGAAGATGACGTTCTGCAGGAAGTCGGTGAAGTTGATGAGGGTCTCCACCATGTCCTCTGCGTAGACGACCTCCTTCACCCCCTCGCGCTTGTTGAAGCGCTGACCGACGATCTCGGTCAACTCCGGCTGGCGGGGCACCACCCGGAACGACGGGGGCAGGTCCTTCGCGCTGACGCTTTCCACCATGTCCGGCGAGTTGGCGAACATCTGCTTGAACTCGGCGTAAGCGGCTTCCTGATCGACGTAGGCCACCCGTCGGACCTCGGGCATCGCGTCCAGTTGCGTCTTGATGGCGTCGCGCTGGGTGGCGGCGATGTCCGGGTTCAAGAAGATGCTCAGCTCCACCCCGCCCTGCCACTGCAGCGTCGCCCGCGTCACCCCCTGCCTCAGCAGCAACGCGGCCCCCACCAGCGACAGCGAGACGGCGACGGTGAGGATGGCCGCCGTGGTCATCAGCAGGTTGCGACGCAGGTTCGTAGCCGTCTCACGGACGACGTAGTCGACGGATATCGCCATCTATGGCAGCTCTCCTGTGGGGCTGGGCTCGATGTCGGAGCGAAAGGTGAACCGGGCGACCCGGTAGGTGTGCACCACGAGCGAGGCGAACACGCCGAACGCGGCGGCGAGGGCGACGGCGGCCGGCCACAACGTCACCAGGTAGCTGGCGCTGCGGACACGGCTGCCGTCGGCCATGATCACGAGGTACACGTCGCGCTCACGGGCCACGCTCAGCGCCATGAGCCGCAGCGAGACGATGCCCCCGGCCACGGCCACCAGCGTCAACAAGAGCTGGCGACGCCAGTGGTCCCGCTCGGTCGGAGCCGGGCGAGTTGCCGTCACGAACCGACGCCGTAGACGCCACGGGCCTGGTCGCGCACGACCGTGCCCCGATCGAGCTCGATCACCCGACGGCGCATGGAGTCCACGATGCCCTGGTCGTGCGTGGCCATGACCACGGTGGTACCGGTGCGGTTGATGCGGTCGAGCAGGCGCATGATGCCGACCGAGGTGTTGGGGTCGAGGTTCCCGGTCGGTTCGTCGGCGAGAAGGATGAGGGGCCGGTTGACGAAGGCCCGAGCGATGCTCACCCGCTGCTGCTCTCCGCCCGACAGCTCGGTGGGGAGGTTCTCCATCTTCTTGGACAACCCCACCAGGTCGAGGATCTGGGGCACCTGTGACGAGATCACATGCTTGGGCCGGCCTATCACCTCGAGGGCGAAAGCGACGTTCTCGTAGACCGACTTGTTCGGCAGGAGGCGGAAGTCCTGGAACACGCAGCCGATGTTGCGGCGCAGGTAAGGGACCTTCCAGTGGCTGAGCGTGTTGATCTCCTTGCCGGCCACCCAGATGCTGCCGGCGTCGGGTTCCTGCTCCTTGGTCAACAGACGCAGGAACGTCGACTTCCCCGATCCGGAGGGGCCGACCAGGAAGACGAACTCCCCCTTCGCGATCTCCACCGAGCAGTCGCGCAGGGCGACGGTCGTGCCCTTGTAGGACTTGGTGACGTGATCAAGTCGGATCATGGGAGAATTGGGGAGCGCGCCTCGCTCAGACGGGTACGCAGCGGGTAGAGGCTAGCAAGGCCGGCCCCGGGAAGGGAATCATCGGTGGCTGTCGAAGCTCTACCCGTGTGGAGGCGGGCCCCACTGCTGGTGGTCGTCGCTGTGGTCATGGCGGTTCTCCTGGCGGGTTGGGCCGCCCGCGCCGGGACCCACTCCACCAGTTCGGCCGCAGCCGAAGCCGCCTTCACCGACCTGATCGCGAAAGAGCGGGCGGCCGCCGGCGTCGCCCCCTACCGCCGAGCCGGCGACCTGGCCGAAGTAGCGCGCTCCCACGCCGAGCGGATGGCCGGGGAAGGGCGCCTCTACCACAACCCCGACCTGCGCGAGCAGGTGCAGAACTGGGACGTCGTGGGCGAGAACGTGGGCAAGGGGGACACCGTGGAGGCGATCCACGACGCGTTCATGGGGTCCGACAGCCACCGACGGGAGATCCTGAGCACACGCGTCACCGAGGTGGGCGTGGGCGTGGCTCAGCGCGACGGGCTCATCTGGGTCTCCCAGGTGTTCCGGCGGTCCACGCCGGCGCCGGCAACCGCCCCGTCAGAGCCGGCGCCGGCGCCGGCTGGGGCCGAGGGCTCGAGGAGGGCGCCGCCCCGACGCCCGGCCCCTTCGGCCCCGGCGCCGACACCCCCACCCCTTCCTCCGACCATCCCACCCTCCGCGCCCAGCGCCGCACCGGCGCCGGCGCCGGCGCCGGCCGCGGTCCGCACCCGCCCGATGGTCGGCTCCCCCCGCCAGCGAGAGGTGTCGACGGAAGTGGCGGTGGCCACCGGTCTTTTGCTGATGGCGGTCTCGGGCCTCACCTCTCAGGTGGGGAGTGGGTCGGCAGCGCCGCGCCGGCGGCTCGGCTGACCGTGGCCTAGCCCTCCATCTGGCCCCGGCGCCACCGCAACCATGCCTCCATGAACGGGTCGAGGTCGCCGTCGAGGACCGCCTGGACGTTGCCCGTCTCGTAGCCGGTGCGGTCGTCCTTGACCAGCTGGTAGGGGGCCTGGACGTAGTGACGGAAGGCGTTCCCCCACCCGGCCTGGGAGGCAGGTCCGGAGATGGCGTCGATCTCGGCTCTGCGCTCGTCCCGCTGCCGCTCGGCGATCTTGGCCGCCAGCACCTGCATGGCGCGGGCCTTGTTCTGCATCTGGCTGCGCTCGTTCTGGCAGCTGACGACGATGCCGGTGGGGATGTGGGTGAGGCGCACGGCGGAGTCGGTGACGTTGACGTGCTGGCCGCCGGCGCCCGACGAGCGGTAGGTGTCCACCCGCAGGTCTTTCTCCTCGATCGTCACCTCGTCGGACAGATCCTCGATGAACGGCGTGGGGTCGAGGGAGGCGAAGGAGGTCTGCCGACGGGCCTGCGCGTCGAAGGGACTTATGCGCACCAGCCGGTGCGTCCCCTTCTCGGCCGAGAGCAGGCCGTAGGCATAGCGGCCCTTGATGAGCAGCGTGGCGGACAGGATCCCCGCTTCCGCCCCCGCTGACACGTCTTCGATCTCGTAGGCGAAGCCCCGGCGCTCGGCCCAGCGGATGTACATCCGCATCATCATCTCGGCCCAGTCCTGGGCGT
>JAHWJU010000169.1:1886-4798 GCA_019348255.1 Actinomycetota bacterium | reverse complement strand
GGGCAAGGTCCTTGTCGCTGGTGGGAACCAGCGCCAGGGCGCCGGCGGCCACCTTGGCCCGCCGGCCCAGCACCCCCAGGTCCGACACGTCGCTCACCTCCCAGAGGCTACCGGGGGGCAGCGGGCCGAACTGACGGTCCCGACCACGCAGGGTGGGCGACCGCGACATTTCGGATGACATTTCCTTTACAGCGCGTTCCGGCGACCCCGCTGACGGCGCAAAGGTCGCTACTGTTGGTGGCATCGCAGTTGGCCACCTATGGCAATCGCACTCCCACAATCGGCACATCGCCTTCGGATCTTTAGAACGGCGTATCCCTCTTTTCTTGAAAAGGAGTTGCGATGTCAGTCTCCCCCTCCCCCGTCCAGCTGGGTGGTGCGGTCGTCCTCGGATCGGCCGCGGTGCGCACCGGCGCCCGAGCAGTGGCGCAGGGCGCCGGACAGCTCCCGGCAACCGGCGCCGCCGTCCTCGGCCAACTCTCCCTCCTCGGTGGCAGCCTGGTCGCCGCCGGCGCGCTCATGGTGCGGCGTGGTCGGCGTGCTCATCGAGACGCCGGTCACCCCTTCGAGTAGCCCCTTCAGCTCTGTCTCTCTGTCACCGATCACTCCTGGAGACATGATGGCGATTCGCGATTGGTTCGACGCGCCGGTACAGGCGACTCCGTCGCCGGAGAAAGCTCCGGCGTCGATCGACCGCGCACTCCATCGACTGCGCCAACTTGCGCATGATCGGCCTGCTGAGACATCAGAAGAGCCTCCCGAGACGAGGTCCGCGGTGCACCAACTGTTGGAAGACGCCGAGCACATCACCTACGAGCTCCTGGAGGAGGCTGCACGGTTCCGGCAGGGCGCTCTGTCGGACGCCGAGCAGCTCCGGCTCGAAGGGGAACGCCAAGCCGCCAGTCTCCTCGACGAGGCGCGGGCCACAGCCAACCGGCTCAGCGCCGAGGGCGAACGGGCCCGGGCGAACCTGCTGGACCAGGCCCGTGTCGAGGTGGAGCGGGTTCGTGGAAGGGCCGAAGCGGAGCGTACGGCGCTCGTCCGCGCCGCCAAAGAGCACGCTCACAAGATCGGGGCGGAGGCGCAGCACGACCGGGCAGCTCTGCTCCAGGGAGCCCGGGTCGAGGCCGGCCGACTGCGTGCCGAGGCCGAGGACGAGCGGACGGCCGTTGTCGACGCCGCCCACGCCCAGGCTGAACGGATCCTCGAGCAGGCACGGGACGAGGCAGCCGCGCTGGTCGCCACGTCGCGGGCACAAGGCGAGGAGGTGCGAGCGGCGGCGGAGGGTGCCGAGGGCGTCAGGCCCACTCGAAGGCCGATCACGCCCATGCATTCCAGTGAGATCGGCGCCCGTGAGTTTCCCCGGAGCTGGCGGGGGCTGGATCCGGCGCCAGTGCAGAAGTGGCTCTCGCTGGTCGAGTCGTCACAGGCCACGCTCGAGGATGAGGTCGATCGCCTCCAGGCGGCGTGGGACGACGCCGTCGACTGCCTGGCGAGGTTGAAGATCCGGCTGACGACCCTCCAGATGACACAGGGCAACCCGACGCTCCACCACGAGCTGGAGCACGCTCGTGACGAATGGGAGCAAGCGGCACGCGCCCTGACTGCCGGCGCCCGGGGAGGAAGAGGCAACCGCTCGACGTTCGAGAGCATGCTGGTCCGCCAGGCCATGCTCGAGGCGCCGATCCGCCGTCACTTGTTCGGCTATTCGAGGGCGGAAGTCGACCGTCTGCTGGCCTCGTCAGCTGCCCAGGTGGCGAGGCTGGAGAACCGTGCCTCCATCCTCTCGGTGGAGAACCAGCAACTGCGTGAGCGGGTGCTCGCACAGGCTTCCTGGGGCCTGCCGGCGCAGGCGGGCCGGTCCCCGGACGAAGGCGATCCCGCCCCCTCCGTCCCGCGGATGCTGGAACCGTCGACCGTCGGAGCTGACGACCAGATCTCAGCGCAACGCTGATCCCAATGGCCACGACGCTGGTCGCGAACGGTGACCTCGGCGCCGCCGACGTCACCGGCCAGGGGCCCAGTGCCATCGTGCTGGGGGGCAGGGGCGCCGACGCGCTACGTGCCACACTCGACCGCCTCAGCTCCTCCCCGGATCGAACCTGGTGTGCCGTACCGACAGCCAAGGAAGCGGAGGCGGCCCAGGGCCTGGCCCGGGTCACGCAGCTCATTCCTTGGGACGGGGCCCGGGCGGCGCTGGCACAGCTCTACCGCGACGTGGGTGACATGACCCTGGGGGGTCCGGTGGTCATCGTCGCCGCCGGCACGATCCTCTCCCGACGGTTCCTCTCGGATGCCACCCGGCTCGTGCGGGGCGGAGCCGGCCTCGTCGTGCCCACACCCTCCTCGCCGCGGGGGTTCATGTCCGCCGACTGGACGACCTTCGGCGCCCTGGCGCCACGACTGTTGCCAGGCACCGTCCTGCGACCGGGATCAGGGCTGGTTGTGCAGGCAGAGGCGCTGTCCCGGCTGGCCGAACACGGCTGGCTCGCCGGCGAAGAGCTGACCATCCGAGAGATCTCGGCTCTTGCCGGCCCCGTCCGGGTCCGCCGGCGGGCGATCAGCACGTACGAGCCGGAGGCAGTGCACCATCCCGTGCCGGAGCGCCGGATGTCGGTCACGGTGATGATCCCGGCCCACAACGAGGAGGCGTGGATCGGAGCCACCCTACGCAGCCTCAGGGCCCAGAGCCTCCCACCCGACGAGATCATCGTGGTGGACGACTGCTCCTCCGACCGCACCGGGGACGTCGCCCGTCACCTCGGGGCCAAGGTCCTGCGAACCACCTCTCCGCGGTTGAAGGCGGGAGCACAGCACTTCGGCCTCGAGCACGTGTGGACCGACGCCGTGGTCATGATCGATGCCGACACGACCCTGCACCCGGATGCGGTCCACTTGTTGGTCGCAGACCT
>JAHWJU010000169.1:0-1786 GCA_019348255.1 Actinomycetota bacterium | reverse complement strand
GCCCAGTACTTCTACCTGGAGGCAATGATGCGCCAGTGGGTCTTCCGCCGGCGCATCACCACCTGGGTCAAGGGGCACTGAGGCCCCTCCCGCCGGCGGGCTCATCCGTGGGCCGGTCGTTGCCGTACCCTCCGCAGCCAGAGCGTGGAGGCCGGCACAAATGCTGTTTCAGTCCAGGACTTCGAAAATCGTCAAGGTCGTGGACGCGTGTGTCGATCACCGCCGCATGACGTCTTCCAGTCCCCGTCTTCTCAGGTGGCGGATCGCAGCCGTCGTCGGCGTGCTCGCTACCGTCTCGGCCATGGTTCCGGGCATGGGGGCCCCCGCCGCCGAGGCTGCTTCACAGAAGAAGATCTCCGCCTGGCTTCCCTACTGGGATCAGGCGCGTGGCTACCAGTCGTTTGTGGACAACGCCCACCTCTACGCCGAAGTGTCTCCCTTCTGGTACGAGATGGCATCGGCGACGTCGATCGTCCCGTACCCGAACGCCGAGGATCCCGTGGTCATCTCGGGCGTCAAGTCCCGGGGTGTTCGGCTCATCCCGACGATCACCAACAACTTCGACAGCGCCCGGGTGACGACCATGCTCTCCAGCGCGCTCAACAGGACCGCACACGTCACCGCACTGGTGAACCTTGTGACGCTCAAGGGGTACGACGGGATCGACGTCGACTACGAGAACATGGCCGCCGCCGACCGCGACCGCTACACGGCCTTCATCACCCAGCTGGCCACCGCCCTGCACGGCGTGGGCAAGACGCTGACCGTCGCCGTGCACCCGAAGACGTCCGAGCCCGGCAACTGGAGCGGTCCGCAGGCTCACGACTACGCGGCGCTGGGAAAGGCCGTTGACCGCCTGCGGGTCATGGCCTACGACTACCACTGGTCGACCAGCGGCGCCGGCCCGGTGGCCCCGCTCAGCTGGGTGAACGACGTGGCCCGGTTCGCCGCCAGCCAGGTCGCCCCCGAGAAGGTGCAGCTGGGCATGGCGCTGTACGGCTACGACTGGGTGGGAACCGCCGGCGAAGGCGTGACGTTCGACACCGTCATGGCCCGCATGCGCCAGTACGGAGCCACCCGGCAGTGGTCGGTCAACGACGCCGCGCCGTGGTTCTCCTACACGGCAGGCGGCAAGAAGCACACGGTCTGGTACGAAGACGCCCAGTCCATCGCCGCCAAACTGCCGATCGTCGATCGGCACGGCTTGGGCGGCGCCGTCTTCTGGCGGCTGGGCGGCGAGGACCCGAGGGTCTGGAGCCAGGTCGGTGGGGACGTCCTGTGGATCCAGGACGCCGGCGGCTCGCCTGCTGAGGACGTTCCCTCGTCCGACGAGGATGCTCCTGCACCGAGCGCCCCGGCCTCCCTCGTGGCCAGGGGCCGTGCCGGAGCCGTGGCGCTGAGGTGGAAAGCGTCCACGACGGCGACCGGCACTGCCGCCGGCTATGAGATCTACGTCAGCAGGTCCGGGGACGGCGACTACACGAAGATCGCCTCGACAGCCGGCACCACCTTCCTGCTCACCGGGCTGCCTCGCCGGACGACGTACGAGTTCCAGGTCAAGGCCTACGACGAGGCGGGCAACGTCAGCGCCGCCTCCAACGTGGCCAGCGCGACGACGAGGAAGTAGCCACAGCCGCACGATCCGCCGCGAACGGCAATCGGGGGCGCCGTCGGTCCCCCGACGTAGGATCCGTGGCGTTGGCCCTCCAGCCCCTCCCCGGTCGCCGCCCCGGCCTTGCCCGTGCCGCCACCTCGCCGCTGGCGCTGGCGGCCGCCGGCGCCGGCG
>JAHWJU010000168.1:3149-4804 GCA_019348255.1 Actinomycetota bacterium | reverse complement strand
ACGTCACCATCCAGGTGCTGGTGCAGTGCCGGCCCGAGCTCATCGAGCGGACCTATGAGGGCATCGCCGGCGCGCCGCGGGCCATCGTGCACTTCTACAACTCCACCTCGGTGTTGCAGCGCCGCGTCGTCTTCGGCCTCGACAAAGCCGGCATCACCCAGATCGCGGTCGACGCCGCCAAGCTGTGCCGCAAGCTGGAGGACACCGTGCCGGGCACCGAAGTGCGTTACGAGTACTCGCCCGAGAGCTTCACCGGCACCGAGCTGGACTACGCCGTAGAGGTCTGCTCGGCGGTCATGGACGTGGTCGAGCCCGCTGCGGACCGCCCCATCATCTTGAACCTGCCGGCCACCGTCGAGATGTACACCCCCAACATCTACGGCGACGCCATCGAGTGGTTCCACCGCAACGTCCCCAACCGGGAGTCGGTGGTGCTCAGCCTGCACCCCCACAACGACCGGGGCACGGCCGTGGCCGCCGCCGAGTTCGGGGTGATGGCCGGAGCCGACCGGGTGGAGGGCACGCTGTTCGGCAACGGCGAGCGCACCGGCAACGTCGACGTCGTCACGCTCGCTCTCAACCTGTTCAGCCAGGGCGTCGACCCCGGCCTCGACATCAGCGACATCGACGACCTGCGCCGGGTGGCCGAGTACTGCAACCGCCTTCCCGTCCACCCTCGCCACCCCTATGTGGGCGACCTCGTCTACACCGCCTTCTCGGGCTCGCACCAAGACGCCATAAAAAAGGGGATGGAGGCCTTGGCCGCCGTGTCGGGGCCGGACGGCGATTACGCGGCATGGGAGGTGCCCTACCTGCCCATCGACCCCAAGCACGTGGGCCGCACCTACGAAGCCGTCATCCGCGTCAACAGCCAGTCGGGCAAAGGCGGCGTCGCCTACATCATGAAGGCGGAGCACGGGCTCGACCTGCCCCGGCGACTGCAGATCGAGTTCTCCAGGGCCATCCAGACCATCGCCGAGGACACCGGCAGCGAGATCAGCCCCGCCGAGATGTGGCGCAGCTTCTTCGACGAGTACCTCCCGGAGGAGGCTCCCATGACCCTGGTGTCCCATGAGGTGACGACGAGCGACGAAGGCGCCTCCGTCACCGCCCAGCTCTTGGTCGACGGCGAGCGCCGCAGCATCGCCGGCCGGGGCAAGGGCCCCATCGCCGCCTTCGTGCACGCTCTCCAGGGCGACCTGTCGGTCGACGTCGAGGTGATCGACTATGCCGAGCACGCAGTCGGGGCCGGCGCCGACGCGACCGCGGTGGCCTACGTCGAGGCCCGCACCGACGACGGGATCCGCTGGGGCGTGGGGATGGACGACAGCATCCTCGCTGCCTCCTTCAAGGCGGTGCTGGGGGCAGTCAACCGGTTGGCGGTCGCCGGCCAGTAGCTGCAGGCGCGCTCGTCGGGCCGGCACGAGCTTTCAATATCTGCAATCCTTCCGCTATAGCGCGGGCCGCGCGTGAAGCGGGAGGGCTGATGACCACAGCGGGAACGGGCAAAAGGCTTCGGCTGCGCTGGGGTGGCGCCTTGGTGTGCGCCAGCCTCATCGCCTTGTCGGTTGCGGTGTCGGCCGGGCCGGCGGCAAGCCATCCCGGAGCGGTCTCGGCCGCCTCCCACGAACCGGGCAGCGACCAGCTCGAGCTGG
>JAHWJU010000168.1:0-3049 GCA_019348255.1 Actinomycetota bacterium | reverse complement strand
GCCGGCATCCTCAGCTTCGGGTTCCACGCGCGTTGGTACACGCCCATGTCGTGCCCGGACGTCTCGGTCAAGGTGGTCGATCTCGCGAATCCTGCTGCGCCCAGGGTGGCCTCGACCATCCCGCTGGCTCCAGGAGTGATCTCCATCGATGTGGCCGCCATCAGGGTGAGCACCCCTGCCTTCACCGGAGACCTCGCGGCACTCGCCCTCCAGGCCTGCGACGCCAGGGGCGGCAGGGCCGAGAGGGGCGTGGCGTACTACGACGTCTCCAACCCGGCCAGCCCGCAGTTCCTGGGGCGCTACCAGGCCGATGCCGACAACGTACCGACCACCGCTCCGCCCTGCGACGGCACCGCCACCAGCGCCCGCTGCGCCGCCTCCCAGCACTCGGTGCACCTCGTCCAGCGGCCCGACGGCAAGGTTTTGTCGCTGTCGACCGAGCCCGGAGCATCGGCGTCGAACTTCCCCTCCGGTGACCTGCGCGTCGTCGACGTCACCGATCCGCGGAGTCCCACCCAGGTGGGTTCGTTCCCCGCCGCCGGCGACCAACCTTCAGCCGGGGGCGGCTTCAACTCGAACAACGGTTGTCGCCCCTTCTATGCCGGCCACGACGCCGAGACGAGCCCCGACGGCACCAAGGCGCTGCTCGGCTACCTCGACGAGGGCGTGTGGGCAGTCGACCTCGCCGACCCCGCCGCTCCGGCCTCGCTGGGCCGCTTCGAATACCCGGAGGAGCGGGCGGTGGAGGCAGAGGCGTCGGCGGTCACATGGGCCGACGTCCTGGGGCGTCAAGTGGGCCTGGCGAGCGAGGAGGACTGGTGGGCACCGACCACGAGGCTGCGCATCGACGCGCCGTCTTCGCTGGCGGGCTCCAAGTTCGCCTGTGAGGCCATGTTCACCCTCTTCGACCCGGAGGACAGGGCCCAGATCTACCGTCAGCCGGACCGGCAGGTGCCGGGGGAGATCGTCTACGTGGGCCGGGCCTGCCCGGCCCGCGGCACCGCGGAAGCACCGATCGCCGAGGATCCCTTGCTGGCCGACCCGGCCGGCAAGATCGCCCTCGTCGACCGGAACCCGGTCTTGCAGACCGACCTTCCGCGCCCGTTCTGCAGCATCGCCGATCGGGTCAAGCGGGTCCAGGACCTGGGGGGCCGCGCCATGATCCTCGCCCAGACGAATCCGGCTACGCCGGCCGCGTTCTCTCCCGACGGGGTGCCGGAGGGCCTCGAGATCCCCAGCATCATGATCGACAAGGGTGACGCCGATGCCCTGCGCACGGCGCTCTGTCCCACCTACTCCGGTGGTGCTGCGGGCACCTGCAGCGGTGGCCAGCAGGTCACCGGCGCGATGGTCGACAGCCCCGGCGAGTGGGGCGGCCTGCGGGCCCTGGACCTCACCAACCCGGCGGCCCCGACCGAGCGGGGCGTCTACCGGACGCCGCGATCGAAGGTTTTCCCACCGGCCGACCTCGGCGTCTACTCGGTGCACCACGTGGTGGCCCGGGGCACCCGCGCCTACGCGGCCTGGTACTCCGACGGGGTGCGGGTGCTCGACCTGACGTCGGCTACGCCGACCGAGATCGCCGCCTTCGTTCCTCCCGACAGGCCCGATCCCACCAACACCATCCCGGCCAAGGCCTATGTGGTCGGGGTGGACACGTTGCCCGGCCACATCGTCATATCGGACATCAACTCCGGCCTCTACGTGCTGGAGATGCCCCATGGCGGCTACCAGATGGTGGCCTCCGACGGTGGCATCTTCTCCTTCGGCGACGCCGGCTTCTTCGGCTCCACCGGCGACATGCGTCTCAACCAGCCCGTCGTCGGGATGGCCCGGACGCCCAGCGGAGCGGGGTACTGGCTCGCGGCCGCCGACGGTGGCATCTTCTCCTTCGGCGACGCCGGCTTCTTCGGCTCCACCGGCGACATGCGTCTCAACCAGCCCGTCGTCGGGATGGCCAGCACCCCGACAGGCAAGGGGTACTGGCTGGTGGCGCGCGACGGGGGCATCTTCGCCTTCGGCGACGCCGGCTTCTTCGGCTCCACCGGCGACATCCCCCTCACCCAACCGGTGGTGGGAATGTCGGCCCCGCCGGGGGGCGAGGGTTACCGCCTGGTCGCCGCGGACGGAGGGATCTTCAGCTTCGGCGACGCCCCGTTCCTGGGCTCCACGGGCGACATCCGCCTCAACCAGCCCGTGGTGGGGATGGCGACCGCGCCGCTGGGTGACGGCTACTGGATGGTGGCCAGCGACGGTGGCATCTTCGCCTTCGGCTCGGCCGGCTTCTTCGGCTCCACGGGCGCCATCCGCCTCAACCAGCCGGTCGTCGGCATGGCACCCACCGCCTCCGGCGCCGGCTACTGGCTCGTGGCCGCCGACGGTGGCATCTTCGCCTTCGGCAACGCGCCCTTCCTGGGCTCCACCGGCGACATCCGCCTCAACCAGCCGGTGGTGGGAATGGCCGCCTCAAGCTGACCGGCGCTTCATGTCGTGGTCGTGGTCGGCAGCCACGCCGGCCGCGCCGCCTCGAAGGCGTAGATGGCATCGGCGTGGCGCAGGGTGAGGCCGATGTCGTCGAGGCCTTCGAGCAGCCGGTGGCGGGTGAACTCGTCGAGGGGGAAGGGGGCGTCGATGTCAGCGGCTGGCGCGTAGACGCGACCCGCCTCGACATCGACGACCACCTCGAGTCCGGGGTCCGCCTCCACGGCCGCCTGCAGGCGAGCCACGACCTCTTCGTCTACCTGGGCCGGAACCAGTCCCGCTTTGGTGGCGTTGTTGCGGAAGATGTCGCCGAAGCGGGAGCTGACCACGGCCCTGAAGCCGTAGTCGACCAGAGCCCACACGGCGTGCTCGCGGGAGGAGCCGGTCCCGAAGTTGGGACCGGCCACCAGCACCATCGCGTCGCGGTACTGCGGCAGGTTGAGGGGGAACTGCGGATCGCGCCGCCACGCCGAGAAAAGCCCCTCGCCGAAGCCGGTACGTTCCACCCGCTTCAGCCACTCGGCCGGGATGATCTGGTCGGTGTCGACGTCGGAGCGCCGCAGGGGCA
>JAHWJU010000167.1 GCA_019348255.1 Actinomycetota bacterium | reverse complement strand
GGCGGACGGGTGGGACGGCTGAACGTTACTATTGCTTAGCGCCCTTGACAATAGAGCGCGGCAAGTGGTGTGCTGCAGGGCATGCCAGGTGTGGAGCAGGAGGCGTGGGCAACCAGCGGCAACGGTCATCGAAAGCCCACCGTGCCCGCAGGGGTGGGGGTCCTACCACGTGAGCCTGGGGCACCTGGCGGCGAGGTCCCGCCGTTCGTTGTCGACGTCAGTGCTGCGCAGCGCGCAGTCGCCGACCTGCTCGTCGCATTGGGTGCCGATGCTTCGTCGGAGGGCCTTCGGGAGACCCCCCGCCGGGTGGCGAGCGCCTATGCGGAGTTCCTCACGCCAGAGCCATTCGACCTTGCGTCGTTTCCCAACGAAGACGGCTACGACGAGCTCATCGTGGCCCGTGACATTCCCGTCAGGTCGCTGTGCCAGCACCACCTGCTGCCGTTCACCGGTCTCGCGCACGTCGGCTACCTGCCCGACCAGCGGATCCTTGGCCTGTCCAAGCTCGCCCGGGTGGTGGAGCTGTTTGCCCGGCGCCTGCAGATCCAGGAGCGCCTTACCTGCCAGGTCGCCGACTGGCTGGACGACCACGTCCAACCAGAGGGGATCGGTGTGATCGTGGAAGCCGATCACTGCTGCATGACGCTGCGCGGGGTACGGGCCCGCGGTTCCACCACGATCACCTCTGCGCTCCGAGGAGCGGTGCGCGACGACCCCAGCACTCGCCAGGAGTTCTTCGCCCTTGCCGGCTTGGGACGGGGAACGTGAGCCCGACGAGGTGAGACGATGGCACGTTGGTTCTCCATCAAGCCCGCTCTCAGCCTGAAGGGCCGGAAGTTCAAGGGGCTACGGGGATTCGCCGGCAAGCCGTTCCATCCGCCCCTGACGGACTTCCCCGTCGCCGCCTACATCTTCGCCATGGTCTTCGACGGGGCCTCGGCCGTGGCCGGCTCCGACTCCACCATCGGCCAGGACTTCTTCGTCTCGGCGACCCACGTCCTCGTCGCCGGAGCGGTCGTGTCCGTGCCCACGGCGCTCACCGGGTTCTGGGACTGGTGGAGGTCCACGGAGCCTCACACCCAGGCGTGGCGCACGGCCAACTGGCACATGGCGGTCATGATCACCGTCACCGTGCTCGTCATCCTCAACATCGTGGTGCGCCTCGTCGACTGGGACGCTGGCTTCACGCAGCCCCTGCCCCTCGTGCTGTCGCTGCTCGTGGGGACACTCGTCGGCTACGGCGCCATCTACGGTGGCGCCCTCGTCTACGAGTACGGGTTCAACGTCGAGACCTCCGGTGACCACCCGGCCTGGCACACGTCCCAGATCGACGTCACCGCAGGCGACCTCCGGAAGTGAGCGAAGCCCGCCCACCACACTCGGGCGCCGTGCTGCGCCCTCATGCGCCGCAGTTGGCCGTCATCACAACCTCTCGTCGGCCGATCAGACGCTTCGGTGGTGCGGCCCCGGCCGTGGCCGATCTGGTGACCTTCAAGGCGGGCCGGAAGGTGGCGGTGTGCATACCGGGGCGAGATGAGGCATCCACCATCGCACGGGTGGTCTCGGCCGCCCGA
This sequence comes from Actinomycetota bacterium, assembly GCA_019348255.1. Classification (GTDB taxonomy): domain Bacteria; phylum Actinomycetota; class Acidimicrobiia; order Acidimicrobiales; family CADCTF01; genus JAHWJQ01. Next base: position 3,294 of record JAHWJU010000167.1, on the reverse strand, counting down.
CACCTCCAGGGCGCCGGTCTCGTCGACGAGGTGGTCGTGGTGGACGACGGCTCCTCGGACGGGACGGGGTACCGCGCTGCGGCCTGCGGTGCGCGAGTGGTCACCAGCGGCACGGGGCCGGGAAAAGGGCAAGCTCTCACCTGCGCGGTTGCAGCAACTGAGGCAGAGATACTCGTCTTCCTCGATGCCGACGTCACCAACCTGTTCCCCGGCTTCATCACTGCCCTGGTCGCGCCCATGCTCACGAACGACACGATCCGACTGGTGAAGGCGGCGTACCGGCGCCCCCTTCACGGACGGCCCGAAGAGGGGGGGCGCGTCACCGAGCTGCTGGCCCGCCCGCTGTTGCGCCGTTTCTTTCCAGAGCTGGCCAAGGTCTCCCAACCCCTCGCCGGAGAGTGTGCGCTCACGCGCTCGACTCTGGACGGGATCCGCCTGGCCGACGGTTACGGATGCGAGATCGGCCTCCTCATCGACGTCTACCGGCGCCACGGCCTCGACGCCATCGCCGAGGTCCACCTGGGGGAACGAGTGCATCGGAACCGTCCGCTTCGGGACCTGCAGCCGCACACCGACGCCGTGCTCGACGCAGTCCTGGCTCGTGTAGGGACCGGCGCCCTACCTGCTTGTCGAGCGGTGACGCCCGACAGCGGCGAGTAGCGTGAGGGTGGTGACCATGGCGGATTGCGATGCGCTGGCCATGTTGGGCGCTTCGCTCGGTGTCGAAGCGCCCACGGTGAAATGACAATCCTCCTGCTGAGCCGTCTGGGTTTCAGCGTGCCCGTCGGCGCCTCATTGGGTAGCGAGGAACTGTGGTTGCTCGCCATCGCCATCGCGTCGGTCGCCCTGGTTCTGATTGCGGTGTTGTTCGGCCTGGTGATCGCTGCCCTGCAGCGGATCGACAGGCACGCCGCCAGGACACACACGGCCGCCAAGCAGGTGGCCCAGAACACGGTGGCGCTGTGGGCGTTGGACCAGATGAACCGGGACCTGGTGGCGATCCGCGATGCGGCCCGAGGCGCTCAGCGCACCGGCGAGCCCACCGGCGGCAATCCACCGCTCAGGACGCTCGCGGACAAGCTCCAAGACGCGCTGGGCAGCTCCGCCGAACACGACGACAAGGACTCGTAGTGTGCTGACGCTGGTTGTGGCCACGGCAGCTGCGCTCGGCGTGATCCTGATGGGGACACTCCTGGCCGTCCTGGTCTTCGCAATCCAGACTGGAACGTTCATCGCCGAGACGGCGGCAACGCTTCAGGTCGTGGACGAGCGGGCACGCGGCATCGCTGGCCGCCTCGAGCGCATCCAGGACGCCATCCACGTAGCGGCCGGCGACCTCGCCGCGACCGAGGTGTAGGGAGCGGCCAGTGGATGTCCTGGTATGGGCCGGGCTGGTCGTTTCCTGGCTGTTGCTCGTTCTGGTCATCAAGTTCGTGTTCCTGGTACTGCGGGTGCTCAAGCAAGCACGCCGGCTGGCGGAGATGTCGCGCGACGCTGCGGTCGGCCTCGCGGAGAATGTCTCGAGCGACGAGTCATTCGCCCAGCTCGAGCTCGTTGCAGCACAGCTGCCGCGGGCGGTCCAAGGCCTTCCTCGCGGTGCGGCTGCAGGGCGACCGCCTGCCAGCTCAGTGTCACCGGGGATCGAGGACCGGCTCCCATGAGCACGCTGCTCACGGTCCTGTCCGTGCTTGCGGCGTGGGCGTTACTCGGCGTGCTCCTCGTCGGCTTGCTCCTCGTGGTGAAGTCACTGCAGAGCATTCGGCACTGGTTGGAAAAGACGACGATGGGCCTGCGCGCCGTCGAGCACCAGACCCGTGACCTCGCGGCGAGGGGCGACGCCTTGACGGTGTCGCTGCGAGAGGCGATCACTGCGCTGGAAGCCGCATTCCCACGCCGGGATGAGCAGGGGAGCTAGGAGGGGCACATGGAAAACATGATCTCGGTCCCCATGAAGGCACGGGTGGACCTTCCACTCGAAGGTGAGCTCAGCGGGTCGCTGCCAAACCAGATGGGCAACGTCGCTGGTGCGCACAGCGCCGAGCTCCACCAGCGGCTGCTCGAGACCGGTGGTCGCATGGAGACGCTTGGCCCGCTCAAGAAGGTCTACGTGTTCTGGTTGCCGGGCATGAGCTGTGACGGCTGTACCGTCTCGACCATCGGGGCCACCGAGCCGACGATCGAGGAACTGCTGACGGGGGCGCTGCCGGGCGTGCCGGTGATGATCCTGCACCACTACCAGTTCCAGATGGAGTCGGGCGACCACTTCACCCATCTGCTGGAACAGGCTGATGCCGGTGCCCTGGACGCCCCGTACATCATCGTCTACGAGGGCTCCATCACCGACGAGCACCTCACCGTCGGCGCCGAGCCGTTCGCTGCCAAGGGGTCGCTGCCCACGTGGGCGCCGGCCGATCAACGCCAGCGCCGATCGACGTCAGAGTGGGTGCGGCGGCTGGCGCCCCGGGCGGCGGTCACCATCGCCATCGGGACGTGCGCCACCTGGGGGGGCATCCCGGCCTCGTTGGGGAACCCGACCGGCGCCATGAGCATGATGGACTTCCTCGGCAAGGACTACCGGAGCGCGCTGGGACTGCCCGTGGTGAACGTTCCGGGCTGTCCGCCCATCGGCGACGACTTCACCGAGACGGTGACCCTCCTGCTCAAGTACATGAACGGGCAAGGGCCGCTCCCCGACTTCGACGAGCTCGGCCGCCCGGCATGGCAGTTCGGCGACACGGTCCATCTACGCTGCCCGCGCGGCGCGTGGTACGAGGAGGGAAACTTCGCCCGCGAGTTCGGTGGCAAGGAGTGCCTGGCCGAGATTGGCTGCTGGGGGCCCGTGGTCAACTGTCACATCACCGAGCGGGGGTTCATCAACGGCAAGGGCGGCTGCATGGTCGCCGGGGGTGCCTGCATCGGTTGCATGTCGCCGGGATTCCCGGACAAGTTCACCCCGTTCTACAAGCGCCCGCCGTTCACCACCCCGGCGACGACGCTGTCGCGGATGCACGGGGCCTTGACCAAGCCGCTGCGCCGGGTGACGCAACTGGAGCGCAACCGCGAACCGCGCTGGCGGGACACGGTGCCGAGCGGCTGGGCCCCCGAATACGACAACGTCACCGTCTTCCACCGCGCGTTCGAGTACTTCTACGCCCGCATCCAGTACTTCCGTTCCGAGCTGCCCGGGCGCAACGAGAAGGAGGAGGAGAAGTACGCGAGCGGCTATGTCGTCCCACCGGAGCGGGCCTACGGCAAGGAGTATGCGCAGCTGCTGCCCGATCGCCGGGCAGAGGA
>JAHWJU010000166.1 GCA_019348255.1 Actinomycetota bacterium | reverse complement strand
CGGCGAGAAGATCAAGGACGTGTTCAAGAAGTAGCGACTGCGGGCGCCGGCGCCGCCGGTGCGGCACCATCACTTCCGTGCGACTGGATCACTGGGCTGAGGGGCCTCGTCCTGAGCAGGTGCTTGCACCGGGGGCCAGCCCCGTGCCGCACCCCGTCACGCGCCTTCAGGGGCTGCTCGACGATTGTGCGGCGGCGTTCGTGGAAGCCCGCTTCGGCACCCGCGACGGGATCGACCTCAGACTCGGGCGGCGTGGCCGGCTCACCGACGAGGCTGCGTCGTTCCTACGCGCCCTCGACGCCGGAATTTGGAGTTCGCCGCCAATCGCTACGGCGGCGACATGTACGTGTCGCTCAACCTCGAGTACCTGATCCAGATCGGGGCTGTGGGCGAACTGGCCGCATTCCTCGGCTGGGCGAGCGACGAGGTGAACTCGAGGTCGGTGAGTACCACGCGCTGGCCTACAGGGATGGCCGTGTCGTCGTCGCCATGGAGGCCAAGGCGCGAATCGAGGGCCCCGACAGCCTGAGTGCGTTGTGGCGTTCGTTTGTCGAGCTCGCCTCACGGGACGCCCTTCCGGACCCAATGGACAACCACTCCCGGAAGTTGCTCCGGCTTGCCGAAGCCGGACCTGTGGTTCTGTGGCTCGTTGCCGCCCAGGCCCGGTGGCCGGCGCTGGCGACCCGCGTCGATGCCCGCATCGAGTTGGAGCCGCTCGACGGTGTCGAACGTAAGGGAATCGGTGACCGGGTTGTCACCTCGCGACGACCCCGCCGAACCCACGACGCTGGGGCCTACGTGCGGCGTGCCCTGAGCTGACCACCCAGGGCTTACCATTTCCCGGTGCCCGCAGGCGACGACTGGCTGCAGCGGATCGCCTCCGTTCGTCGGTGGTCACGGCGCGGTGAGCGGGCCCCGCACAAGCCCCTGCTTCTTCTGTACGCCCTTGGTCGGCTGCAGCGCTGCGGCACGTCCGAAGTGAGCTACGTCGAGGCGGAGCCCGAGTTGGCTCGGCTCCTGCGCGACTACGGACCACCCCGAACGACCTCGCCGGCGTACCCCTTCCACCACTTGCAATCCGACGGGTTGTGGGTCGTCCACGCCGGGGCCGACCGCCCCGGATCCTCACCGACCCGACTTCGGTCGACAGCGGCCACTGGCCGCCTGGTCCCCGAGTTCGAGGCGGCGTTGAGGGCCGACAGCCGCTTGGTCGCGGTCGCGGTCCGATCCGTACTCGAAGCCAACTTCCCGGACTCGCTGCACCGGGACCTGTGTGAAGCGGTTGGAATCGACGTGGAGGCGCTCGAGGTCGCTGCGGCGAAGGCGCGAGCGCATCGTCTTCGCCGTCGGGATGCGAAGTTCCGAGAGCAAGTGCTGGTCGCCTACGAGTACCGCTGCGCCATGTGCGGCTACGACGGGCGGCTCGGTTCCGAGGCCGTTGGTCTCGACGCGGCCCACGTGCGCTGGTGGGCGTTCGACGGCCCCGACGCCGTTGACAACGGCCTGTGTCTCTGCAGCTTCCACCACAAGCTGCTCGACCGCGGTGTGCTCGGCGTGACGGAGGAGCACGCCATCGCGGTCTCGTCCCACTTCATCGGCCGCGGTCGAGCAGCGGAGGAACTGGTCCTTCGCCTCGTCGGCCAGCCGCTCGTCGAGCCTCAACGCGGGCAACCCGTGCCGGCAGTGCACCACATCAACTGGCATTCCGATCAGGTCTTCCGACAGCCGGGCCGCGTTCCTGCCTGATCGAACGCCGGGTTCAGCCTCAGCGTCATGCCGAGGGTGGCGATGGGATTGCCGTTGCGCAGTGATGGCGAGCGGAACTCCTTTGGTGGTGGTAGCGCGTCCCCGTCCCGCCGATGGGTATGACGTGGCGTGAACCCACGATCATCATTCGGGGTAGGCAGCCTCGATGGAGAGCGTGCTGCTCGGCGTCGTGTTCAACCGGCTCGTCGACGACCCGGGGGTCAGCGACGAGGTGCGGGACATCGTGCTGGCGGCCTGCGAGGGTTCGGAGGCCCTGACCGAACGGCTGAGCGAGGAGACGCCGCCGGGCGTGGCGGCCGGCGGTGCCGACGGCGCCGACCACGCCAGCGAGTCCGACCCCGCCGGCGCCTACCTGCGGTCGGTGACGGTCGAGGGATTCAGAGGAGTGGGCCCCGCGAGGACGCTGGAGCTGGAGCCGGGGCCCGGCCTCACGCTTGTGGTGGGACGCAACGGATCCGGAAAGTCGAGCTTTGCCGAGGCGCTGGAGCTGCTCCTCACCGGCGACAGCTGGCGCTGGAAGGGGCGCTCCCAGGTCTGGGCCGAGGGATGGCGCAACCTCCACCACGCCGGCGCCACGGCGATCGCCGCGGAGCTCGCTGTCGAGGGCGAGCCAGGACCGACCGTCGCCCGCCGGGAGTGGGCTGCCGGTGCCGGCCTCCACGACAGCACGGCGTGGGTCCAGCGCCACGGCCGCCCGCGGGAGGCGCTGACCGCGCTGGGCTGGTCGGCGCACCTCGACACGTACCGGCCCTTTCTCTCGTACAACGAGTTGAGCTCGATGTTGGACGAGGGGCCGTCCAAGCTCTACGACGCGGTCTCGGCCGTCCTCGGGCTCGAGGAGTTGGTCGACGCCGAACGCCTGCTACGTACCGAGCGCCTGGCGCGGGAGCGGGCCGCCAAGGACGTCAAAGCCAGTCTGGCTCCGCTGCTCGACACGTTGGCGGCGTCGACCGACGAGCGTGCTCGTCGCTGCCACTCTGCGCTCGCGGGGCGGAAGTGGGACCTCGACACCGTCGAGGAGGTGCTTGCCGGTAGCGCCGAGGCGGCGGGGGTCGAGGGCGAGGTGGCGACCCTGCGCCGGCTGTGCGCGGTGCAGGTCCCCGATCCTGGCCGGGCACGGGTACTGGCCGGCGAGGTGCGCACAGCGGCAGCTGATGTGGCGTCGCTGATGGGAACCCACGCGGGACGAGCCCGGGAGGTGGCCCGCATCCTCGAGCAGGCCCTCCAACTCCATGCCCACCACGGCGACGGGGACTGCCCGGTGTGCGGGCAGGCGGCCGCCCTGGACGGGGACTGGCGCGCCCGAGCCGAGGCGGAGGCGGCCGGGTTGCACGAGCAGGCGAGCGACGCCGAGGCCGCCCATCGCCGCCTGCACGAAGCCACGCAGGCGAGCCGCCAGGTGCTCGGTCCGCCTCCTGACGTCCTCGGTAGGGCGGCCGACGTGGGAGTCGAGGCCGCCGACGTGACGCAACGGTGGCAGGCCCTGGCGGAGGGGGCGGGCGCCGCGGGCCCCGACGTGCTGGCCGACCGGCTGGAGCGAATGGAGGAGTTGGCCGCTGCGGTGGTGGACGTGAGGGCGTCCGCCCGCGACGAGCTGGAGCTCAGGGAGGACTCGTGGCGGCCGGTGGCTCGCGATGTGGCCGCCTGGGTGCAGGCGGCTCGCGTCTCTGACGCCGATGCGGAGCGCGTCAAGCAGGTGAAGGCCGGCGAGGAGTGGCTCAAGCGGGCCTCGGGGGTCATTCGGGACGAGCGGTTCACCCCCATCGCCGGCGAGGCCAAGGCGCTGTGGGACGTGCTACGCCAGCAGAGCAGCGTCGAGCTGGGCGGCATCGAGCTCGAGGGCGCCGCCAACCGGCGACGCCTGCGGCTCGACGTGACCGTGGACGGGGTCGGGGGCGCCGCCCTGGGGGTGATGAGCCAGGGCGAGCTGCACTGCCTGGCCCTGAGCCTGTTCCTGCCTCGGGCCACGCTGCCGGAGAGCCCGTTCCGCTTCGTGGTGATCGACGACCCGGTCCAGGCCATGGACCCCGCTCGGGTGGATGGGCTGGCCCGGATCCTGCAGCGCGTCGCCGCTGCGCGGCAGGTCGTCGTGTTCACCCACGACGATCGTCTCCCCGAGTCGACGCGCCGGCTCGGCCTCGACGCTCGCGTCGTGGAGGTCGCCCGGCGCGACCGCTCCGTGGTTTCTCTGCGGCCGGCCCTCACGCCAGCCCAGCGGGCGGTGGAAGACGCCATGGCCCTCGCCAAGACCGACGAGCTGCCCCCGGCCGTGGCCCGCCGGGTGGTGCCCCTGTTCTGCCGTCTCGCCCTGGAGGCCGCCTGCACCGACGTCGTGCGCCGGCGGCGCATCGGTCGGGGCGAGGCCCACGGCGAGGTCGAGGATGCCCTCCTCGGCACGCCCAAGCTCGCACCCCGCCTCGCCCTCGCCCTGTTCGACGATGCCGGGCGGGCCAGCGAGGTTCCGGCAGCGCTGGAGGGGCGATTCGGCCGGTCCAAGCGCGACGTCTACTTCCGCGTCAACAAGGGAGTGCACCGGGGGGAGGAGGGTGACCTCGTGGGCTTGGTGCGCAACTGCGAGGCGCTTGCACAGTCGCTGCTGGAGGTCAGGTGACGGCCACGGCGAGCCCGCCCGACCTGGTCGCCGTGGCCCGGCTTCTCCTCGCTCGGTCGGACCGGGCCCCCGATCTGGCCGCCGGCGTGTGGCCGCGCGCTGCGGCAGTGCTCGCCCGTCAGGCCCTCGAGCTGTCGCTGGCCGCGCTGTGGGCCCAGCGAGGCCTGGACATGGCGGGGGCGTCGGCGCGGGCGCAGCTCCTGTGCCTGGACGAGTACCTCTCCGACCCACACGTGGTGGCAGACGCCCGTTTCGCCTGGTGGGCCCTGAGCCGAGCCTGCCACCATCACCCTTACGAGCTGGCGCCCACGGTCGCCGAGATCGAGGGCTGGCTGAGCAGCGTAGAGAAGGTGGTCAGCGTCATCGAGCGAAGCTGACGGGCGGTGAGCGAAAGACGATGCGAGATTCCGCCGCCCCCCGGTCGCTGCCAGCCAGGGGACCAGGGAGCCGGCGCTGACCACGGTGCCGTCGGCCAGCTGGCAGATGCGCCCGTGGAAGG
>JAHWJU010000049.1:14394-16615 GCA_019348255.1 Actinomycetota bacterium | reverse complement strand
GCACCCCCATCGGGGGGGCGACCGACCTGCGCCGCGAGGAGGCGAAGGTGCCGCAACTGGCCCACATCGGCCAGGACGGCGAGGGAGAGCTGGTCTTCGCCTCGGCTGCCGGCTTCATCTACCGGGCGGTCGCACCGGCCACCGGTTGAGCCGAACGGGAAGGCCGGCTCACTCCTCCTCGTCGCCGCTCCAGGCCCTGTCCTCCTCGTCCCAACGCTCGTTGCGGGCCTCGACCCCGTCCCGCCAGTTCTCGGCGGCCTCGCGGGTGTCGTAGGGGCCCAGCCGATCGACGGCGGGGCAGGCGGGGGGTTCGGGTTCCGCTCGCGAGTGCCGCACGCACCAGTACCAGCGACCCGAGGACTCCAGCTTGCTCATTACCTCATCATGGCGGCCGGCGGTCTCTCGTCGAACATTTTCTTAGGAACACGCTGTTCACTACTGAATCGGCGGCGGAATGGGGTCGAAACAGAGGATGCGGGGGTCGAGGTGTGTCCGCAGCCGGATTGCCTGCGCGTATTCGATTCGCACCACCGCACCTACGAAGTCTGGAGAGACATGCACAACGAAGTGCCGAGCGGGGCCTCTCAGGGTCACCATCGCCGCGCCGTCGCCGTCGGCATCCTCATGGCTTGCACCGCCATGCTGGTGGTCGCCGCGGTCACCGCCATGGCGGGGACGCAGCCGGGAACCGCCGGCCTCGACAAGCGCCACTACGAGTTGTCCTCCACGGCCGTGTTGACGGTGACCGACGCGGATCTCAACACCAGCGCCACCGAGCGCCAGAGCGCGACGGTGAACCTGAAGTCGACGTCGGACGGGAACGGCATCCAGATAGTCCTCCAAGAGACCGCCAACGACTCGGGCGTCTTCAGCGGGACGGTCGGCTTCAACCTGGTCGCCTCCGACGGAGTCGCCAGGAGCCTGAAGGTCGCTGCCGGCGACGCCGTGACGCTCACCTACACCGACGCCTCACCCAGTGCAACGGTGACCGACACGGCCAGGATGTTCACCGACGACGCCACCGGCTCCTTCGACAAGGCCCGCTACTCGGTGGCCGACACCGCCACCCTCGCGGTGACCGACGTCGACCGGAACCTCGACGCCACGACGGCCGAGACGATCTCGGTCAACCTGAAGTCGGAGTCGGACGGCACCGGGGTGGACGTCGTTCTGACCGAGACCGCTGCCGACAGCGGCCTGTTCAGCGGGACGGCCCGGTTCACGACGGGATCGTCGTCCGGTACGACGCTCAAGGTCGCCGCCGGCAACACCCTCACGCTGACCTACTCCGAGCCCCTCTTCGCCGGCACGACGGCGACGCGGACGGCGACGGCTGTCATGAACCGCGACGGCACCACTGCGTTCACCGCCACCGTCTACTCGCTGATGGACGCCGCCACGGCGCGGGTCACCGATACCGACCTCAACACCAGCGCCGCGACGAGAGAAACCGTGGCCGTGAACGTGAAGTCCACGAGCGACACCTCTGGGATCTCGGTGACCCTCACCGAGACCGGCCTCGACACCGGGGTGTTCGAGGGCACCGCCCGCTTCACGAGCGGCCCGTCCACCGCCAACGAACTGAAGACGGCATCGGGCGACACCTTGACGGTGACCTATGCCGAGGTGACGACCTTCTCCGGCACCCCCGCCACCCGCACGGCCACGGCCCGCATGGCCACCGACGGCACCGCCGGCCTGGACAAGGCCCGCTACGCCGTCACCGAGACCGCCAACCTGACCGTCACCGACGCCGACCTCAACACCGACCCGGGCACGCCCCAGACGGTGGAAGTCAACCTCAAGTCCGCGACCAGCAACCCCGCCGGCATCACGGTGGTGCTCACCGAGACCGCCGACAACAGCGGCGTCTTCACCGGAACCGCCACCTTCACCGAAGGGGCCTCTTCGGGCACCACCCTCAAGGTGGCTCCCGGTGAGACCGTCACCCTCACCTACGCCGAGTCGACCACCTTCTCGGGCGCCGCGGCCAGCCGCACCGCCACCGCCACCGCCTACCAGGAGCCGGCCACGGCCACCCTGGACAAGGCCCGCTACGCGCTGAGCGACACCGCCACCCTCACGGTCAACGACGTCGACCGCAACACCGACCCCGCTGTCAGCCAGTCGGTCACCGTGAACCTCAAGTCGGCCAGCGACGGCACCGGCATCACGGTCACGCTCAACGAGACCGGCGCCAACACCGGCGTCTTCACCGGGA
>JAHWJU010000049.1:0-14294 GCA_019348255.1 Actinomycetota bacterium | reverse complement strand
GGCATCACGGTCACGCTCAACGAGACCGGCGCCAACACCGGCGTCTTCACCGGGAAGGCGACGTTCCGCACCGGCGCTTCGAGCGGTAGCAGCCTCCGGGTCAGCGAGAACGACCTGCTCACCCTCACCTACGGCGAGCCGACCTTCAGCGGAGGGAACGCCGACCGTACGGCCACGGCGCTCATGAACACCAACGGCTCGATCGGCCTCAACTTGGGCAAGTACAACCTGGCCGACCGTCCGATCATCACCGTCAGCGACCCCGACCTCAACACCGACCCGTCGAGCCCGCAGACGGTGGCGGTGAACCTGAAGTCGACGAGCGATGCGACAGGAGTCGCAGTCAGGCTCACCGAGACCGCGAACAACACCGGCATCTTCACGGGGACGGCCGGCCTGACGTCCGCCAACTCTTCCGGCAGCACCCTGAGGGTCGCGCAGGGCGACATCCTCACCGGGACCTACAGCGAGACCACTGCGTTCTCGGTCTCACCCGACGTGGCCCGCACCGCCACCGCCAAGATGAACACCAACGGCACCGCGACCCTCGACAAGGCCAGGTACACGGCGGCCGATGAGCCCACCCTCACGGTCACCGACACCGACGCCAACACCGATCCGGCCACCGCCCAGGTGGTATCGGTCAACTTCAAGTCCACCAGCGACGAAACCGGTGTGAGCGTTCCGCTCACCGAGACCGGCATCAACACCGGCGTCTTCACCGGCAAGGCCGGTTTCACCACCGGCCTCTCCAGCGGCACGAACCTGCGGGTGAAGGCCGGCGACACCGTCACTCAGACCTACTCCGAGACGACGGCGTTCGAAGGTCCGACCGCCAGCCGGGTCGCCACCGCGGCCATGGTCACCGACGACGCGACCGCAACCCTCGACAAGCTCAGGTACAACCGAACCGACACCGCCGTCCAGACGGTGAAGGACGCCGACCGCAACACCGATCCCGCGTCGGCGCAGACGCTGACGGCCGTGCTCAAGTCGACGACCGACGGGGCCGGGATCACCCTGACGCTCACGGAGACCGGAGTCGACACCGGCATCTTCCAGGGCGCGAGCTCGTTCAGCACCGCCCCTTCTTCTGGGACCGTCCTGCGGGCCGGCAGCGGTGACACCATCACCCTCACCTACAGCGAGGTGACCTTCGCGGGCACGAGCACCGACCGCACGGCCACCGCCACCATGACCACCAACGGCGCCGTGGCGTTCGACGCTGCCAACTACCAGCTCACCGCCACGCCCACCGTCACCGTCACCGACGCCGACCTCGACACCAACTCGGCCATGGCCGAGACAGTGCCGGTCGTCCTCAAGTCCACCAGCGATGCCACCGGCGTCGACCTGACTCTCACCGAGACCGGCCCGAGCACCGGCATCTTCAGGGGGACGGCCAGCTTCACCACGGGATCGTCTTCGGGCACCGCCCTGAAGGTGGCAGCCGGCGACACGGTCACGGCCGCCTACGCCGAGACCACCACCTTCGAGGGCCCGGCCGCGACCCGGACAGCGACCGCGAAGATGGTTACCAACGCCACCGCCGGCCTCGACAAGCTGCGCTACGCGATCAGCGACCGCCCGGTCCTGACCGTCACCGACGCCGCCCTGAACACCAACTCCGGCACGGCCCAGACGGTGTCCGTCAACCTCAAGTCGACCAGTGAGGCTGCTGGAATCTCCGTCGATCTGACCGAGACCGGCCCCAGCACGGGAATCTTCACCAACTCCGCCGTCACCTTCTCGACGACGGCGTCGCTCGACGCCACCGACCAGCTCAAGGTGGCCCAGGGTGACGCGCTTACTCTCACCTACGTCGAGGCCGAGACCTTCGAAGGCGCCGCCGCCGACCGCACCGCCAGCGCGACCATCTACATCGACTCGGCCACCGCCGGCCTCGGCCAGACCCGCTACAGCGTCTCGGAGGCACCGGTGCTGACGGTGACAGACAACGACGCCAACACCGACGTCACCACCCCGCAGACGGTGTCGGTGAACTTCAAGTCGAGCACCCACATCTCCGGGGTGACCGTCACGCTGACCGAGACCGGCCCCGACACCGGCGTCTTCAGCGGCGCCGCCTCCTTGTCGACCGCAGCGTCGTCCGGCACCAAGCTGCAGGTGGCGCCGGGCGCCACGGTGACGGCCACCTACAACGAGCCCAACGCCTCCGGCACAGGAACGACGGCACGGGCCGCGACGGCCACCATGGCCATCAACGGCGGCGTCGCCTTCAACGGTGGCAGCTACCAGCTCACCGGCACACCCACCGTCACCGTCACCGACGCTGACCTCAACACCGACTCGGCCACCGCCCAGACGGTGCCGGTCGTCCTCAGGTCGACCAGCGATGCCACCGGCGTCACGCTGACCCTCACCGAGACCGGCCCCAGCACCGGCATCTTCAGCGGCACGTCCAGCTTCACCACCGGGCCGTCGTCGGGCACCGCCCTCAAGGTGGCAGCCGGCGATACGCTCACGGCCGCCTACGCCGAGACCACCACCTTCGAGGGCCCGGCGGCGACCCGCACCGCGTCCACAACGATGGCGACAAACGGCACCGCCGGCCTGGACAAGCTGCGCTACGTGATCAGCGACGGCGCGGTCCTCACCGTCAGCGATCGCGACCTGGACACCAACGCCACCACGGCCCAGACGGTTTCGGTCAAGGTCGCCTCCACCAGCGATGCCACCGGGCTGACGGTGACCCTCACCGAGACCGGCGTCAACACCGGCATCTTCCGCGGCACCGCCACCTTCACCACCGGCCCCTCGTCGGCCAATGCACTCAAGGTGGCCCAGGGCGATTCGGTGACGCTCACCTACGCCGAGACCGGGACCTTCGAAGGCCCCGCGGCCAACCGCACCGCCACCGCGACCATCTACCGCGACTCGGCCACCGCCGGCCTCGGCCAGACCCGCTACAGCGTCTCGGAGGCACCGGTGCTGACGGTGACAGACAACGACGCCAACACCGACGTCACCACCCCGCAGACGGTGTCGGTGAACTTCAAGTCGAGCACCCACATCTCCGGGGTGACCGTCACGCTGACCGAGACCGGCCCCGACACCGGCGTCTTCAGCGGCGCCGCCTCCTTGTCGACCGCAGCGTCGTCCGGCACCAAGCTGCAGGTGGCGCCGGGCGCCACGGTGACGGCCACCTACAACGAGCCCAACGCCTCCGGCACGGGAACGACGGCCCGGGCCGCGAGCGCGCTGATGAACACCGACGGCAGCGCCGGCCTCGACAAGGCCAGCTACACGCTCACCGACCGGCCCACCGTCACCGTCACCGACCCTGACCTCAACACCAACTCGGCCACCACCCAGACGGTGCCGGTCGTCCTCAGGTCCAGCAGCGATGCCACCGGCGTCACGCTGACCCTCACCGAGACAGGCGCCAGTACCGGCATCTTCAGCGGCACGGCCAGCTTCACCACCGGGCCGTCGTCGGGCACCGCCCTCAAGGCGGCAGCCGGCGACTCCGTCACCGCCACCTACGCGGAGACCACCCCGTTCACCGGGACCAGCCCGGTGAACCGCACGGCCACGGCCGCCGTGGCCCAGCCGGCCACCGCCACGAGCCTCTCACTGTCCCCTGCCAACGCATCGAGAAACGTGGGTGACGCTCACACCGTCAGTGCGGTGGTCAGGGACCAGAACGGCAACGGCATGTCGGGCCTGACCATCCGATTCGCGGTGACTGGAGCGAACTCGGCTGCGGGATCGGCAGCGACCGGCGTCGACGGTTCGGCGGCCTTCAGCTACCACGGGGCCAACGCCGGATCCGACACCGTCACCGCCTTCGCCGACGTCGACCGCAACGGCACCCGGGCGGCGACGGAGCCGACGACCTCGGCCGCCGTCACCTGGGTCGCTCCGGCGACCCCGCCGCCGCCGGCGCCCCGCCAGGGCTACAGCCTGGTGGGTGAGGACGGGAGCCTCTACGCCTTCGGTAGCGCCCAGAACCTCGGCGACATGAGGGGCACCAAGCTCAACGCGCCGATCATCGGCGTCGCCTACACCCCCGGCGGCAAGGGCTACTGGCTGGTGGCCAAGGACGGCGGCATCTTCAGCTTCGGAGACGCCGGCTTCGTCGGATCCATGGGCGGCAAGGGTCTCAACTCGCCGGTCATCGGCATGGCGGCCACCCCGACCGGTAAGGGCTACTGGCTCTTCGCGGCCGACGGCGGCATCTTCAGCTTCGGAGACGCCGACTTCTTCGGCTCGATGGGGGACAAGAAGCTGAACGCCCCGGTGGTGAACATGGAGCCGACCGCGAGCGGAGGCGGCTACTGGCTGGTCGGCGCCGACGGCGGCATCTTCAGCTTCGGCAACGCCAAGTTCTTCGGGTCCATGGGTGACCAGCACGTGAACCAGCCGGTGTTCGACATGACCTCCACCGACACCGACCAGGGCTACTGGTTGGTGGCCAGGGACGGCGGCATCTTCAGCTTCGGAGACGCCGAAGCCAAGTTCTACGGATCGGCCGTGGACGCGGTGCCGACGCCCAGGCGGGTCATCGGCATGGACGCCACGCCCGGCTCCCGTGGCTACTGGATCGCCGGAGCCGACGGCAAGGTCTACCGCTTCGGCGACGCCCAGGATCTCGGTGACCGGTACCTGGCCGGCAACCCGGCGCCGATGGTGGCCTTCGCCGCCGTTCCCGCCTAGAGGCAACCTCAGCCGCCGCCGACGGCTTTGGGCAGCTTGAACGTCGCTCGGCGGCGCTCAGGCTTCCCGAAGCCGGGCGGCGGCCGTCTCGAGTGGGCGGCCGGCGGCCTCGTGCGCCGGCTGCGCACGTCGGGCCACGCGGTGGGCGCCGAAGGCCAAGAGGCCGATCCAGCCGGCGATCATGGCCAGCAGGCCGGCGTAGGCCATGAGCGCCGGCCATCCCGGCCCCGCGTGCCGCTCCCGGAGCAGCAGGTCGGTCAAGCGGACGAAGGGGGCCGTCCGCTCGGCCTGCACCGGGACCTCGGAAGCGCCGATCTCGGGATCGGCGGGCAGGTACACCGGCACGGCCATGACCTCGTCGCGCCGCTGCAGAGCGACCACCGTCTTCCACCCACCCGCCACCGGCACCGAGCCGGCCGTGACGTAGCGACCGGGCGCCGTCTCCCGCAACGGCGAGGTCACCCGGCCTCCTCCCTGCCAGGCGATGGCCACGAATCCGGTGGCCCGGTCAGCGGCACCAGGCGGCTGGAGGTCGACCTCGACCTGCGCCCGGCCCGGCTCCGCCGCCGGTAGCGTCCGCACCACCGCCGCCACATCGCCGACGTTGCGGGGGAGTGGGATCACCAGGGCGACGGTGACGGCCAGCCCCGCCAGCGCTGCCGCCGCTGCGGGCACCGGCCGCGGTGCCGGCACCGGCCTGGTCATCGCGCCTCCCAGCACGGCGGCACCGACCGCGGCCAGGGGCACCACCAGGAGCATCCGGGGCAGGTCGTTGCCCCGCACCTCGGCCCAACCCGACAGCGACACCCACGCCAGCTCGCCGGCGACGCCCAAGGTGGCGACGCCGACGCCAGCCGCCAGCGCGAAGCGCAGCCGGTCCTCGGTGCCCAGCCAGCCGGCGACGGCCTCCACCACCAGTGCCGAGACCACATAGAGCGGGAAGCGCGGCAGCGAGTGGTTGAGGGGGCCGGCGATCAACAAGGTGAACAGCCCCCGCAGGACGACGAAGGCCAGCACCGCCTTGACCGCGCCCCAGGGGCCGAGCGCGGCACGGGCCAGCACCAGGGTGAAGCCGGCTGCGCCCGCCAGCAGCACCGGCAGGTAGAGGGCCTGGAACTGCGGTACGCCGAAGTCGAACTCACCCTGGTACGCCGAAAGTCCCACCAGCACCGCTCCCAGGCTCACCACCTGGATCAGCCGGCCGAGCATGGTCGGCCCGCCCTCGCCCTCGCCCTCCCGGATCATGAGCCAGACGGCGATGGTGGCCAGCACCGCGCCGGTGATGAGCTGGAGGTGGGTGGGGCTCCACAGCGTGACGTCGACGCCGTAGGCCCGGTGCCACAGCTCGTCGAGCGGGAAGCCGACGAGCGACCCCGACCCGAGGGCCACCATGGCCAGGGCGGAGTAGGGGATGCGCAGCCCAGCCAGCCTCATGCCGGCCGGCGCCCGGTCGAGGGTGGCGAAGAGGGTGGCGATGACCCCGGAGTAGACGATGCCCGCCAGGCCGATCACGATCATGGTGTGCGACGGCGTGAAGAGCACCTCGTCGCGCCCGAAGTCGATGTGGAAGGCCACGTCCCAGTAGAGGCCTATGACTGCCACGCACAGCGCCCACAGGCAGCTGAGGACGCCGGCCATGCTCCAGCCCGGCCACCCCGTCAGACGCTCGAGGCCGTCGGAGATGCTCCCGAAGAAGGCCCGGAGCCAGTTGCGCTCGCCGTAGCGGAACCCGCTTGCGAACAGACCCATCACGATGACGCCGTAGACAAAGAACGGCGCCACTACGTACACCCAGTCCACTCAGGCCTCCTTGTCGGTGTTGTCGGTCTTGTCGGTCGTGTCGGCGGTGTCGGTGTTGCCCGCGGCCCGGCCGGTGTTGGCGGCCAGCCGATGAGCCTGCGCAGCTGTCGACCGGGCGACCTGGTGCTCCATGGCCTGGGCCAGCGACGCCTGCACCGAGCTGGCTGCCAGCGGCCGCATCCGGGCCAGCGCCTCGGTCACCGAGCCCAGCTGGTCCGGCGGCATGCCGGCCTCGACGAACGGCTGCCAGACGAAGCGCTCGAACAGCTCGACGAAGCGCGCCGCGATGCGCTCGATGTCGGCCCGCAGCGCCGCCAGCTCCTCCTGGGCGGCGGCCAGAGGCACACCGCTGGCCACCAGCTCCGCCCCCGCCCGCAGCAGCGACGGGCTGGGGACCCGGAAGCCGTCCTGGGCCGGGACCACCAGGCCGAGCTCCACCGAACGAAGGGCGAGCGCGGGGTCCTCGACCGCGTCGGGGAACATGGCCACCAGCTGTTCGAGCGTCATGTTCTCCGGCTCCTCGTCGCTCCACGGGGCGGCCAGAACCTCGCCGAAGCCGACCAGGTCGTTGAGGCTCAGCCCCCGGGCAGACGCTTCGAGGAGCGTCCGGGTGGCGGCCAGGGAGAACCCCTGGCCCTGGAGGCGGGCGATGAGCCGCAACCGGTGGAGGTGGCTGTGGCTGTAGTAGCCGACCCGGCCGACCACCGTCGGCGGCGGCAGCAGGCCCAGCGTCTGGTAGTTGCGGACGTTGCGGCTGGTGCAGCCTGAAAGCCGAGCCAGCTCGTCGATCGTCATGCCGGCTTCAGCGCCGGGGTCCTCGGCCACAGCTGATGCCACAACCGAACGTTACATGAATCGATGTAAGGGTGGCACCCAGCCCCGAACGGGGCTCCCCACCGTCCGGCTGGTAGAAAAGCGGCAGTGCGCCTCTCCGAGAACGACGAGGTAGGAGCCGGGAACTGGGGCCGGCGCGGCCGCCCGTTGACCAGGCTGGTCCATGAGGTGACCGCGCTCTGCCTGGGGGAGGAGACGGCGTACCGCGAGGGGCGGCTCACCGTCTCGGCCCCGGAGGCCGCTGCCATCGTCGCCGCACCGGCGCTGGCCGAGGTGCGGGTCAGCTGCGCCTCCCCCGGTGAGCCGGTGCGGATCGTGAAGCTTCTCGACGCGGTGGAGCCACGGACCAAGGGCAGGGGGGGCGCCGGCATCTTCCCCGGCATCCTCAGCCCCCGTCGCCCCACCCGCGGGCCCGAGACCCACGTGCTGCGGGGCGCGGCCGTGGTCGCCGCCGGGTTCCTGCCCCGGGCCCAGGAGGCCGTCGTCGACATGAGCGGCCCCGCCGCGCCGCTGTCGCCCCTGGGCGCGACCCACAACGTGGTGGTGGAGTTCACGCCGGCGCCGGGCGCCGACTGGGAGGACGTCGACACCGCCCTTCGTCAGGGGATCATCGCCCTGGCTGCCCGCCTGGCCGAGGCCGCCCTGGAGGCGCCGGCCGACGCCGTCGAGACGCTGCCCGGGGTGGGGGAGCAGGCCGACGACGGGCTGCCCCGGGTCGGCGTGCTCACCAACCTCCAGACCCAGGGCAAGTTCAAGCAGCCCTTCGTCTACGGCCGCAGCTTCACCGACTCCTTCACCACCCTCATCGACCCCAACGACCTCGACGACGGGGCGGTGGTGAGCGGCCAGTTCGGCCACCCCGGGCTCAAGAACTCGACGTTGCTCTACCAGAACCATCCCATCGTCGAGGCCATGCGCCGCCGCCACGGCTCGGAGCTCCGCTTCGCCGGAGTGGTGCTGTCGCCCGAGCCCGTCGACCAGGCGGCCAAGGAGTTCATGTCGGCCCACGCGGCGCGTGTCTGTGCCCTCGCCGGGTGGGACGCCGCCGTCGTGACCAAGGAGGGCGGCGGCAATGCCGATGCCGACATGTCCCTGGCCATGGACGCGCTCGAGGAGATGGGGGTCCCCGCCGTGGGGCTGTTCGCGGAGATGGCCGGGCGCGACGGCACCGGCCCGTCCATCGTCGTCCCCCCCATGCGGGCCACGGCCATGGTGAGCACCGGCAACTACGACGAGCGCCTGGTGCTGCCTGCTGTCGAGCGGGCGCTGGGGGCCGAGCGCATCGACCTGGTGGACCAGGCGGCGACCGACGAGATAGAGATTCCGATGGCCGCCGTCTACTGCTCGCTCAGCCCCCTTGGCTGGGGCCGGAGCACGTGCCGGGAGGCTGCATGAGGATCGTCCACTACATCAACCAGTTCTTCGCCGGGGTGGGGGGCGAGGACGCCGCCGGAACCCCGCCGAGTCGTACCGACGGGGCGGTCGGTCCCGGGCGCCGCCTGGCCACGCTGCTGGGCGACGACCACGAGGTTGTGGCCACGGTGTCGTGCGGCGACGACCACGCCACCAGCGCGGCCGGCGCCATAGACGAGATCGTCTCGCTGATCCGGGCCGAACAACCCGACCTGGTGGTGGCCGGCCCCGCCTTCACCAGCGGACGCTACGGACTGGCCTGTGCCCGGGTGGCCGCCGCGCTGGTGGCTGAAGGCGTACCGGCGGTCGCCGCCATGCACGACGAGAACCCCGGGGTGGAAGAGGCAGGGGCGGCCGTGGTCGTGCGCAGCGGCGCCGTCGCCCGCGAGATGGGTCCCTCCATCGACAGGCTGGCCGCGGCGGTGGCCCGGCTGCTGGCCGGCGAGACCGTGGGAGAGGCCGACGGCCGCATCGGCAAGGTCCCCCGCCGCAACGTGCTGGTGGAGAAGCCGGCGGCTGAGAGGGCGGTCGACCTGGTGCTGGCCCGGCTGGGCGGCGACCGCTCCGCCACCGAGGTCCCGCTCCCCCGCTTCGACCCGGTGACGCCGGCGGCGCCGGTCGACGACCTGTCCAAGACCATGGTCGCGCTGGTGACCGAGGGGGCGCTGGTTCCCGACGAGAACCCGGACCGGCTGGAGTCGGCCCGAGCCACCAAGTGGCTGCGCTACCGCATCCAAGACCGCGACTCGCTGCCGGCCGGGGAGTTCAGATCCGTCCACGGAGGCTTCTCCACCGTCTGGGCCAACGAGGACCCCCATCGCATAGTGCCGCTGGACGTGGCCCGCGAGCTCGAGCGGGAAGGGCTGATCGGCGGGCTCCACGACGAGTACCTGGTGACGGTGGGCAACGGCACCTCCGTCGCCGACGCCCGGCGCTTCGGGGTCGAGTGGGCCGCCGACCTCCGCCGCTCGGGCGCCCGCGCTGCCATCCTCACCGCCACGTGAGGCACCGGAACGCGTTGCGGGTCAACGCTTGCGAAGGAGCTCGAGCGGGCCGGTATCCCCACCGCCCTGCTCTGCAACCTGGTGTCGATCGCGTCGCGGGTGGGCGCCCCCCGCATCGTGCCGACCAAGGGGATCCCGTACCCGGCCGGCGATCCGTCGGTGGGAACCAACGAGGAACGGGCCTGGCGCCGCCGACTTCTCGAGCGGGCGCTCGAGGCCGTCTGCACGCCCGTGAGCAAGCCGACGGTGTTCGAGGTGGAGGCAGCCTGAGATGAGCAACACACAACCGGTCATCAGCGCGTCCACCCAGGTGCTGGCCCACGTCCCGGGCATGGCCCGGCACGGGTCGAAGCCCCAGCGCGAGCTCGCCTCGCACCCCGACCGCGAAGAGGCCTTCCTGGCCTCGCTGCGCAGCTTCGAAGACGCCGTGGCCTACGGCCCCCACCAGGTGTTCGTGGGTGCGCTGCATCCCCGCCAGCTGCCGGAGCGGCCCTGGGTGGGGGTACCCGACGCCGGAGCCGGCCGGTTCGGCCCCGCCGGCGAGGTCATGCCCGAGATCGAGTTCCTGGGCCTGCTCGCCGCCGTCGACCGGTTCGACCTGGTGACCCTGGACCGGGAGACGGCCACGGCGGCAGCCACAGCACTGGCCGCCCATCCTCTGGCCAAGCACTTCGACCTCGACCGCATCGACTCTGCCGCCGGCGACACCGAGGCACTCGCCGCCAAGCCCGGCGTCCTCCCCCTGTACCTGGGGGCCGGGCGCCTGGCCGCCGCCGCCCGGGGCGACCACGATGCCGATGAGTCCCTGGCCGCCCACGTGCTGCTGGAGAACCTGGCCGGCAAGGCCACGGCCACGCTCGCCCTCACCCGCCTGCTCGACGCCAACGGCATCGACCCGACGTCGATCGACTACGTGCTCGGCTGCGGTGAGGAGGCCGTGGGCGACCGCTACCAGCGGGGCGGCGGCAACATGGCCAAGGCGGTGGCCGAGGTCGCCGGCCTCACCCAGGCTTCGGGGGCGGACGTGAAGAACTTCTGCGCGGCCCCCGTCAGCGCCCTCGTCATCGCCTCGGGGCTGGTCGCCTCCGGCGTCTTCCGCCGGGTCGCGGTGGTGGCCGGCGGGTCGCTGGCCAAGCTGGGCATGAAGTTCGAAGGGCACCTGCGCCACGACCTGCCCGTGCTGGAAGACGTCCTCGGGGGTGCGGCAGTGGTGGTGGAGGCAGACGACGGCCGATCCCCGGTGGTCCGCCTCGACGCGGTCGGCCGCCACACGGTCGCCGCCGGCGGGGCCAACCCCCAGGTCATCGAGGCGCTGGCCATCGAGCCACTCGAGCGCCTGGGCCTGAAGATGACGGCGGTGGACGACTACGCCACCGAGCTGCACAACCCCGAGATCACCGAGCCGCAGGGCTCCGGCGACGTAGCCGCCCGCAACTACCGCACGCTGGCCGCACTGGCGGTGCGCAAGGGCGACGTCGAGCGCAGCGGCATAGACGAGTTCGTCCGCGACCGCGGCATGCCGGGCTACGCCCCCACCCAGGGACACCTCGCCTCCGCCGTCTGCTATCTGCCCCACGCCCTGGCCCGCCTCACCGAGGGAGAGGCGGAGCGGGTCATGCTGATGGCCAAGGGGAGCCTGTTCCTGGGCCGGCTGTGCCAGCTGGCCGACGGTATGAGCCTGCTGCTCGAGCGCAACCCGAACCGAAGATGACGCCCGAGCCGTCGATGTCAAAGGAAGGGAGCTTGGTATGAGCGTCGTGGAGGCGACGAAGGAATCGTTCCGTGACCTGGTGTCCAGCGGCCTGGTGCTGGTCGACCTCTGGGGCCCCTCCTGCACCAGATGTCTGGCTCTGATGCCTGACGTCGAGCGGCTGGCCGAGGAGTACGAAGAGCTGCAGGTGGTGAAGGTCGAGGCGCCCAAGGCGAGGCGGCTGTGCATGGAGCTGAAAGTGATGGGGCTCCCGGCGTTCCTCCTGTTCCGGGACGGGGAAGAGACAGCGAGGCTCGCCGGCCCTGACGTGACGGCTGAAGAGCTCACCCGGTGGCTGGCGGAGTCGGTTTCGGCCCCCACCGACGACGATCCCAAGGAGGTGGATTGAACATGTTCGACAACAAGATGGTCGTGGCGCTGGGCGAACGGGACGGAATCTCCGGCCCCGCCATCGCCGCCTGCGTAGAGGCCGCCGGTGGCAAGGTGGTGCTCACCGCCACGGAGTGCTTCGTCTGAACGGCGGCAGGCGCCATGGACCTGCAGAGCCAGGAGGCCATCCTCCGGCTCGCCGAGACCCACGGACCCGAGAACCTGCTCGTGATCCTGGGGGCCCCCGACCCGGAGGCCGCCGAGATCGCAGCAGAGACGGTGGTCCTGGGGGACCCGGCCTACGCAGGTGCTCTGGCAGGGGCCCAGTTGGGCCTCGACGTGTACCACGTGTTGGACGACCAGATAAAGAACGCCGTCCCCGAGGAGGTCTGGGAATCCCAGATCGGGGTCATGGCCGACGTGCTCGACGCGGAGGCTCTCACCACCGCGGTGAGCGAGATGCGGGAGAAGCGCCCGTAACAGGCACCGGGGTGCTCAGCCGCTAATCGAACAGGCTGAGGCCGAGGGCGGCCAGCTGACCCAGGACGTCGCGGGAGTCGCCGCCCCACTCCGGCGCGCCCTGGCACAGCAGCATGGCAGCCGCCATCAGCGCCACCGCCACCTCCGGCGTCACCTCCACCCGCAACACCTCGAGCCGGCGCCGCAACTCCGCTTCCAGCAGGTGCATCTCCGCGCTCTCCCAAGCGGCGCGCCCCTGCGCCTGGGACTGCACCAACTCCGCCAGCCGTTGCCGCTCATCTCCCACCTGCCACCTCCGCCTCTTGCGGAGGAGGGTACCAACCGCGAGGGACGGAATAACCCGGAAGTAGTTGAGGTTTCAACCGTCGACGCCAACGACAAGGAGCAGACATGCCCGACACCGCCACCCTCGCAATCGAAGATCTGACGGGTGAGTACCAGCTGGACCCCGCCCACACGCAGCTCGCGTTCGTGGCCCGCTACGCCATGGTGACCAAGGTGCGCGGCCTCTTCACCGACTTCGAGGGCACGGTCCACATCGACGCCCAGGACCCGTCGAAGTCCACCGCCGAGCTGCGCATCAAGGCCGCCAGCATCGACACCGGCCAGGAGCAGCGCGACGCCCATCTGCGCAACGCCGACTTCTTCGACGCCGAGAACCACCCCGAGATCCTCTTCACCAGCACCTCGGTCGACCAGCTCGACGACGACCGTTACCGCGTCACCGGTGACCTCGTGATCAAGGGCGTCTCCCACCCGGTCAGCGTCGACCTGGAGTACACCGGCTCCGCCAAGGACCCCTTCGGCAACCTGCGGGCCGGCTTCGAGGGCCGGGCCGAGATCAACCGCAAGGATTGGGGCCTGAGCTGGAACGCGGCGCTGGAGACGGGCGGGTTCCTGGTCGGAGACAAGATCAAGCTGGAGCTCGACGTCTCCGCCATCAAGCTGACCCCCACCCAGTAAGCCCCGTACCGGGGCGGGATCTCAGCCGAGGGGATCCTGCCCCGGGCCGAGCGCGTGGCGGAGCTCGGCGAGTCGCTCCGGCACGAGGCGGTACCAGACCCACCGCCCCCGCCGGCTACCCACCACGAGACCGGCGTCGGCCAGCACCTTGAGGTGGTGGCTGACGGTGGGTTGGGACTTGCCCAGTGGTTCCACCAGCTCGCAGCCGCACACCTCGCCCGCCTCCGCTGTCGACATGATCCCGAGCAGGCGCAGGCGGGCAGGGTCGGCCAGCGCGGCGAAGCCACGAGCCAGCTCGGCCGCCCGGTCCTCGGACAGGGGTGCCGCCGGCGCCGTGGGGCAGCACGCGGTCGCGGCGGCGGGTTGGTCGACGACGGCACCTTTTCCAGCCACGTCCCCTCCAGGTATTGACGGATATCGATACGTCAGCCACACTCATCGATCATCGTCAATCTATCAAGGAGGATGCCGTGTCCCGCGTCCAGCTGGCCCTCAACGTCTCCGACCTCGACGCCGCGGTGGATTTCTACTCCCGGCTCTTCCGCACCCCGCCGGCCAAGGTCCGCCCCGGCTACGCCAACTTCGCCATCGCCGACCCGCCCCTCAAGCTGGTGCTGATCGCCGGCGGCGCGGGACCGGGCGGCACCCTCAACCACCTGGGGGTCGAGGTCGGTTCGCCCGAGGACGTGGCGGACAGCCGCTCCCACCTGGGGGAGGCGGGTTTGACGACGATCGTGGAGGACAACGTCAACTGCTGCTACGCGCTGCAGGACAAGGTGTGGGTCGACGATCCCGACGGCGCGCCGTGGGAGATCTACACCGTGCTGGCCGACGCCGAGGAGCCGCCGGGCGCCGCCTTGCGGTCCTCCGAGGGCGCCGGCTGCTCCGTCACGCCGGGGGCGGAGGTCGCCCACTGCTGTTGACACCGCCCGGGTGTCAGATCTCCGACGTCGCCTGGTGACTGTGGTGGTGCCGGTGCTGCACCGCGAGGTGGGAGTGGCCCTCTCCCCGCGCCTGGCCGACCCGATCGGAGGCACCGG
>JAHWJU010000048.1 GCA_019348255.1 Actinomycetota bacterium | reverse complement strand
CCGCGAGGGTGGCCGTACCGTGGGCGCCGGCCGCGTCACGAAGATTCTCAAGTAGACAGCAACCAGACGAGTGAGGAAGAACCATGGCCAAGGGTGAAAAGCGGGTGCAGGTCACGTTGGCCTGCGAGACGTGCAAGCGGCGCAACTACATCACGATGAAGAACAAACAGAACGACCGCGAGCGCATCGAGATGAAGAAGTACTGCCGGTGGGACCGCAAGCACACGGTCCACAAGGAGACCCGATAGCGCTGTCGCGCCGGCGGGAGGCGTAACCTCCTGTTGCACGATGAGGTCCAACTCGACAATGCCAACCGAGGTGACGGGGCTGGTCACGGCGGCCAAGGCCGGTGACCGCGCCGCGTTCGACGAGCTGGTCAAGGTCACCTACGCCGAGACCTACACGCTCGCCCTCCGGTTGACGAACAACGAGGAGGATGCGAGGGACGTGGTGCAAGAGGCGTATCTCCGGGCGTACAGGGGCCTGAAGAAGTTCCGGGGCGATGCGCAGTTCTCCACCTGGCTCTACCGCATCACCGCCAACTGCGCGGCGACCCAGATGGGCCGGACCATCCGGCACCGCCACGAGGACCTTGACGACCAGACCCAGCTGTTCGACGAGCGTCCCGAGGCCGACCCGGAGGGCCGGGCCGACAACGCCCTGCTCCGTGATCGGGTGACTTCCGCGCTGGGGCACCTGCCCCCCAGGTTGAGGGCCGTGGTGGTGTTGCGTGACGTCTACGACCTGCCCCACGAGGAGATCGCGCAGGAGCTGGGCATCACCGAGGCTGCCGCCAAGGTCCGCCTGCACCGAGCGCGAAAGCAGCTGCGGGAGAGGCTCTTCCCCATGCGGGGGGAGGAGGAAGCCCGTGCAGTGTGACGACGTGGCCGTTCTCCTGCCCGAGATAGTCGACGGTGATGCGGTGGCGGATCGGCGAGTCCAGCGCCACGTCGAGTCCTGCCTGCGCTGCCAAGCCGAACTGGTTCAGTACCGCAAGCTTTTGAAGGCGCTCCACCAGTTGCGGACTCAGGTGCTCGAGCCGGCGCCGGGCCTGTTGACCGACATCTTGGCCGGTTTGGAGGCCGCCGGCGAGCGGCGGGCTGTTCGTTCGCTGCTCAGCGGTCGCACCGCCGCCTACGCCGGCGGGATCGCCGCCACCGCGGCAGCCGGCGCGGTCGGCGCCCTCCTGCTGGCCCACCGGGCCCGGGAACGCCGGCTCGCCCTCGCCAGCTGAGCCCGCCGCCCGGCCCGCCTCCTGCCGGGACGGCTCGGAAAGGGCGCCTGCTACGCTGGGATGCCGTTCCTGTGAGACCCCGATTCCGGGGGAGCGCACAGGGCAGTAGCTCAATTTGGCAGAGCACCGGTCTCCAAAACCGGCGGTTGGGGGTTCGAGTCCCTCCTGCCCTGCGTACCGTGACTGTTCCCCGAGGTAGCCCGTGAATCGAGAGACCAAGCGAATGCTGCAGCGCCAAGGTGCCGTAGGCGCCGACGGCGCTGCCGCCGCGCCCGATCGCCGCCAGCAGGTGGCAGCTCGTCGCACGGCAGTCAAGCGGGAGCGGACGGCCCCGCTGACCTTCTTACGGGAAGTGCGGGGAGAGCTGCGCCGGGTGGCGTGGCCGACTCGGGCCGAGGTCCTGAACTACTCCACCATCGTCCTCATCACCTTGGCCGTTCTGATCACCTTGATATTCGTCCTCGACTTCCTGTTCGCGAAGTCGGTGCTCTTCCTTTTCGAGACGCCCCAATGACGCTGCCATCGTTCAGCGATGACGAAGTCCCCGTCCCTCACCCCGACGGACCGGTGCTCGACGAGGACCAGCTCTTCGCCGCAGGTGACGAGGAAGACGATGGTGAGCCGCCGGCGCCGGAGAGCCCCTACGACCGCCCGGGAGCCTGGTACGTCGTGCACACCTACGCCGGCTACGAGAACAAGGTGAAGCAGAACATGGCCAGCATGGTTGCCTCGCTGAACCTGGAGAACCGGGTCTACGAGGTCGTCATCCCCATGGAGGACGTGATCGACTTCAAGAACGGCAAGCGGGTGGTCGTCCAGAAGAAGATGTTCCCCGGCTACCTGCTCGTCCGGGTCGACATGGACGAAAACGTCTGGTTCCACATCCGCAACACTCCCGGTGTCACCGGATTCGTAGGCCAGGGCGCCAAGCCGATGCCCCTGTCCCGCCGCGACGTCGAGACCTTCCTGGCGGTGAAGGCGGAGGGCACGGAAGCACCCAAGAAGACCCGGCCCAGCACCCTGTTCAGCCAAGGCGAGAGCGTGCGGGTGAAGGAAGGTCCCTTTGCCGATTTCACCGGGCAGATCGCGGAGATCAACGAGGACCAGCTCAAGCTCAAGGTCCTCGTAAACATCTTCGGACGAGAAACGCCGGTCGAGTTGGGCTTCGACCAGGTCGCCAAGCTCTAACCCTTCACTTCATACGGTTCAACCAAGGAAGTTCTCATGGCAAAAAAGCGCGTCGTCACCGTCGTGAAGATCCAGCTGCCGGCCGGTGCGGCCACGCCCGCTCCCCCCGTCGGCACCGCCCTCGGGCCCCACGGCGTGTCGACTCCGGAGTTCGTCAAGCAGTACAACGCGGCCACCGAGGGCCAGCGGGGCCAGATCATCCCGGTCGAGATCACCGTGTTCGAGGACCGCTCCTTCACCTTCGTGCTGAAGACGCCTCCCACGCCCGCGCTCCTTCGTCAGGCCGCAGGGATCGACAAGGGCTCCAACGAATCGGGCAAGAGCGACGTCGGCGTGATCACCGAGGCACAGCTCGAAGAGATCGCCAACACCAAGATGCCCGACCTGAACGCCAATGACATCGAAGCGGCGAAGCGCCAGATTCGTGGCACTGCCCGCTCGATGGGCATCAAGATCGCCTAGACCTCACAGTCCACGACGCCTCGGGGACCACCTCGCCCCGGGCGCAATCCCAAGAGGGAGGCTTCATGCCGCAACACGGAAAGAAGTTCACCGACGCCGCCCGGCGCTACGACCGACAGGCGCTGCACAGCCCGGCGGAGGCGGTCGACCTGGTCAAGACACTTGCCCCCGCCAAGTTCGACGAGACCGTCGAGCTCGCCGTACGACTGGGGGTGGACCCCCGCCGGGCCGACCAGATGGTGCGGGGAACGGTCGCCCTTCCTTCGGGCACGGGCCGGGAGGTCCGGGTCGCAGTGTTCGCCTCTGGTGCCGCTGCTGACGAAGCGAGGGCGGCCGGTGCCGACATCGTCGGTGCCGACGACCTCGTCGCACGCGTGCAAGCGGACCAGATGGACTGGGACGTGTCGATCGCGACGCCCGACATGATGGCCCTGGTCGGCCGAGTGGGCCGCAAGCTCGGGCCGCGAGGCCTGATGCCCAACCCCAAGACCGGTACGGTCACCCCCGACGTCGCCCGCGCCGTCAGGGAGGTCAAGGGAGGCCGGGTGGAGTACCGAACCGACAAGTACGGCAACGTGCACGTGCCTGTGGGCAAGGTGTCGTTCGAGAAGAAGGCGTTGCTTCGCAACGTCCGCGCCGTGCTCGACGAGCTGCACCGAGCCAAGCCGGCGGCGGCCAAGGGCCGCTACGTACGGTCGGCGTCGCTGTCGTCGACAATGGGTCCCGGCGTGAAGATCGACCCGGCCCAGACCCGCATCACCGACGAGGAGATGGCGGCCGCCTAGTAGGATCGCAGGAACATACAGATTTCGCTCGCCGAAGACATCAGGTCCCCTCGTGTGGGGGGCGAAGGGGCACTTGCCCGCCTGACGAGGTGAACCTCCAGACACGTCCGGGGTGTTCGCCATGCGCGGGCACCCCGATTCGTTGAGGAGGTGAGACCCGATGGACAACCCGAGGCCTGAGAAGGTGGCGGTGGTGGCGGAGGTGAAGGATCACTTCGCCAACTCCAGCGCAGCCATTCTCACGGAGTACCGAGGGCTCAAGGTGGGGCACCTTTCCACCCTGCGCCGGTCGTTGCGCGAGTCCGGCGGCGACTACCGGATCTACAAGAACACCCTCGTCCGCTTCGCGGTGAAGGACCTTGGCCTCGACGGGCTGGAGGAACTGCTCGTCGGACCCACCGCCATCGCCTTCGTCGACGGCGACGCCGTCGGGGTGGCCAAGGCGCTGCGCGACTACGCGCGGGTGAACCCGAACCTGGTGGTCAAAGGCGGCGTGCTCGGACAGAGCATCCTGTCGGCTGGTGACGCCGCCGCCCTGGCAGACATCCCGTCCCGGGAGGTGCTGCTGGCGCGCTTCGCCGGATTGCTCGCAGCCCCGATGCAGCAGTTCGCCGGCCTACTGGCCGCCGTTCCCCGCAACTTCGCCTACGGCCTCAAGGCCCTGATCGACCAGAAGGACGGAGGCGGCGAGCCCACCACCGCCCCCGCGACTACCGAGGAGTAGAGAACATGGCAACGAAGGAAGAGATCCTGGATTCGATCGCCGGCATGACGGTGCTCGAGCTGAGCGAGTTGTTGAAGGACTTCGAGGAGAAGTTCGGCGTCACCGCCGCCGCTCCCGTGGCGGCGGCCGCACCCGCCGGCGGTGGGGGTGCCGACGCCGCGCCAGCCGAGGAGGAAAAGGACGAGTTCGACGTCATCCTCACTGGCGCCGGCGACAAGAAGATCCAGGTCATCAAGGAGGTGCGGGCCCTCACCAGCCTCGGCCTGAAGGAAGCCAAGGACCTGGTGGATGGTGCCCCGAAACCGGTCCTCGAGCGGGCGACCAAGGAAGATGCGGAGAAGGCGAAGGCCCAACTGGAAGCGGCCGGCGCCAGCGTCGAGCTCAAGTAGCGCTGCACTTGGGCGGGGGCTTGCTCGACCGCGTGCCCACGCGCCCTGTGGCTGCGGCATCGAAAAGCCGGGAGATGCACTGAAGGATCTGCGGACGCGACCGAAGATGCCCGACAGACCTTGACCTGAGCCAAGCATCGCCTTACCCTTCCGGCAGTCGCCCGGGTCGAGGGATTGTCTTTCCCCGCGTGCGTCTCTATGCTGGTTGGTTGCCGATGCTCGCTGCCCAGCGCCTCCTTGCAGTAAGGCCTCTGCTGGCGCGCGCCTCCGCCTCTCCGCTGCCCTCGTAGGAGGAATCCTTGCCTGCTCGTTCCGTTGCTCGGGAACGCTTCTCTTTCGCCAACCTCGATGAGGTCCTGCCGTTGCCGGACCTGATTGCCATCCAGCGCGACTCGTTCAAGTGGTTCCTCGACCGGGGGCTCGCCGACACCTTCCGTGACATCAGCCCCATCGAGGATTTCACCGGACAACTTCGTCTGGAGCTGGAGTTCGATGCAGAGGACCCGGACCTGCGTCCCCCACCGAAGTTCGCGGTGGAGGAGTGCAAGGAAAAGGACATGACCTACTCGGCACCGATCTTCGTGCGGGCACGGTTCATGAACGCCACCACCGGAGAGATCAAGGAGCAGACCGTCTTCATGGGGGACTTCCCGATGATGACGGACAAGGGCACCTTCATCATCAACGGCACCGAGCGGGTCGTCGTGTCCCAGCTCGTTCGCAGCCCGGGCGTCATCTTCCAACCCGGCCGCGACGCAAAGACCTACGCCACCGGGACCATCCATCCCTACCGGGGCGAGTGGATCGAATTCGACGTGGAAGCCAAGCCGGGCAAGGACGTCACCGCCGGCACCCGCGTGGCCCGCAAACGCCGACTCTCTCTGTTCGTCCTGCTGCGGGCCCTCGGCTTCGGCGAAGAGGACTACCCCGGGTTTCTCGACCGGTTCGTGCGCCACTTCGACTTCCTGGAGGGGCAGTGGGAGAAGGACCGTGACCTGGCTCCGACAAAGGAGGAGTCACTGGTCGAGATCTACAAGCGGGCCCGGCCGGGCGAACCGCCCAGCCCCGAGTCCGCCCGCGCCTACTTCGAGAACGCCTTCTTCAACCCGAAGCGTTACGACCTGACGAGGGTCGGCCGGTACAAGCTCAACCGGAAGCTGGGGCCGGAGATCGAAAAGATCTCGGCGCTCTTCGACGTCGACCTCGAGCGACCCGCCCCGGACCAGGGCGTCCTGGCTCAGGCGGAGATGCTGGCGGCGACCACCTACCTGCTCCACCTGGCCAACGGCGAGGCCGGGTACCGCCTCGATGACCAGGACCACTTCGCCAACCGCCGCATCCGCAGCGTGGGCGAGCTCATCCAGAACCAGGTCCGCATCGGCCTGTCCCGGATGGAGCGGGTGGTCCGCGAGCGCATGACGACCCAGGACGTCGAGGCGATCACGCCCCAGACGCTGATCAACATCCGTCCCGTCGTTGCCGCCATCAAGGAGTTCTTCGGCACGAGCCAGCTCTCCCAGTTCATGGACCAGGTGAACCCCCTGTCGGGGCTGGCCCACAAGCGGCGCCTCTCGGCCCTGGGCCCCGGCGGCCTCTCGCGGGAGCGGGCCGGTTTCGAGGTCCGAGACGTCCACTCCTCCCACTACGGCCGGATGTGCCCCATCGAGACGCCCGAAGGCCCGAACATCGGCCTGATCGGCGCCCTCGCCACGTACGGGCGTGTCAACGAGTACGGCTTCATCGAGACTCCCTACCGCAAGGTGGTCGAAGGCAGGGTCACCGACGAGATCGTCTACATGACCGCCGACGAGGAGGAGGAGTTCGTCATCGCCCAGGCCAATGCGGCCCTGGATGACGACGGCAACTTCACCGAGGAGCGGATCCTGTGCCGGCGGGGCCCGCAGGGGGCGGCGGTCCGCCTGGGGGGTGGCGCCTCCAGCTACGGCACCACCTCCGAGATCGACGTGGTGTCCCCCACCGAAGTCGACTTCATGGACGTCTCGCCGAAGCAGACTGTCTCCGTCTCGACGGCGCTGATCCCGTTCATCGAGCACGACGACGCCAACCGGGCGCTCATGGGCGCGAACATGCAGAAGCAGGCCGTCCCGCTGTTGCGGCCCGAGGCGCCCTACATCGGCACCGGCATCGAGGCCCGCGCCGCCCGCGACGCCGGCGACATGGTGCTGGCCGAGGGTGACGGAACCATCAGCGAGGTCGCCGGCGACCACATCACCATCGAGTACAACCCGAACCAGAAGGACCGCCTGAGCCACCCCCTCGGCCGGAAGGTCTACCGCCTGGCCAAGTTCGACCGTTCCAACCAGGACACCTGCATCAACCAGAAGGTGTTGGTCCACGAGGGCCAGAAGGTGAAGAAGGGCGAGGTGCTGGCCGACGGCGCCTCCACCCACAACGGCGAGTTGGCCCTGGGCAAGAACCTGCTCGTCGCGTTCATGCCGTGGGAGGGCTACAACTACGAAGACGCCATCATCCTGTCGGAGCGCCTCGTCAAGGACGACGTCCTGACCTCGATCCACATCGAAAAGCACGAGGTCGACGCGCGCGACACCAAGCTCGGCGCCGAGGAGATCACCCGGGACATCCCCAACCTGAGCGAGGAGATCCTGAAGGACCTCGACGAGCGGGGCATCATCCGCATCGGCGCCGAGGTCGGCCCCGGCGACGTCTTGGTGGGGAAGGTCACCCCCAAGGGCGAGACCGAGCTCACACCCGAGGAGCGGCTCCTGCGGGCCATCTTCGGGGAGAAAGCCCGCGAGGTGCGTGACACCAGCCTCAAGGTCCCTCATGGTCAGACCGGCAAGGTCATCAGCGTCCAGGTCTTCAGCCGCGACGACGCGCACGAGCTGCCGCCCGGGGTCAATCAACTCGTGCGGGTCTACATCGCCCAGAAGCGCAAGATCTCCGAGGGCGACAAGCTCGCCGGACGCCACGGCAACAAGGGCGTGATCTCGAAGATCCTCCCCATCGAGGACATGCCCCATCTGGCCGACGGCACGCCCGTCGACATCATCTTGAACCCGCTCGGCGTGCCGAGTCGCATGAACGTCGGTCAGGTGCTCGAGGCCCATCTGGGTTATGCGGCCCGGTGGGGCTGGCCGGAAGCCAGCAACGGCCAAGTTGCCGCTCGAGGCACCGAGTCCAAGACCCGCCCCCGGACCGATCCGGCGGTGTGGGTGGCCACTCCCGTCTTCGACGGGGCCCACTGGGACGAAGAGGTTGACGCCGGGCGCCACCCCACCATGAAGAAGATCTTCGAAGACATCAACCCCGAGTCCATCGACGGCGAGCGCATGATCGGCCCCGATGGCAAGGCCACCCTGTACAACGGCCGCACTGGTGAGCCGTACGACAACCCCATCTCGGTCGGCTACGTCTACATCCTGAAGCTGGCCCACCTCGTCGACGACAAGATCCACGCCCGCTCGACGGGGCCGTACAGCATGATCACCCAGCAGCCCCTGGGCGGGAAGGCCCAGTTCGGTGGCCAGCGCTTCGGCGAGATGGAGGTGTGGGCCCTCGAGGCATACGGCGCGGCCTACGCCCTCCAGGAGCTGCTCACCATCAAGTCCGACGACGTCCTCGGCCGGGTGAAGGTCTACGAAGCCATCGTCAAGGGCGAGAACATCCCTGAGCCCGGCATCCCCGAGTCCTTCAAGGTGCTCATCAAGGAGATGCAGTCGTTGTGCCTCAACGTCGAGGTCCTGTCGAACACCGGCGAGGAGATCGAGATGCGGGAGCTGGACGAGGACGTGTTCCGTACCGCTGAAGAGCTGGGGATCAGCATCGAGCGGCCCGAGCGGGGATCAGACGAAGAAGACGCAGAACGAGAGCGGCGCCGGGCCGAGAGGAGCAGCTACTAGTGCTGGATGTCAACGATTTCGAGCAGCTCCGGATCGGGTTGGCCACCGCCGACTCGATCCGTACCTGGTCCAACGGCGAGGTCAAGAAGCCGGAGACCATCAACTACCGGACTCTGAAGCCGGAAAAGGACGGGCTCTTCTGCGAGAAGATCTTCGGTCCGACCAAGGACTGGGAGTGCTACTGCGGCAAGTACAAGCGCGTCCGGTTCCGCGGCATCATCTGCGAGCGTTGCGGCGTCGAGGTCACCCGCTCCAAGGTGCGGCGCGAGCGCATGGGGCACATCGAGCTCGCCGCGCCCGTCGTGCACATCTGGTACCTCCGCGGCACCCGGTCTTGGCTCGCGTACCTGCTGATGGGCACCGAGGTCAAAGAAGAGCTCAAGGCCAAGCAGCTCGAAAAGGTCATCTACTTCGCGGCCAACCTCGTCACCTGGGTCGACGAGGACAAGCGCCACACTGACCTGCCCAACCTCGAGGCGGAGCTGGCCGAGGAGTTGGAGGAGATCGAGCGCCAGCGAGACATCGACATCGACCGGCGGTTCAAGGCTCTCGAGGACGAGGTGGCCGAGCTGGAAAAGGCGGGTGCCAAGGATTCCGAGATCAAGTCCCGGCAGCGGGCAACGGAGAAGGACGTCACCCTCATCCGCGATCGGGCCCAGGCCGAGCTCGAGCTGGTCCAGCGCGCCTTCGACGAGTTCCGTGACCTCCACGGCCGCAAGGTCATCGACGACGAGCTTCTCTGGCGGGAGCTGAAGGACCGGTTCGGGGACTACTTCGAAGGTGGCATGGGGGCCGAGGCGATCGCCCGGCTCATCGACCGCATCGACTTCGACTCCGAGGAGATCAAGCTCCGCGAGCAGATCGACGCCAGCGACGGCCGCCGGCCGTTGTCGGCCCAACGCAAGCAGAAGGCGATCAAGCGGCTGAAGATCGTCACAGCCTTCAACCGCCGCGACGAGCACGGGCGGCGGGTCAACGACCCGCGGGCGATGATCCTCGATGCTGTGCCCGTCATCCCGCCTGACCTCCGGCCGATGGTGCAGCTGGACGGCGGTCGCTTCGCCACCTCCGACCTGAACGACCTCTACCGTCGGGTCATCAACCGCAACAACCGCCTCAAGCGGCTGCTCGATCTCGGGGCACCCGAGATCATCGTCAACAACGAGAAGCGGATGCTTCAGGAGGCCGTCGACGCGCTGTTCGACAACGGGCGCCGCGGGCGGCCGGTGACAGGCCCCGGCAACCGGCCGCTCAAGTCGCTGTCCGACATGTTGAAGGGCAAGCAGGGCCGGTTCCGCCAGAACCTGCTGGGCAAGCGGGTCGACTACTCCGGTCGATCGGTGATCGTGGTCGGGCCCACGCTCAAGCTGCACCAGTGCGGCCTGCCCAAGCAGATGGCCCTCGAGCTGTTCAAGCCCTTCGTGATGAAGCGGCTCGTGGATCTCGAGCTGGCCCAGAACATCAAGTCGGCCAAGCGCATGGTCGAACGCCGACGGGCCCAGGTTTGGGACGTCCTCGAAGACGTCATCAAGGAGCACCCCGTGTTCCTCAACCGCGCTCCGACGTTGCACCGCCTCGGCATCCAGGCCTTCGAACCGGTTCTCGTCGAGGGCAAGGCGATCCAGATCCACCCGTTGGTATGCCGCGCCTTCAATGCCGACTTCGACGGCGACCAGATGGCTGTTCACCTGCCGCTGTCGGCCGAGGCTCAGGCCGAGGCCCGAATCCTCATGCTCTCGGCCAACAACATCCTGTCTCCGGCTTCCGGTCGCCCGATGGTGGACCCGACCCAGGACATGGTCTTCGGCGCGTACTACCTGACCCTCGAAGAAGAGGGGCTACCGGGAGAGGGCCGGGCCTTCCGTCACGTGTTCGAGATCGAGAAGGCCTACGAGAACGGCGAGGTCGCTCTTCACGCACTCATCGAGTTCCGCGATCCAAAACTGCAGAACGAAGACGGCACCTATACCCGCACCACCCCAGGCCGCGTCTTCTTCAACGAGGCTCTTCCGGCGGACTTCCCCTTCGTCAACCACCTCGTGGGCAAGACCGCGCCCCACGGCAGCAAGTACCGCAAGGTGGAGCCGATCATGCGGATCGTCGAGACGCTGGCTGACAACTACCCGAAGTGCGACGTGGCCGAGAGCCTGGACAAGATCAAGGACCTCGGCTTCCGGTTCGCCTCCCGATCTGGGCTCACCATCTCCATCGACGACGTGCGTACGCCGCCCGACAAGCAGTCGATCCTCGACAAGTACGAAAAGGAAGCCGAGAAGGCGGAGCAGCAGTTCAAGCGGGGCATCATCACCGACGACGAGCGCCGCAACAAAGAGGTCGAGATATGGGAGAGCGCCCGCGGCGAGGTCGGCCGCGCCATGGACCGGACATTGGCCGGGATGAAGTTCAACCCGCTCGACATGATGGTGAACTCCGGCGCCCGCGGCAACCCGCAGCAGGTGCGACAGATTGCCGGCATGAAGGGCCTCGTCACCAACCCCAAGGGCGAGATGATCCCCCGCCCGATCACCTCGTCCTTCCGCGAGGGATTGTCGGTGCTGGAGTACTTCATCTCCACCCACGGCGCCCGCAAGGGGCTGGCCGACACAGCCCTTCGCACCGCTGACTCCGGCTACCTCACCCGTCGACTCGTCGACGTCGCCCAGGAGCTCATCGTCCGCGAGATCGACTGCGGCACGAGCCGCGGCCTGTGGCTGGAGAACATCGTCCGGGACGAGGCCGGCAAGCGCAGCCATCTCGACTACCGGCTGTACGGCCGGGTGCTGGCCGAGGCCGCAGGCGAGTTCGATGCGGGTCGCATGATCGGCGAGGAAGATGTCGTCGTCCTGCGCGACGACCCCGCCGTCACCCGGGTCAGGGTCAGGTCCGTCCTCACCTGCGAGGCGCCCTACGGGATCTGCGCCATGTGTTACGGCATGTCGCTGGCCTTCCGCAAGATGGTCGAGCTCGGAGAAGCAGTCGGGGTCATCGCCGCACAGTCGATCGGTGAGCCGGGAACCCAGCTGACGATGCGGACCTTCCACACCGGCGGGATCGCAGGCTCCGAGGACATCACCCAGGGCCTCCCCCGGGTGGTCGAGCTCTTCGAGGCTCGCACCCCCAAGGGTGCTGCGGTCCTGGCCCGAACCTCGGGCACGGTCCGCATCTCCGATGAGGACAACGCCCGCCGCATCACGGTGGTGGGCGACGACGGAAGTGAAGAGACCCACACCGTTTCCCCCAGGGCCCGTCTCGAGGTCCACGACGGGGACGAGGTGCACGCTGGCGACGCGCTCATCGAAGGCCCCAAGGACCCGAAGCAGCTGCTGGAGATCAAGGGCATCCGGGAAACGCAGCAGTACCTGGTCGACGAGGTCCAGAACGTCTACCGCGACCAAGGCGTCTCGATCCACGACAAGCACATCGAGCTCATCGTCCGCCAGATGCTTCGGCGGGTTTCGGTGGCCGATCCGGGGGACGCTCCTTTCCTTCCCGGCGAACGGGCCGACGCCAAGGTGTTCACCGACACCAACCGGCAGTTGGTACAGGAGGGCAAGCGCGCCGCCGAGGGGCGGCCCGAGCTCATGGGCATCACCAAGGCGTCCCTCGCCACCGACTCCTGGCTCTCGGCAGCCTCCTTCCAGGAGACGACCCGGGTGCTGACCGAGGCCGCCATCGAGGGCAAGTCCGATGGCCTCCTGGGTCTCAAGGAGAACATCATCATCGGCAAGCTCATCCCCGCCGGCACAGGCATGCTGCGCTACCGGGACATCGAGCTCGACGCCCCCGACTACCAGCCGATGCAGGGCTGGTCTTCTGATGACGAGGGTACCGAGGACCTCTCGGAGTGGCTGGCCCGAAGGAGCTCTACCGAAGCCGACGCTGCGAAACAGCTCGCCTGGTTGGCCAGCACCGTTGCAGGCGACGGCGCCGCGTCCGGGGCCGGCAATTCCGAGGAGTCTGCCTAGCCGCAACCTGGTCTGGACGGTCCTGGACCGGAGCGGGAGATCCGCTCCGGTTCAGGACTTGCCCCGGCCCGGCGACTCAGGCGCAGGATCCAGGCGGAACCGGTGTGCTGGCGGTGCGGGACCGGTTGCCCCGCGCGTCGGCGGCACTCACCCACCAGCTGAGGTGCTCACCGGCCGTGGGGAGCCCCGCAGCGAAACCCTCGAATGTCCTCTGCATCGGCGCCGACACCTCGGCGCCGTCTGCTGTCGTCCAATGGAGGGTTACCGCAGCCACCTCGGCTTCGTCCTCGACCGTGGCGACCACCTCGCAGCCTCGTACCCGCGCGGCCACGTCCGGGGGGCGCTCGACGATGCCGGTCAGCCGCACCACCGTGGCCGATCCGTCCGTACCGCTGATGCGGATGACGGCCCGGACCTCTCCCTCGGGGGAGTTCTGCATGGCCACGCGCAGCGTTGCCGACTGCCCCGGCTCCAGGCGTCCTGTGTTCGGCCACACCTCCACCCAGTCCACGTCGGGTTGGGCCGTCCAGGTGGCGGCACGGCTGGAGGTGTTCGTCAGCTTCACCGGCGGAGGAAAGGGACCGGCTACCGAAGCCGGCTGAACCTGCAGGGCGCCGCCCGACGGGGGCTGGCGGGTCAGTGCGTCCACCCGCGTCTGCTGCGGATGCCGGCTGGCGAGGTAGCCGGCGCCTGCTATGGCCATCATGATGACAGAGGCGGCGACGACAACCGCAGTGCGCGGCAGGTGGGTCCGCCGCGCCGCCGGCTCGAGCGCCGGGGGCGGCACCGGCCGGCTCGGGAAGCGCAGGACGCGGAAGGGTGCTGCTGCCGCTCGCACCGCCGCCGGCGCCACATCGAGCGGGCGCTGGGCGAGCAGCAGGCGCACCGAGACCATTGCCCGCAGCCGGTCGCGGCACGAGGCGCAGCTGTCGGCGTGCTCGGCCACCCACGCCCCCTCGGACAGGAGCGAGCCGAGCGTCGCCGGCGGTTCCTGCCGGTCCGATGGCTGCGGGGGGACGGCGTCGATGGCCGATGGGCGCGCCGCGGCGGGAACGGTCGGTCCCTGCAGCTGGGCGCCCATCGCCTCGGCGAGCGCCTCGCAGCCACCAGGCCCCAGACGGGCCAGTAGCACCGGGTCCAGGTGCCGGTGCCACTCGTGGTAGACGTCGGCGGCGCGCTGGGCTGCTGTGGCCGGCGCGAGGCCGAGCGCCCGGCCCAAACCCCGACGATCGAGGCCGTGGCGGGTGTCCAGATCGGCGATCGCCCGCTCGAGCGGTGGCCGGGTCAACGTCAACGCATGCGCCAGTTCCGTGAGCTCGGCCGGTGCCGGCGCATCGAGGTCCACTACGGAAGTCTCGGGCGCGGAGCGAAGAGCACAGTCGCGGGCATGGCCGAGGACGGCCGATCGGGAGCGGCCGCCGCGACGGACCGCCTGCACGGCCACACCGGCTGCCTCCTGCGCGTCGCCGAGGACGGCCATTGCATGGGTGTAGGCGTGGTCGGCCAGATCTGCCATGGGCTGGGGACGAGGGTAGGCCGGGGCGGGGAGGCCGTGCTCAGGGCGTGGAGGTCGAGTTTCCCAGCGCAGGGGCGTTTGCTGTTGGGGCCGGCTGGCCGTAGCATGGCCCGTTGGCTGTGCGCGCCCGTAGCGGCGCCGCTGGCCGGTCCCCGTAGTTTCCTTTGCGAGAGGTTTGTGTGCCCACCATCCAGCAGCTGGTCCGCAAGGGCCGGAAGTCCCAACAGGACAAGACGAAGACCCCGGCGCTCAAGGGGTCGCCGCAGCGTCGCGGTGTGTGCACCCGAGTGGCCACCCAGACCCCCAAGAAGCCGAACTCTGCACTCCGAAAGGTCGCCCGCGTCCGCCTGACCAGCGGCGTCGAGGTCTCCACCTACATCCCGGGCGAAGGGCACAACCTCCAGGAGCACTCGATCGTGCTCGTCCGCGGAGGCAGGGTGAAGGACCTGCCGGGGTACCGGTACAAGGTCATCCGTGGGGTGCTCGACGCCTCCGGCGTCCGCGACCGCAAGCAGGCCCGCAGTCGCTACGGCGCGAAGAAGGGCTGAAGATGCCTCGTAAGGGCCCTGCCCCTCGCCGGGATCTGATGCCCGATCCGATCTACCGGTCGGTGCTGGTCACCCAGGTCGTGAACAAGGTGCTGCTGGCCGGCAAGCGGTCCGTTGCGGAGAAGATCGTCTACGACGCGCTGGACATCGTCAAGGACAAGAGCGGCGGCGATCCCCTTCCCGTGTTGAAGCGGGCGGTGGAGAACACCAAGCCCCAGCTCGAGGTCCGCAGCCGGCGAGTCGGCGGCGCGACGTATCAGGTCCCGGTCGAGGTTCGCCCCCCTCGGGCGACCACGCTGTCCATCCGGTGGCTGATCGGGTACAGCCGCCAGCGTCGTGAAAAGACGATGGCGCAACGGCTGGCCAACGAGCTGCTGGATGCCAGCAACAACATCGGCGCCGCGGTGAAGCGGCGGGAAGACCTCCACAAGATGGCCGAGTCCAACAAGGCCTTCGCCCACTATCGCTGGTAGCGCCGAGTCGCCACCAGCGATGCGACCGGGCGCCTGGCGGCGCCCGGTTCTACGTCCCAGTCGATAGGAAGTCGCTCAGATGCCGACTCGAAACATCCCCCTCGCCCGTACCCGCAACATCGGGATCATGGCCCACATCGACGCGGGCAAGACCACCACGACCGAGCGGATCCTCTACTACACGGGCAAGAACTACAAGATCGGTGAGGTGCACGAGGGTGCCGCCACCATGGACTGGATGGTCCAGGAGCAGGAGCGTGGCATCACCATCACCTCGGCAGCCACCACCTGCATCTGGAACAACCATTGGATCAACATCATCGACACGCCCGGTCACGTCGACTTCACGATCGAGGTGGAGCGGTCGCTGCGGGTGCTGGATGGCGCGGTGGCGGTGTTCGACTCGGTTGCCGGAGTGGAGCCGCAGACCGAGACCGTGTGGCGCCAGGCCAACAAGTACCGCGTGCCGCGAATCTGCTTCATCAACAAGATGGACCGGATCGGCGCCAACTTCTTCCGAACCGTCGACATGATCAAGGACCGCCTCGACGGCGTACCCGCGGTGCTCCAGATCCCGATCGGGTCCGAGAGCTACTTCAAGGGGATGGTCGATCTCCTCGGGATGAAGGCCCTCGTCTGGGACGAGACCTCCAAGAACGGCGAGGCCTGGAACGTCGTCGAGATCCCCGAGGAGCTTCGCGACGAGGCCGAGACGTGGCGCCACGAGTTGCTCGACGTTCTCACCAACTACGACGACCTCCTCACCGAGAAGTACCTGGGGGACGAGGAGATCACCGTGGACGACCTGCGCCGCGCGCTGCGCCGAGCCACCATCGCCAACGAGATCGTGCCTGTGCTCTGTGGATCGGCCTTCAAGAACAAGGGCGTCCAGCCGATGCTCGACGCTGTCGTCGACTTCCTGCCCAGCCCGGTCGACATCCCGCCTACGAAGGGGATGGACCTGAAGGGGATCGAGGAGCTCGAGCGGGTCGCAGACGACAAGGAGCCTTTCAGCGCGCTGGCCTTCAAGATCATGAGCGATCCCCACGTCGGCAAGCTCACCTACATCCGCGTCTATTCCGGAACCCTGGAAAAGGGAGCGGCGGTGCTGAACTCCACGAAGGACCGCAAGGAGCGGATCGGCCGCATCCTCCAGATGCACGCCAACCACCGGGAGGATCTCGACGCGGCGTTCTCGGGCGACATCGTCGCCGTGGTGGGGCTCAAGCAGACCACCACCGGTGACACTCTCTGCGACGAGAAGGCGACGATCGTCCTCGAGTCGCTCGACTTCCCGGAGCCGGTCATCCACGTCGCCGTCGAGCCCAAGACCAAGGACGCGCAGGACAAGCTGGGCAAGGCGCTGCAGGCGCTTTCGGACGAGGACCCGTCGTTCCAGGTCCACACTGACGAAGAGACCGGCCAGACCATCATCGGCGGCCAGGGGGAGCTCCACCTGGAGG
>JAHWJU010000165.1:4790-4977 GCA_019348255.1 Actinomycetota bacterium | reverse complement strand
CGGCGAGGACGGCGGCACCGTTGTGCTCCGTGACGTCGAGATCCAGGTTCATGATCGACTCCTCATAGGCAACTGACGCGCGGAGAGCTGTCCTGCTGCGCCCCGGCCAACTTAGTACCCGTGTCCCCGTAGGGTCATGCGCCGTGCTCACATGCCCGCGTGGGGCCCCAACCCCACGCTCCTCCGC
>JAHWJU010000165.1:0-4690 GCA_019348255.1 Actinomycetota bacterium | reverse complement strand
AACGTGGGGGCCCAACCCCACGGCGGCCGTGTCGCTCACATGCCCGCGTGGGGCCCCAACCCCACGCTCCTCCGCAACGTGGGGGCCCAACCCCACGGCGGCCGTGTCGCTCACATGCCCGCGTGGGGCCAATGTCGGTTGTTGATCCCTTCGAGGTGTTGCTGGGTGCGCTGAGCTCACAGGAGCAGTTGGTGCACCTGGAGCGGCTGGCGGCCCGGCCGGCGCAGCACGCGGAGCCGGCCCGACCGCTGCACCCGCTGCTGGCCGAGCGGTTGCCGGCGCTGTGGTCGCACCAGGCTGCTGCCGTCGACCTGGCCCGCAGCGGCCGTTCGGTGGCGGTTGCGACCGGTACCGGGTCCGGCAAGTCGCTGTGCTTCCAGGCACCCCTGGCCCAGGCGCTGCTGGACGCACCCCACGAGGCCTCGGGGTTGCTCGTCTACCCGACCAAGGCCCTGGCCCACGACCAGCTGCGCTCGCTGTCGGCTCTGGAGATCCCGGGCTTGGTGGCCGCCGCCTACGACGGCGACACCGATCCCGACGATCGGGCCTGGGTGCGGCGCAACGCAAACGTCGTGCTCACCAACCCCGACATGCTTCACGCCGGGATCCTGCCCAACCACGGTCGCTGGGCCACCTTCCTCATGCGTCTGCGCTACGTGGTGCTCGACGAACTGCACACGTTGCGGGGCATCTTCGGCACCCACGTCGCCCACCTCGTCCGCCGCCTTCGCCGGCTGTGCGCGCTGTATGGAGCGGCTCCTACGTTCATCCTCGGCTCGGCCACCGTCGGCCAGCCCGGCCGGCTGGCTTCGGCCATCTGCGGGCTGGACGTGGCCGAGGTGGTGGAGGATGGCTCCCCCCGGGGCGAGCGCCTCTTCGCCCTCTGGAACCCCCCCCTGCTCGAGCGCCGTTCCGGCGCCCGGGGGTCCGGGAACGTGGAGACGGCGACGTTGCTGGCCGCCTTCGTGCAGCGCGGCTACCGGGGCATCGCCTTCACCCGGAGCCGCAAAGGAGCCGAGCTGGTGGCGGCGCGGGCCCGGCAACTGCTGACAGCAGACCTCGCAGGAGCCGTCCGGCCCTACCGCTCGGGCTACCTGGCGGCGGAGCGCCGGGAGATCGAACACGAGCTCTTCGATGGGCGGCTCCGCGGTGTCTCGGCCACGAGTGCCTTGGAGCTCGGCATCGACGTCGGCGGCCTGGACTTCTGCCTGCTCAACGGGTTCCCCGGCACCATCGCCTCGATGTGGCAACAGGCAGGGCGCGCAGGCCGACAGCAGCAGCGGTCCCTCGCTGTTCTGGTCGCCGGGGACGACGCGCTCGACCAGTGGTTCATGGCCCACCCGAGCGAGCTGTTCCGGCGGTCACCCGAACCGGTGGTGGTGAACCCGGCCAACCCGTTCGTGGCCGATCCTCATCTGGCCTGTGCCGCCTATGAGCTGCCTCTCACGCCGAGCGACGACCGCTTCTGGGGAGACGACCTCTCCGACGGCATCCGCCGGCTGGTGCTCGCCGACGAGCTGCGCCTTCGGGAGGGGAGGGCGGTCTATGCCGGCATGGAGCGGCCGGCGCGGCGGGTGGGGTTGAGAACCGGTTCCTCCTCGGAGTTCTCCATCGTCGACGAGTCGGGGGCCCTCATCGGTACCGTCGACCGCAGCCGCGCCTTCAACGCCGTGCATCCCGGTGCCATCTACCTCCACCAGGGCCAGCACTACCGGGTGCAGCGACTGGACATCGACGACCAGGCCGCATGGGTCACCGCCACTGATCCGGAAGAGACCACCCAGACCCGCTCGGAGACCTCGGTGGCGATTCTGGAAGAGGAGCGGGGCACGATCATCGGGCGATCCCGGCTTGCGCTGGGGGCGGTCGAAGTCACGGAGCGGGTGACGGGTTTTCGGCGGATCTCACTGGTGACCGGCGAGCGGCTCGGCGACGAGGATCTCGACCTCCCGGCGACCCGCTTGACGACGCGGGCCTTCTGGTACACCGTCGAGCCAGCGGTCCTGGCGGCAGCGGGGCTGCACCCCCGGCAGGTGCCGGGCACTCTCCACGCCGCCGAGCACGCCGGGATCGGGATGCTCCCGCTGTTCACCATCTGTGACCGATGGGACGTCGGCGGCGTCTCCACCGCCCTGCAGGCCGAGACGGGCCAGCCCACCATCGTGATCTACGACGGCTATCCCGGAGGCGCCGGCATCGCCGAGTTGGGATTCGACGCCGGTGGGCACCACCTCGAGGCCACGCTGGAGGCGATCGTCGCCTGCCCCTGCGATGCCGGCTGCCCCTCCTGTGTGCATTCACCCAAGTGCGGCAACCTGAACGACCCGTTGGACAAGGCCGGCGCCGTCAGCTTGTTGCGGGCGGTTCTGACCCGCTGAGCCGACTTCAGCGCACCGGCAGGCGGCGCTCACTGCCGCTTCGTCCCGCCCGGCGGGGCCGGCTTGGTTCGGAGTCTGCATCCGGATCGGGGACGTCCAGGGCTGGCGCGTCGACAGGCTGGCGGCTGCTCCACGGTCGGGGCGGGGGCGGGCTCATCGGCGCCATCCCGTCCAGGGGGTCGGTGCCCCGCCGCTCGTCCTCCACACCACCCGTCATCTCGTCGACGAGGCCGCCCTGGCTGCGGCGGGCGGCGCGGCGGGCGTTGCGGTCACGGCTCCGCTGGGCGTGCCCCCCTCCGAACGGGCCTACGGCCGTGCCCTCGGCGCTCGGGCCGGTAGATGGCGCGACCGCCCTGGCCGGGAGGGGAGGTGGAACCACCGGCCGGGGCGCGGACACCTCGGTCTTCGCGCCGGCGGCACCCACGAATGCGGTCAACGACCCGGGGACGGCACCCGCCGGCGGCCCCGACGGGCCGCGGGGTCCCGCGCCCGCGACGGGCCGGGCGGGGCCGCTGCCTCCGTGGCCGGGGCGCTGGGGCTCGGGGTCGAGGGTCTCGAGCTCGTCGGCCCGCTTCACCTCGCCCCTCACCCACAGCCCGCTCATCGACATGACGAACAAGAGGAGCCCGAAGGCGACGAAGG
Source organism: Actinomycetota bacterium (assembly GCA_019348255.1). Lineage (GTDB taxonomy): Bacteria > Actinomycetota > Acidimicrobiia > Acidimicrobiales > CADCTF01 > JAHWJQ01. Next base: position 1,670 of record JAHWJU010000165.1, on the reverse strand, counting down.
TGAGTGACCGGCGGCGGTCGCTCTCGTCGGAGATGTAACGCTGGCCCAGAGCGCGGTCCCGGTTGGGATCGTCTGCGCCCAGCTCCTCCTCGTCTTCGCTGCCCACCGCAGGCTCGTCGCCGGGAGCAAACGGCAGCGCCTCCTCGAAGCCGGGGTCAGGGGCCTCGATGCGGTTGGTCGTGGGGCGGTTGAGAGAACTGAACCCGGAGAGGTCGACCCTGCTGCCCCGCCCTCCACTGGCACTGCCGCCGCCGGTACCGGTGCCCGTGCTGGTGATGACGATGCCGCTTCCCGTCTTCTGGATGGTGGTGGGAGACGCTGCTCCGCCTCCGCCTCCGCCGTCGCCCCCGCCGCCGGCGGCGGTGGTGGTGGAAGTGCTGGGCGCGGGAGGCGTGACCACCGATGCATTGGCTACAGCCGACGGGCCTGAGGCGACGCCTTTGTCACCGGCGCCCCGGCGGATGGCAACGACTACGTAGCGCCACTCGCCCACCGAGGGCCGGTCGTTGAGCTTGGTCAGGTTGCCGGCAGCCTGGGCGATGGGAGCGAAGTCGCCATCCTTCGGAGCCCGGTGTACCTCATAGCCGACGATGTCGGGCTCTGTGTTCTTGTCCCAGCTGACAGTGACGCCGTCCTCCCCCTCGGGCGTGGCCTTGAGCCCCTTCGGCGGATCAGGGGGGACCTCGATGAAGAAGCGACTCTCAGCCCGCTCCTCATGGCTGCCGCCAGGAGGCCGGGCGTTGCCGTTGACGACCACCTTGACGGTGTAGGGGCCGTTCCAGGCAATGTCCGTGCGCCATTCGAACTTGTAGGCCCGTGCCGGGGGGGTGACTTCGAAGACCTGCGAGGCGGGCTTCGGCAGCACCTGGCCCCGCCCGGCCACCAAGCTCACCGTGACCTTGGTGATGGTGCCGAGGGGGCCCAGGGCGTCGCTGCCGTACTCGTAACATCCCGTGACGGTGGTGGTGGAGGTCTGCACCACCTGCTCCTTGGTGGGCGTGTAGATCGTACCGGTTGGTCGGGAAGTGCCCTGGTTGTCCGGACAGTCCACCGGTGCCTGGGCCGTCGCCGCCGGAACGACGCCGCCCAGCACCACCAGGATCAGGCCGGCGGCGAGCAGGCGGGAGATGAGCCGGGAACGGTCGTTCATGCCGGTGCCCCCGCTCCCTTGCTCAGGGTCGCCTGCACGATCAACCGCTTGGCCGCCGAGCCCTTGGGATGGCACGTGGTGAGCGTGAGGATGCGCTTGGTAGGATCGTTGGCGACGACGGAGAAGTCCGTGGGCTCGGTGATGAACGGCGCCCGGGTGATCTCATAGGTGCAGCTGCCGATCGGCGTCTCGAGGATGATCACGTCGCCGTTCTTCATCCGGTCCAGCTCTGCGAAGGGCTTGCCGTAGGTCGTGCGGTGACCGGCGATGGCCACGTTGCCGGCCTCGCACGGCAGCGGGGTGTCCGGGTAGTGGCCGGCGCCGGCCCTCAGGGCGCTGGCCGAGGTGCCCTCCACCACCACCGTGTCCACGCCCAGGCTCGGGATCTTGATGCGGGTCAGCGGGTCGCCGTCTTGGAGCTGGCGGGCCCGGTAGGCACGGGCCACGCTGTCACTCGCGATCTCTCGGTCGAGCCGGCCTTGCTCCCGGTCGTGGACGACGTTGGTGTACACGGGGTAGC
>JAHWJU010000164.1 GCA_019348255.1 Actinomycetota bacterium | reverse complement strand
GCCGCGGTCGGTTGGGCCTACGACGAGCGCATCATCGACTACCACCCCATCCGCAACATGCGAGGACCCGGCCGCGTAGAGCCGCGTCGGCCGCTGCACGATGAGCACGTTCGGCGGCTGCTGTCGGTGGCGTCGACCAGCGCCCTGGCGGCGGTGGCGCATGATGATGGCCGGCCCAGTGGTCGGCGCCGCCGTCAGGCCGCCGAGCAGGATCTCTTGCTGGTCCGCCTCGCGGCGGACACCGGCGCCCGGCGAGGCGAGCTCGTCGCGTTGCGCTTCGGCGATCTCGACGGGCGAACCTTGCGCATCGAGCGAGCCATCTCGGGTCGTGAACTCGGGCCGACGAAGTCGCGGCGGCCACGCACGCTCACGATCGGGGCCTCAACGTCGCGCCTCTGGGGAACCCTCGAGCACGACTGGACCGAGAGAGCGACGCGACCGCTCGGACCATGGCTGTTCGCCCGGGACCAGCTTCACGACCAGCGACTGTCGGCCAGCACCCTGAACCACCGCTTCGCGCGGCTGCGCGACCAAGCCGACGCGCCGGGCGCGACGCTGCACCGCCTCCGCCACAGCGTCGCGACGTTCCTCGTCGCTCGCGGGCAGATCCTGCAAGCCCAGGCACGCCTCGGTCACCGAGACGCGGCCACGACGCTGCGCGAGTACTCCTACGCGCTGCCGCTAACCGATCGCAACGTCGCCGACGCCATCGACGCACACCTCGACCAGCCCGTGAACACCGACGCCGTCCGCGCGCCGCAGGAGGCGACCGATCCGGCGTTCTGTCGCGCTGCGGACAATGCCTGAGACTCCCAAGAACCGTCGATCGGTTGCACCTATGAAGTCGAGGGCAGCCGAAGAAGCCGCCTGAAGGTCAGTCGGATCCCTTGGTGAACGAGAACGCCCGCCGCGGTGTTGACGATGGCGAGCGCAGCTGCTGTCACGAGACCGATCTTGAAAACCATGACGTCGCTTGCAACGAGAGCGACTGGCCACAGCACAGCCGCGGCGAGCAGAGCGACTCGTGGCCAATGCCCCGCTGTGAGGCCGAAGACGATCATGGTCGGTCGCCGGTGGCGCTGAGGATCGCCGCGATGGCGGCCGAGGCCGGAGGACGCTGGATGAGACCGCCGGCCCGTCCGAAGAAGGTGGAGCCCTTGCGCGAACCCTTGCCCACCACCTTCGCCATGACACCGTCCTCGGTCTTTCCGATCCGTTCCATCCGGTGACCCACGACGATCCTTCCCTGCCCGTCGACGGGCGGCTGGCCAGGCGAACGACAAGACCCCCCCAACCCTGCCCACCCACGCGGCGAGATAAGCGGCGGCGACCACGAGCCCGACCAGGGCGGCCGGGACCAGCCGGCGAGCCCGCGGGGGCCCAGAACGCCCGCAGGTCGATCCGGCCCTCGCGGGCACGCTCGCACAGCAGCAGCGAGGTGATCAGAAAGCCGGAGAGCACGAAGAAGGTGGTGACCCCGAGATGGCCGCCGCGGGCCCAGAGGGTGGTAGAGCAGCACGGCGAGGACGGCGACGCCGCGCAGCCCGTCGAGCGCCGGGACGAACGTCAGTCAGGGCCCGGTGCTCGACCGACTCGGGGCCGGCGACGAGCGGCGAGCTACCCATCGACCGGCCTGAGTGATCGGGCTGATCGTCTTCGCGTCGGCGGATTCGCGGTGAGCATGACCATGGGTTCAACGGCCGGTGTTACGGGGCGGTGCGACCGTGCGGATGGATGCCCGTCCCTTGAGCAGCGGCCTGGTCCGTGATTCCGCGGCCTGGCAGTAGGAGATGGCGGTTAAGAGGTGGCTCGATCTTCGACATTCTTGGTCTTGTCGATCCATAGACTTCGAACTCCCGGCTAGCAGCAGCGCTCGGATCGGCGAGCGTCAGCTCATGGCCCCTCTTGACGGACCCATCCCGCGCCGACGCGTAGGAGCGCCATGTAGAGCGTCAGCCCGGGACCGAACGCCATGGCGACGATGTGTTCACCTTGCGACGGTGAGCGCTGTCGGAGCAGCTCATCGAGCACGACGAGCACCGTCGCCGAGGAGCAGTTCCCGTGCTCGCGCAGGACCCGCCGAGACGGGGCGACATCGCGGTCACTGAGCCCGAGCCGCTCCGCCACGGTCCCGACGATCCGGGGGCCGCCGGGATGGATTGCCCAGTGATCGACGTCTTGGACGGCGAGGCCGTGGCGAGCAAGTAGCTGGGTGGTCGTGTCCAGCACGTGCTCCGCGAGCACCGCCGGGACACGGGGCGACAGCGTCATGCGAAAACCGAGGTCCGTGATCTGCCAGGCCATGTCACCAGCCGTCGCCATGTCCGTGCTGGCCCCGATCTCGAGCACTTCGAGGCCAGCGCCCTCGGGACGAACTGCAACCGCTGCCGCGCCGTCTGAGAACAGAGCGTGCGCCACTACCTGGTCGAGCTCATCAGTGGGGGGCTGAAGGTGCAGGCTCGGGAGCTCGACGCACAGCAGGACTCCCACCTTCTGGCGGGCTGCGGCGGCGTCGGCGACCGCAGTCAGGCCCGGCAGCGCCGCGTAGCAACCCATGTGGCCGACATGCAGACGCTCCACCGACGAGGGCATGCCGAGATCCCGCGCGAGGAGCATGTCGAGGCCGGGAGTGGCGTAGCCGGTGCAAGAAGCAACAGCAAAAAGGTCGACATCAGCAGGTGACAATCCGGCATCAGCGAGGCACGCGCTGACGGCGCCTTTCCCCAGCGGCAGAGCCTCGTCAACGAACCGGCTCATTCGCAGGGCGGTGCTGGCGCGGCTCAGGTCTTGGGAGCGAGGGTCCACCACGGCGTGACGTCGTTCAACCCCTGCGTTGTGCCAGATGCGGCGCGCTGCACGACTCGCGGAGTAGTGGGAGGAGAAGAAACCCTCCCAGGCGTCCTGCTGGTCCATCGCGGCAGGAAAAGCAGTGCCGACGCCGATGATCGAAGGGCTCACCACGGACGCGCCCCGAGTCCCACTCCGGGGTCGGTGCCCAATACCGCGGCCCCGAGAACGTTGGCGGCGATATCGCTCGATGGCGGCATCACCGCCCCGCTGCGGGCATCCCGCAAGATGCGCTCGAGGTCCGACCCCCGCATGAGGGCCCCCAGCCCGCACGCTTCGGCGAGGCTCGCGGCTACCTCGAACGCCGTGTCACCGGCCAACAGCTTGGCCCGGTAGACCGCTCGGCTCGTCTCGGCGTCACCCGGGTTGGCATCCACCTGGCGTCCCGCCTCCTCGACGGCGAGCCGCGCTGCTTCTACCTGGGCGTCGGCTCGTCCCAGGCGCTGGCGAACCCAGGGTGAGGATCCGAGGCCGACCTCGCGGGCCGGCCCTTCGTTCGCCGGCTCGCGCACCAAGGCCGCCCCGACGTAGGCGGCGGCGGCCGCAATCGCTGCCTGGGCGACACCCACGTAGACCGCCGCGTAGGACGCGACAAGCCACTCCGGCATGGCGTGGGCCAGGAGCAGCGCGATGCCCTCGACGCCGAGGAGGGCGGCTTCGTCCACGCAGGCGTCGATGGTGAAGCCGTTGCTGGCCGTCCCCCGCATGCCGAGCGGATCCCATCGCTGCTCCACATCGCCAATGTCGGCATTGGGCACCAGGAAGTACGAGATGCGGGGCGAGCCCTCCTCCGGTACCGCCGCGTCTCGCGCCGCCACCAGATAGGCGTCGAGGTGGCCGGCGCCCGAACAGGTCGACTTTCGGCCGCGAATGCGGTACTTGCCATCCTCTTTCCGGTAGTACGTCTGCAGCGCGGACAGCCGGGGACCGGCTCCGATCTCGCTGATCGCAACGCCGTACATGGCGCCTGCCACCGCCCGCTCGAGCACCTCGTCCCTGGTGGCCAAGAACGACTGCGGCGCGCCGAGTGCCCTGACGAGATCGTCCGGGACTCTGGCGAGGGCACCGGTGACAGAGGCGTGCATGTTGAACAGCAGCGCGCTGGCGCCGCTGCTGCGGGCGAGCCGCACAGCCACGCGCACATAGTCCTCGAACCCAGCCCCCATGCCACCCAGCCGGTCCGGCACGAGGAGCCCCAGAAGACCGCTGGAGCGGAGGTCGTCCATGTCTGCCTGCGGAAACGCCGCTGTGCGGTCGTACTCCGCGGCTCGTGGCGCCCAAGCGGCGCCAACCTCCTCAGCCAGCGAAAGCAGCCCCGACGACGTCATCGCGGTTCCCTGGTGCCGACACCCTGGTAGACGATGCTGACGGAGCGGGTTCGTACCATTCGGACGGGACGCTGACGGTCGAGGAGGAACCGGGCGTAGTCGCCGACCGAGGGCCGGATACCCCACACCTCGAGGCGCACGCCGTGCAGCTCGAACAGCGCCTGCAGCCTTTCGGGGACTACGAACAGCTCCGGATCGTGGATCCGGGGCGGTGGCCCCCCCGGCAGCCGCTCGGCAACGGTCACCAGAGTGAACCGCGCGATCCGGGTGGCGTTGATGGTGTCCATGACGACGGTTGCGCCCGGGCGGAGGATGCGGCAGATCTCCGCGACCACGGCCGGGAGGTCCGAAACATGCTCGAGGATCTCGCCTGCCACCACTACGGCCGCGGAGGCATCCCGGAGAGGGAGCCGGCCGACATCACCCTGCAACGCCTGGACACCCCGCTCAGCTGAGATGGTCAGCGCGGACATCGTTACGTCGACACCGACGTGGACGTAACCGGCCGAGTAGTTCGCCAGCAGACCGCCACCGCAGCCGAGGTCGACCAGAACATCGTCCCCCCCCACCGCCGGCGGCAACAGTTCGGCTCGCCCCGCGCACAGCCAGTGCAGGGCGGCGAAAGCGCCCTCCGGCCGCCACCATTCGTCCGCCAAGTCATCGTATTGACGGGTGTCGTTGCGGTCCCGCACTACAGCGCGTTGCATCGGCCCCCGATCCGGTCGAAGGTCGAACTAGAAGAGGAGACTCGAGCCGCCGTCGGTGTGCAACAGCCCGTAGAAGATGGCCATCGACAGTCCGAAG
>JAHWJU010000047.1 GCA_019348255.1 Actinomycetota bacterium | reverse complement strand
TCCAGGCCGAGGCCGTCGACGCCGGCCGGCGCGGCGCCACGCCCTCGGTGAGCGACGACGAAGGCTCCGGTTGCCAGGAGATCGTCCTGCGCGGTGGGCAGGTCGGCGGTGAGGCGGGATGAAGGAGGTCGTCATGGCAGCAACGCAGGCGCCGGTGCCGGTCGCGTCCCGCGCTGGTTCGCTTCGTGGGCTGGCCGCTGCCGGCAGCGATGCCCAGCTGGTCGGAGCTCACCACCGCCCTGGGTGACAGCTACATCCCCGACACCTTCCTCACCACGGCTCTCGTCCTGGTCTGCTGGATCGTGTGGGCCGAGCTGGCGGCGTCGCTGTCGGCCGCACGAGCGTGGGCAACCGGCGTGGCCGCAACCTCGGCCACGCCGTAAGGGCGGTCGCCCACCAGCACGAGGGCCACCGGCGCCCTCAGCCGCAGTGCCGCCACCCGGGCCGAGAGGTGGCGGAGCTGGTGCACGCCGGCCTCGCTCCCCTCCCGGTGCTCCGCGCCGGCGGGTGGATGGCGGTCGTCCTCGCCGTGGTGTTCCTGCTCGGCCGTGGTCGACGTGGCAGGCGCCAATGTTGAGGGCCGAGGGGGGGGACGGCGAGGCTGGCATCGAGAGCGTGGTCGGGGATGGCGAGCGGCAGGTCCACCGTGGTTTGCCACAGCTAGGAATCGACGAGGCACTCCACATACGCCACCACGTGGGTCTTGTCGATGTCGAAGATCAGAGCTGGTGCGTCGACAGTGATGCCATAAACCAGCTCCAGCTCCTGGAGGATCGGGGACTCCAGCATCAGTTCGCCGTCGTCGATGATGGGGACCAGCGATCCTGCCAACGACTTGTCGACGACGGAGACAGGGACGCGTTGGGAATCCGGCATCAAGTCCTCCTACTCCCGACGATGGCGGATCGGCACCCACGAAAGGGTTGGGCGCCGTTGGGAAACGTGGTCACTGTAGGAAGAACATGGTTATTCGATTTTCGCCAGCGCCGTCCTGAGCGTGGGCCCCAGCAAATCTCGGATCCCTTGACCTTCCTCGTCTCGTCCGGGCAGGTTTTCGAGGAACGAGACAGCGATCAGCTCGCTGACTTCTTCGTCTTCTCCAGAGGCAAAGGCACCTTCCAGCTCTTCAAGGAGACCCTCGAGCTCGGACGTCATGGCGCTCTCGTCGACGGTTCGCTCGCCGGCGATGCGGCAGTACTCGCGAAGGATGAAGCGCGTCAGATCTCCGAAGAAGACGTGGGGTAGGACGTCGCCGAAGTTCTCGACCCGATGTTCCCGTAGCAGGGCGGCCAATCTGGGGGACCTGCCGGCGAGCCTGTTGATAAGAGCGTTCACGGCTTCGCTCATGGTGCTCCGCCTACGTCGGTCAGCGAGTCGTGCGAGCGTCGTTCGTCCATGGCGCTACCTGGGTGTGCGTACGGAGGGGTCCTCGTGGAGCGGCTCACATGGTGGTCGGGACCGCCTGCGTGGGCAAGGGGTTGTCGCGCCGCCCCCCGGCCAGGAGGCGTTCGTAGAGGTGTGTCAGCACGCGGCCGTTCGCCGCAGCTGGGGCGGTTCTCGTCACCCGACGGGGCCCCTCCAGCGCCGCAGCCAGAGCTTCGTCGAGAGGTTCGTCGGCTGACCTCAGCACCACCAGGAAGCCCGCCAGGTAGGTGTCGTTGACCAGGACGTAGCAACCCTCCGACAACCGGGCCCATCGTGCGTCGTCGCCGATGGGTTCCACCTGAACCAGGACCTGCGTTCGCGAGGCATCGATCATCACCTCGATCGGCTCTGCCAGTTCGAAGGCGCCGATCTCGATGGCCGAGGGGGGGATGGCGAGGCTGGCATCCATGGCGTGGTCGGGGATGGCGAGCGGCAGTTCCGTCGTGGTTTCCCACAGGTAGGCCTGGACGAGGCACTCCACTTCTGACACCACGAAGCTCTCGTCGATGTCGAAGATCAGAGCTGCGTCGACATTGATGCTGTAGCTCAGCTCCAGCTCGTCGATGACAGGTGCCGTGAGCATCAGGTCGCCGTCGTCGACGATGGCTTCCAGCGATCCTGCCAACGACTTGTCGACGACGGAGACAGGGACGCGTTGGCGATCGGGCATCAAGTCCTCCTACTCGCGGCGATGCCGGATCGGCACCCAGGAAGGGTGTGGGCGCCGGTTGGGGTTGACCAAGACGGTATGAGCAGGGCCGTCGATGCGGCCCCTGAGCACGACGGCGACGCCGGTTCTGGCGATGGAAGCGGACATAGTTCCTATGGCGGATATCGAAGAAGTGGCTGCCGTTCCTGTAGGCCGACAAGGCGGTCTGCCCGGTCACCCCCCGGCTTCCCCGGCCCAACACCCTCTCGGCGAAGTGGCGGGTGTAGGGGATGCCGACTGCGTCGAACGCCTTGACGTAGCCGGAGACGATGGCTCGTCCACTACCCGGGATCCGCATGGAGCCGATCTCGTCCCGGGCGAGGTGGCGCGCACCACGGCGGGCAGCGGCGCCCAGACCGTCGAGCCGGGCGGCGCCCCGGGCCGCCCCTCGGGCCGCCAGTCCACCCCCGGCGGTGCCCACGGCCAGCACCAGATCGGGGACCAGTTGGCCCAGCGCCCGGGCGGGGTTGTCGAGCCACAGGTCCCAGTTGACAATCGCCTTGGCGAACTTCGCCCGGTGGGTGGCGCCGTAGACCGCCCCTTGGCCCAGGCCCACGACCTGCTCCACGAAGCCCTGCGGGTTCGTCAGGGCGTAGGTGGGGTTGAGCGTGAAGACCAGCTCGCTCAGCTCCAGGGTGGCCTCGGCCGCCCCGGCGACGAACTGCCCGGCGGCGTGCCAGGCCGAGGCCCAGAACCCGGGCTGGTCGGGCGCGTCGGCGGCGGCCCGTTCCAGGCGCTCGGCGCCGGCCCCGCTGGCGGGCCGCCACCGGCCTCGGTGGCCAGGGCAGCGTGGTGGGCGGCGAGGCGGCCCCGCCAGGCGGCGGTGTCGGCCTCGGCTGCCTCCACCCGGGCCAGGGCCAGGCGCGCTCGCTGCTGGGCCTCTTCCAGGGTCGAGGCGTAGGCGCGCAGGGCCGAGGCGGCCTCGGCGAATGCGCCCACCGCCCGCTCCAGGCGCTCGGGCACCTGGGCCAGGGCATGGCGGAAGGCCTCGGCCGCCTCGCCCACCCAGCCGCCGGCGTCCAGCGCCCGCAGCTGGCCGGCGGCGGCCGCGGCCGACTCGGCGTAGGCGTCCAGGCGGGTGGCCAGAACTCGGGGCCCGGCGGGGTCGCCCGGCACCAGCGTCGCCGGTGCCACCCCGGGCGCCAGGGTGGTGCTCACCCCAGGGCCTCGGCCATGGTGGTCTCGGTGTCGAGGTAGGCGCCGGCCGCCGCCTCGAGGCGCTCGGCCAGGGCCTGGGCATCGTCGACCACCAGGCCCATGCCACGGCCCCAGCGGTCGAGGAAGCGGCGGGCGGCGTCGATCAGCACGGCCGACCCGGCGTCGTCGACCAAGGCGGCCAGGGCGCCGTGCTGACCGGTGAAGTCCTCCGCCACCGCCACCGGCCGGCGCAGATGCCCCGCTGTGGTCGACAGCACCGACGGGTCCACCTCGACGTGCACGCCACTCACCTCGGCCCGCCCTTGGTCACCTCGACCACGGTGATGCGCTCCAGCGCCGAGGGCCTGAGGCGCAGGGAGTTCGTCCCGGCGGGGTCGAGGACGAGGTCGTGGCCCGCCGGCAGCAGGTCCAACAGGTCGGCGCCGGTGGTGGAGAACCACCGTTGCGGGCCCCGGTCAGCGGCCAGCTGCTCGGGTGAGCTATAGACGGCCACCACCGCGTTCGGAGCTGTTCCCTGGGCCACGAAGCCGGGCGACTCGGGAGCCTCGCACCACAGCGTGGCGTGCAGGAAGGCCCGGTGCAGCGCGTGGGCGGAGGTGGTGCCGGCGGCCACGCCGGCGGCCACGTCGGTCAAGGAGCGCTGCGTGCGTGGCTCGTCCATGGCGCCACCTCGGTTGCGACGGGTGCGGGAGGGGGTGGTGCGTGCGGTGGGACGCTGGACATGCTGTCCCGGACGACCGCCGCCCGCAAGGGTGCCGGCGCTTCGACTGCCGGCGTGCGCCCATCACGGCTGGGCCACCTGGACGAGCCCGACGTCGCCGCCGTGCACCAGGTAGCCGCGGCCCACGGTCAGCGCCACCGGGGCCCGCCGGGGCAGCACCGTTCCCACCACGTCGCCGTCGCCGTCGGCCGGCTGCAGCAGCAGGCCGACCTTGTGGCGGCGCACGTCACGGGTCCAGTGGTTGTAGAGCTGGCGCAGCCCGTCGGCCCGCCCTGCCGCCACCAGGTGCACGTCGGGGCGGTGGGCGGCGAGCAGTGAGGCCAGCGCCTGGCGGTCGTCCTCCACGGTGTCGGCGTCGTCCACCAGGACCAGGTGGGGGCGGGGGTCGTCGAGCACGGGAGCCAGCAGGTCGGCCAGCTCGGCGGGCGGCCCCACCCGATCGAGGCCGGGGGCCGACGCCAGCGCCGAACGGGGGCCGGCGACGGCAATGATCGCTACGTCGGGAGCAGCGGTCCGCACCACCGCCGCCAGCGTGCGCAGGGCGACGGTCTTGCCCGAGCGGGCCGGGCCGGTGACCACGGCGTGCTCGGCGTCGTAGAGCACGAGCCCGTCGGGGCGCAGGGTGGTGCTGCTCACGCCCACCGGCACGAACCACGGCTCACCGGGCCGACCGATCCGGGCGTCGGCCGCCACGGCGGCGAGCGGCACCGCCTCGGGCAGGGTCAACACCGGCGCTGGCGGGCGGGTGGCCGCCGGCCACCGGGCGGCCACCGCCGCCACCGCGTCGGCGAGCGGCCCCGGCCACGCCACCTGCACCAACTGCACCGTGCCGGCCACCAGAGCTCGGCCCGGTGGCAGGTCCTCGGGCACCGCCTTGGCCGGCACGCCAAAGGTGGCGTAGTCGTGGCGGTCGCCGAGGCGGAACAGCAGCTTCTGGGCGGCCATGCCGGCGAGGGACAGGGGCATGGCCCCCACCCGCTCGGCGGCCACGGCCAGGGTGATCCCCAGCTCCGGTCCGTCGGAGAACACCCGGGCCAGGTCGGAGGTGACCTCGCTGCCGGCCAGGTCGTCGAACTCGGCGTGCAGGGCGGCCCAGCCGTCGACCAGGACGACGACGCGGGGCTCGGCCGCCCGGGCGCGGGGATCGAGCTCCTGGCGCCGGGCCAGCTCGGCCCGCAGGCGGCGGATCAGGCGGATCTGGCGCTCGCGCTCGGTGGCGCCGACCACCGCCCCCACGTGGGGCAGCACCTCCAGCGGGGCCAGCCCCCCGCCGCCGGAGTCGAGGGCGTAGACGTGCAGGTCGTCGGGACCGTGGGAGGCGGCGCGGGCCAGCACCGTGGCGGCCAGTGCGGTGGTGGTGCCGCTGCCGACGATGCCGTAGAGCACCAGGTTGCCCTCCTCGGGGCGCCATCCCACCGGATACTGCGCCTGGGCGTCGGGGTCGTCGGCCAGGGCCACCGCGATGGCGTCGCCGGCACCGAGCAGGCCGCGGCCGGCGCCGGCGGCCACGGCATCGGGGGCGACCACGGCCGGGAGCGGCTCGGGCCAGGGCCGCCGGGGCGGGGCCATGCCCTCGGCGGCGGCGCCCACCGCGTCCACCAGGCGGGCCAGGTCGCTGGTGCCACCTCCGGTCGGCACCGGTGCCTCGACACGGGGCCAGGGGCCGAACCGGAACGGTGCCACCTCCACCGGCGCCGGCTCGGCGCCCTGGTCGGTGGCGGTCGACAGCGCCGTCTGCACCGTCGCCAGCTCGCCCGGTCCCAGCCGGACGTAGGCCCGGCCCGGGCGGCTGCGAGGGATGCCGGCGGCGTCCTGGGTCCCGACCACGTCCATGGAGTCGGCGCCGTCCTGCACCCGGAGCGCGATGCGCAGGTTGGTGTTGGCCCGGATGTTGTCGCGCACCGCCCCCTGCGGTCGCTGGGTGGCCAGCAGCAGGTGCACGCCGAGCGACCGCCCCCGCTGGGCCACCCCCACCAGGGCGTCGACGAAGTCGGGCAGCTCGGCCACCAGGGTGGCGAACTCGTCGATGACCACCAGCAGGCGGGGCAGCGGCTGGCCGTCGCCCCCCGCCCGCAGGAACGAGGGCAGGTCCGGTGCGCCGGCGGCCCGCAGGCGGCGCTCCCGGTAGCGCAGCTCGGCCTCGAGGCAGCGCAGGGCCCGGGCGCCGAGGTGCTCGTCGAGGTCGGTGACCATGCCCACGGTGTGGGGCAACCGGGCGCACTGGTCGAAGGCGCTGCCGCCCTTGTAGTCGACCAGCACGAAGGTGAGGTGGTCGGGATCAGCGGCCACGGCCATGCCGGCCACGAGCGTGCGCAACAGCTCGCTCTTGCCGGAGCCGGTGGTGCCGGCGACCAGGCCGTGGGGGCCGTCGCGCACCAGGTCCAGGGTGAACACGCCGTCGTCGCCCACGCCGATGGGGGCCGCCGGCGCCGGGTCGGGCCCGCCCGCCCGCCACCGCGCCCGCACGCCGGCGGCATCCACGCTGCGCAGGTCGAGCAGGGGCAACAGCCGGCACCGGTCGGGCAGGCCGGCGCCGGGGATCTCCAGCTCGGGGTCGTCGAAGCGGGCCAGGGCGCGGGCGCAGCGCCGGGCCGTGTCCGGGTCCAACCCGTCGGCCAGGAAGGAGCCGACCCGCTCGCCGCGCTGGGGCCGCTGCAGGGAGGCCTCACCGTCGGGGCCCCGCAGCTCGACCACGGTGGTGCACACGGCCGGCAGCTGGTCGGCGGTGGCGGCCAGCACGATGCCGGCCACCGGGCCGGCCCGGCCCCGCAGCACCGACCGCCCCGGCGACTGGCGGCCCCGGGTGAGCGCCTCGTCGTCGAGCACGGCCAGGAGCACCCTGCCGGTGGCGGCAGAGCGCTCGGCGGTCACGCTCTGGTGGCGCCGTTGGTCACCGGCGCGGGCGGCGTCGAGCATGCCCTGGAGCAGGGCAGTGCTCAGCTCGGTGTCTGCCGAGAGCAGCCGGGTGGCGCCGCCGGTGTCGCGGGTGTGGGGCAGCCACTTGGCCCAGTCCCACGCCGCCTCGCCGGCGGGGGTCGTGCACACGGCCACGGCCAGGTCGGCGGGGCCGTGGTGCACCGCCGCCTGGCACACCAGCGATCGGGCGAACGCCAGCGCCGCGCCGCGGTCGCCCACCACGCCCACTACGCCCCCCTCGGCCAGCTCCACCGCCACGGGCGCCTCGGCCAGGGTGGTGTTGGCGGCGATGGCGTCGCCGATGCGCTGCTCCCCGCCCTCCGGCGCCGGGGCCAGCGAGGCGGCGGCCCCGCGACGGTCGACCGGCGGGTCCCAGTGGAGATCACCGGTGCCGGCTCGAAGCAGCAGGTGGTCGACGTCGCCGGGGCGGCGCTCCCACAGCCGCCGGCTCGGCAGCTCGGCCCGGCGCAGCACCTCGGCCAGGTCGGGCAGGAGGGACCGCCGGCGGTCGAGCTCCTGGGCCGAGGCCTCCTCCAGGCCCTGGCGGAAGGCGGTGAGCTCGGTCTCGAAGCGGGCCCGCTCCTCCCGGGTGGTGCGCCGGTTGCGCCGGCGCGCCTCGAACCAGCCGCCGACGATCACCACCGGGCTCAGGAAGGCGAACAGCCCGAACAGCAGGTTGCCGAACGCCACCACAAGCACCACGCCGAGCACCAGCGGGGCGATGGCGGCGATGACGTTGAATCCCGGCTTGGGCGGTTCGCGTCCCGGCGGCTTGGGCATCGGCAGCACCGCCGGCTCAGGCGGTGGGGCGTCCCGTGGCGGGCGGTTGAACGGCAGCGTGCCCGCCGGCCCCAGGTGGCGCACGGGGTCGACGGCGAGGGGGCGGTCGTCCTCGGCGCGGGGGCGCACCGCCACCAGCACGGCGCCCAGGCGGACGGCCCTGCCCTGGTGGACCCGCACGGGTTCGGTGACCGGTTCCGGCCCGAGCCACGTCCCGTTGTGCGAACCCAGGTCCTGCACCTCGACGGCGCCGTCGGCGGTGAGGCGGAGGCCGGCGTGCCGGTGCGACACCGTGGGGCTGGGCAGCGGCACGGCGCAGGCGTCGTCGCGGCCCACCACGACCTCGCTACTTCCCAGCGGGAAGCGCCCGCCGGCGTGCAGGCCGCCCACGACGTCGACTTCGAGCGCGGGCCCGCCTGGCCCGGCCGGCTCGGGCTGCGCCGCAGGCACGGATGGTGCCGCCGCCAGGGCGACGGTGGCGCCATCGTGGAGGCCGGCCTCGGGCAGCGTGAGGTCGGCGGCGGCGAACCGCCCGTCGATCCGCAGCCCGGCTGCCTCGCAGCCGCCCGGGTGCAGGACCGACGCCAGGTCGCCCACGGTGGCGTCGGGATGCTCGACCCGCACGTCGAGCTCCACGGTGTGGGCATGCTCGCCGGTTTGCTGCTGGAAGACGATCTGCACGCCTGCGGCTCCTGTCGTTGCCCTGCGACGGTGACTGCCCTAGCATGCCGCCTGCATGATTGACCCTGAAAAGGATCAAGGGGTAGTCACCGCCGCCAGAACGTGTTACCACTGTTGCACCCGAACCCCACGCCCGTCCGGGCGCCGTCCCTGAGGAGCCACTGTGAGCCAACGCTTGACCGTCACCTCGACCGAGTTGCGCGACACGTCCGGCGACATGCGCCGCGGCGCCGAGACCATCCAGAGCGAGCTCAACCGCCTGATCGGCCGGGTGCGGACCCTGACCGGGAGCTGGACCGGCCAGGCCGCCGGCGCCTTCGAGGGCTACTACGAGCAGGCCAACCAGGGCATGGCCCAGACCTACGAGGCGTTGCAGGGCATCGCCCGGATGCTCGACACCTCGGCCCAGGGCTACGACGAGACCGAGTCGGGCATCGCCCGGCAGTTCCAGTAGGCCCATGCCGGTGCTGGCCCGGGCGCCTGGCGCGCCCGGGCCCGCCGGTGGGCTGCACGAGCGACCATGGCCACCTTGACCGAGCCTGACCAGCGCCCGCCTTCGATCTCAGGCGCAACGCCTGCGGGGGGCATCCGCCTGGCGACCCCCAGCGACTGGTTCGACCTCGACCTCGACCCCCGCACCAGCGACGCCAGCATCCGCCGGCTGGTGCGAGACCACGCCCCGGGTCGCCATCCCGATCAGGTGGCGCTGCGCCGGGAGCTCACCGAACTGCTCCAGCGGGCGGTCCGGGAGGCGCGCCTACAGGGAGCGGTGCTGGCCTCGGTGCTGGCGACCGTCATGGGTGACGGTCCGGTTTCCGCCGACCTGCTGGCGGCGGTCACGCCCGTCGCCGGCGAGGTCGACCTGCCGGCGCTGGGCCACCGCCTGGCCGCCGAGCCCGGGGCCACCGAGGAGGTCCGGGACGTCGAGGTGGTGGAGCTGGCCGTGGGACCGGCGCTGCGGATGCGCAAGGGGGTGCGCCCCACGGTGGTGGGCCGGGAGGTCGACACCGACGTGGTGCAGTACTTCGTGCCGGTGCCCGGCGGCGACCGCCTGGTGGTGCTCACCTTCTCGACGCCGATCCCGGCGCTGGCCGACGCCTTCGCCGAGCTGTTCGACGCCATGGCCGAGACCCTGCGGTTCATGCCATGAGCGGGGAGGGCCGCCGGCGCCTGCAGGAAGCGGAGCGGGGCCGTCTGGGTGCCACCATCGGGCTCCTGCTCTTCGCCGCCGCCTTCCTCTGGCGGGGGCTGAGCGACGGGGATCTGGCGTGGATGATCCCCTTCGCCGTGGGCCTGGTCCTGGTCATCCTCGGCGGCGTCCGGCTGTTGCACCGTCGCACCCTGGCCGGACTGGCCCCGGGGCAGCGCTGGGCCGGCTCGGTCTACGTCGACGTGCCCGCCTGGCGCGAGTGCCCCCGCCTCGCCGGCACCGCCCCGCGGGGCGGGTCCCTCAGTGCCATGCTGCTGGCCCAGGACCTGGCGCCGGGGCTGCTCACCGTCGAGGCCGACGGCCTGTCGTGGCGGCCAGGCCGGCTGTCCCGCTGGAGTGGTGCCGGGCCCTGGCGCCTGACCCGGACCGAGGTGGCCGGCGTGGAGACCGGCCCGGTGCCCGGGGTGGCCCGCATCGGGGGTGGCGTGGCCCTGCTGGTGTGGCTGGACGACGGTGAGGCCCTGCCCATGCGGGCCACCAGCCCCAAGGGCCTGGTGCCGGCGCTGGAGCAACTGGGACTGGGGGAGTCGCCGGGGTCCGTCTCCGCCGGTGAGCCGCCCGCTCCCGGACCGGACGCGTAGGGACCAGCCGCCGTGGCCGCCCAGATCACCGTCGACATCGCCGCCGTGGCCGAGCTGGCCGCCCGCCTGCGGGCGATGGCGGGGGAGTTCGACTCGGTCGAGGACGTGGTGCGGGGCCACCACGACGCCGTGGGCTCACGTGAGGTGGCCGCCGCCCTGGACGACTTCGCCGGCAACTGGTCGCACCAGCGCAAGAAGATCCGCCAGCAGATGCAGGACGTGGCCGGCTACGCCGACGCCGCCGCCGAGGCCTACGCCTCGGTCGAGGCCGAGATCGCCGGCGCCTGCCAGGGCCAGGGCGGCTGACAGCAGATGTCCGACTGGTCTCCCCTGGCGGCGGGCGACCCCGTGCCCGGTGACCCCGGGGCGGTGGCCACCCTGGCCCGGCGCCTGGACACCACCGCCGAGGCGCTGCGCACCCAGTCCGAGCGACTGGCCGGCATCGACCCCGGGTGCTGGGAGGGCGAGGCGGCCGGCGAGTTCCGGGCTCGCCAGGGCGAGCTGGCCCCCAAGCTGGCCACCGTGGCCGAGCGCTACCAGGGCGCCGCCTCGGCCCTGGACCGCTACCACCCCGACCTGCACCAGGCCCAGACCAGCGCACGGCGGGCCCTGGCCCAGGCCCGCCAGGCCGAGGCCGACCTCCACGGGGCCCACCAGGGCGTCGCTGCCATGGAGGCCCACGCCGCCGCCGCCCGCCGGGCGGCCAACGCCGCTGCCGCCGCCGACCCCGAGGCCCCGCCGGTGCGCCCCGTGCCCTGGCCCGGGCCCGACCACCACGCCCGCCTGGGCGCCGCCCAGGCGGAGATGGAGGCGGCCCGGCGCCTGCTGCGCCAGGCCGAGGAGCTGCGCGACGGGGCGGCCAGCACCTGCGCGGGCTCCATCCGCGCCGCCAGCGACGACGGCCTGGCCGACGAGAGCGGAGTGTTCGGCTGGTTCAAGCGGGCGGCGTCGGCGCTCGACGAGGCCCTCCCGGTCATCGCCAGCGTGCTCACCGTGGCCGCTGCCGTGGTCGGCGTGCTGGCGCTGGCCCTTCCCGCCCTGCTGATCGGCGCCGCCGTCCTCGGTGCGGTCGTCTTGGGTGTCGACGCCTACCTGTGGGCCACCGACCGCAAGTCGGGATGGGACGTCGCCTTCGACGCCATCGGGTTGGCCACCCTGGGCCTGGGCCGGGCCTTCGGGATGGCGGCGAAGGCTGCTAAGGAGGCCAAGGGCGCTGGTTTGAACGTCGCTCGGGCTCACCAAGCGCTACTTGCCGAGAGCAAAAACATGTACGGCATGGCGCGATCAAGGGCCCAGTGGCGTGCGGCGATGTCAGGCCGCTCGCCACGTATGCCTAGACAAGCACAGGTGGCCCGATTCACGCGTCCGCAGGAGGTCCGGCGTGTCGAGCAGGCGCGGAGGGCCCTGGAGGACGCCAAGGCACCGCTACAAAGCAGGCATCTCCCGAGCTCCCCCGTGCGACCACATGGGAGAACGGTGTGGGAAGGCTTCTCTCCGCGTGCGATCTGGCGAGAGTCCCGGACGGCCTTCACGAGGATGCGGGAGGACGGGGTCGTTCCCACCGGCCGAGCCAACCTGCGTGAGCTTCAGAAGATGTGGCAGGCGGCCGATGGCCTTGGCGAGCATGGTCGGGTTGCCGCCACCATGGCCGGCAGCGGGGTGGTCATTGGCGCCATCCAGACCAGGAAGGTGGCCTTCGATGCATTCGGCTAAACGCGGCGAATCATCGCGACGGGGGCCATGGCGACCTTCGGTGTTGCGCCCCTCGCGGGATTACCGCACCTACGGCGGGGACCCCTTCGTGGAGAACGCCTGCATCAAGATCGAGGGCCGGTCGCTTGTGGCCATCGACTCGCTGGGAGCGGCGCACCGGTTTCCGCTCAACGGTGAGCCGACGGCGCCAGCGGTGATCGAGCACGTCACCGACCTGACATCGTCCATGGCCAGCCCCTTCTCAAGTCCGAGCGCGCTGGTGGTCCTGGACGGCGAGGGCAAGGCGCTGGTGACCGCTCCGGGCGATGCCTTTGATCCCATGGGAGCAGAGATCTTCGCCAAGGCTGCCCGCTTACGGTACGAGTATCGCAACATCACCACTCGGGAGGAGCTGGCAGCCGAGGTGGAGCGCCGGCCGGGTGCCGTGAAATTGGAAGCACTTCCTCCTCTCTCGATGTGGAGGGTGCTTGCGTATGGGGCCGTTCTTCTGAGTGTCGCCACCGTCTTCGTGTTGGCGACCACCGGCTGGATCTCCTGGTGGGTGCTGCTGGCGTGGCTGGCGCTGGCGGTGGCGGCACGGGCAGCATGGAAGCGTCGCTCGACAGCGGATGAGCCAACGACCGGCGCGTCGAAGCGGTAGAGGTGGACCATGGCACGACGCCGTCCTGACCGACGCTTGTGACGACAGCCCGGTTTGCGGTGGCCCACCATGGGCATCGCTTCGCTTGCCGAGCAACTCGACGCCATGGGGGAGAACTCGGGTGCACGTAGACGACTCGGCGGCCGACCCGGACTGGTTCTACTTCTCTCTTGCTCCCCCCGAGGTCTACGTGCGCCTCGAGACCGAGGTCTATCTGGACGACGACGAGCTGGGCGCTGCGGCCGCCCGGCTGGTGGACGAGCGGGCGGCCGTCGACCCACTCGTCGCCCGCCGCCGCAGGGAGTGGGTGAACCACGTGGCCACCTTCTGGAAGGACGCCCGACAACGGCGGGCGACGATGGCCTTCACCATGGTCTATGACGCCGAGGGCCTGCCGGCCAAGTCGTTCGTGATGGCGTTCGAGGGTGAACGAGAGCATGACGACATCGAGGCCGAGATCGCCTCCCTGGAGGCCGCCCTCTCGGTGAAGAGGGAAGGTGACGCCACCCAGCCTGAAGTCAGCGTGGTCCAACTACCGGCGGGTCCCGCGGTCAGGGTGCGCAAGCTGATGGAGACCGAGCCGGAGAAGCGCCGGAGCCGAGTGATCGACATGGTGTTGTACTGGGTACCCGTTCCCGAGCGGCCGGTGTGCCTCCTGCTGAGCTTCACCACGCCGGTGCTCGTCCTCGCCGACATCCTGGCCGAGATCGCCGACGACATCGCCCAGAGCCTGCGGTTTACTCGTGACCAGTGAATGGAGCCAGCAGTTATGACTCGATGGGATGGCTCTCGCCGCGCTGCCTCGCGAGCGGAGCGGACCGGCACCGGCATCGCCGGGCTCCAGATCCTCAAGGTGGGTAGCGATGCCTCCAGGTGGGCTTCGTCTTTCGCTGCGCCGGATGTCGGTTCGCCACCGGTACTCCGGCCGTGTGCGGACAACCGCCGCCGAAAGCGGTAGAGGGTCAACTACGGCCGAGCGCGTCTGCTCCTCTCGACGGGTGTCATGGAGCTAGACGACCTCTTCGAGGAGCGTCCGTGGGGCTATGAGCTCGCCGTCCCTGAGGTGCTCGTTCCCCTGGACCTTGAACTCGAGGGTGACGAACTGCGGGCCGCCGCCGCTGGTCTGGTCGATCAGCAGGCGGCGCTCGGATTGGTGGTCGCCCGCCGGCGAAAGAAGTGGTTCCACTATCTGGTAAGGGCCTGGGACGACGCCCGCACCCAACACGCCTGGGACGCGTGGGCGATGGTCTACGACGCCGACGGTCTGCCCGCCCAGGCCATACTGTGGGTCCACGGTGGCGAACGCGAGCACCCCGACGACGCCGATGCCGAGATCCGCTCGCTGCAGTCAAATCTGGCGGTCGCGCGCGAAGGGGACGTTGGCGAGCGTGACGTCAGCGTCGTGGGGCTCCCGGCCGGGCCGGCGGTGCGAGTACGGGTCAGAGCCGAGGACGAGCCAGGCAGGCGCCGGAGCCTCCTGATCGACGGTGTGTCGTACTGGGTGCCGGTGCCCGGTGAGCCGGACATGCTCCTGTTGACCTTGTCCACCCCGGTCCTGGTCTTGGCTGACGTACTGGCCGAGATCGCTGACGAGGTCGCCCAGACCCTTCGGTTCACCCCCTGAGCGGGATGGCTGCCGGCGGCTGCGGAGGCAGGGTCGAGGAACCGGCGCCCCCGACCCTCGATGACCGCGTGATGGCGCTGCGCCGACGTGCCCATCGTCACCGCCGGGCCAGAGCCGAGCGCCGAAGGCGAGCCCGTGGGCAGCGACGATCCTCGCCCCAGGCGCGGGTCCTGGTGACCCTGCACGTGCTGGGTGCTCTCGCCGCCGTGTACTTCGCTGTGAGCTCCCGCCACGTCCTCGGCCGACTGCTCGAGCCCCTCGCCGGGGGCAACCCCATCCGCGGTGCGGTGGTAGGTGTCGTGGTCGGGCTCGGGGGGATGGCGCTCTGGTTCTCCTGCTGGCCGGGCCGGGATGAGCGCGCTGAGCGAAGCGATGCCTCATGGCCAGCGCGTGTGCGCTCGGCGACGGTCGACGTGCTGCTCATAGGCGGGTTCGTCGTGGGGCTTGCTTCGTGGTTGTCGATGCTGCCCCCGAAGTCGTACAACCGCACGGCGACCGATGACCTGTTCGACGAGGCGTTGCCCGGTGCCTCGGGTGGCTTTGTGGTTGCCCTCCTGCTCCTTCTCGTCTCCGTGGTGGTCGTCTCCGGCTTCGCCGAGGCGCTGACCCTGAGACGGGACGGTGGTTGGCGTGGAACCGGAGAAGTGCTCTGGCACTTCTCTTCCTTCATGTGGGAGATGACCAAGTTGCTGCTCGCATGGGTGCTCATCGCTGTCCTGCTGCTTGTTGTGTTGTTCGTGGTTGGCGTGGTCGTGTACACCCTTTCTGCTGTCCTCACCGGTCAGTCACCATGAACGGCTCGCACAGCAGCGCCTCGCCATGTCGAGCCCACACACGCACCGGTCCGGTCCCCCGGCGGTATTCTCCCGGCGATCGGGCGGACGCCGGCCCACTCAGATGAACCAGGGCCGCGGCGGGATGCAAGGAGGCGCCGTGGCCACCCACATCACCGTCGACATCGCCGCCGTGGCCGAGCTGGCCGCCCGCCTGCGGGCCCTGGCGGGGTCGGGGCGGGACGTCGTCTTCGACGTCATCGGACTGGCCACCTTGGGCCTGAGCCGGGCTTTCGGTGCGGCGGCTCGGGTGGGAAGGATGGGGAGCACCGGAGCGGCTGCCGCTGCGAGCACCGTTGCCACCAGCGGGGATGAGGCGGCGGGCGCCGCCACCAGGCTGGTGGCCGGCGCCGATGACGCCGCCGGTGCCGCGGGGGCCACCCGGCGTGTCGACTACGGCGCCGACTTCGTGGAGGACATCAGCAAGTTCGAGCCTGGTTCGGCGTCGTTCCCTGCCGGCCCCCTGGACGACGAGCTCGTCCTCGTCCAGTACTTCGACGAGGCCGGCGACGGCAGCGGGAAGTGGTGGACCTCACTCGATGAGGCCAATCGCATGTCCACCACCGACGACGTGCACCAGCGGTTGGCATTGCTGCCCGAGTGGGGCAGCGAAAACGCGGTGCGGGTGCTGCGTATCCCACCCGGGGAGGACGTCGCCTTCCTGTACGGTCGAGCGAGGCCCCAAGTGGGCACGACCGGGCCCGCCAGGGGTCAGTGGTTCGCCGGCGGGGGCGAGCAGTTCCGCCTTCCTCGAGTTCGACGAGGCCTGGGTCGTGGCCAGCCGGGCGATCCCGTGACCGGCCCCGAGTACCGCGGTGGCGAGCAGGTCGACTGGGCCGCCATCACCAAGGGGCCGGCGCCCGAGGAGTACCTGCGGCTGTGCGACCGGGCCATCGAGGTCGCCGAGGCGCTCCGGCGCCGCCGCCAGGCCCGTGGTGAACAGCGTGGCGCCGAGCTGGCGGCGCGGGCGGTGTCGCTGTTGGAGGCTGGACGGGCCGGGTCCGCCGAGCACGGTGTCCCCAGCGGCGAGCATGGAATCGGCTTCGCCATGGCCGGCTTCATCTCGGAGTACGACTGGGGCCCCGAGGGCCGGGACCTGGTCGACGCGGTCTACGCCATGGCCGACTACTGGCGCCGACACCTGTGACGCCGGGCGGCGCAGAGGGACGAGTGGAGCTCGAAGCCGCGGTGGCGGCAGCAGCGAGGGATCCCGGTCATCGGGCCGAGTTGCGCCAAGCGCTGTGGGACGCCGAGTTGCTCGTCACGCTGCCCGAGCCCCCCGGAGCGCCAGCCCAGGCGCTCGGCGAGGGAACCCTGGCGCTGCCCGTGGTGGAGTCGGGGGGCCGCCGCTACGTGCCGGTGTTCACCTCGCCCGAGGGGCTGCGTCGCTACGTCCCCGAGGACGTACCCACTGCGGTGCTCACCGGGCGGGCGCTGGCTCGGGCCTGGCCCGCCGACGCCTGGATGGCGCTCAACCCCCGCAGCCAGGCCGGCGCCATCCTCGGTCCGGATGAGGTGGCCGGCCTTCCCGGAGCGCCTCCCGCCGGCCAACCTGACCAGAGCGAGGAGCGCTTCGCCGTGGGCGAGCCGGCCGAGGAGCCCGAGGAGGTCATCGAGCTGGTGCGGCGCTACTGCCGCTCTCGACCCGAGGTCCTCACCGCCTACCGGGCCCTCGTGCTGGTCGACGCACCCGGCCGCCGGCCCCAGCTGGTCGTGGGGGTCGAGCTCGACGAGGGTGCCGATGTCGACCTGGTGCTGCGGGGGCTGGAAGCGACCGGCCGGGAGCGCGGGGTGCCCTCGCTCAGGCTGGTCCCCATCCGCCGGGACCGCCCCGGCAACGTGGCCCGCTACATGCTGGAGCGCACCGAACCGATCTACCGGCGCCCGTCCTGAGGCCGGGCTCCCCTCGCCAGGACCTGGGCCTTGGCCACCCGCAGGCCGAAGCTCGTCGAACGCCGCAGCGTGGGCAGGGTGCCGCTCTGGCCGGTGGTCGTCGGCATCGGTGGGCTGGCCAGGTAACGGTGACGGGTCAAGGTGAGGCAGCACCGTGAGGGGCGTCGAGCGGGGCTCCCAGCCCGACCGCCCTGCGGTAGGGTCCAGCCCGCCATGCTGAGCGCCGTCTGGTTGATTCCCGCCCTG
>JAHWJU010000163.1 GCA_019348255.1 Actinomycetota bacterium | reverse complement strand
TGCGGGCCAGGTCGGCCCGTCCCGGAAACCAGTAGGCGGTTCGGCCAGGGCGGGCATCGAGGACGGCGTCGAGCACCCGCTTGCCGGTGACGCCCGGGCGCGGTGTCTCCCCTTGTCCGTAGATCTCGGTCAGCACGACGACGTCTGCGCCGTCGAAGGCCTCGGCGAAGTCGTCGGCCAGCTCCGCCATGCGCGAGTAGCGGTGGGGCTGGAAGACACAGACGATCCGGCGCCATCCGCCGTCCCGGGCAGCAGCAAGGATCTCCTTCACCTCCCCGGGCAGGTGGGCGTAGTCGTCGACGAAGGTGACGCCGTCGCGCTCGCCGCGGAACTGGTAGCGGCGAGCCACCCCGGCGTACCGGCCGAGACCTCGGGTCACGGCCTCGACCGGCGCACCCGACTCGACAGCGGTGGCCAGCGCGGCACAGGCGTTGCGGGCGTTGTGCAGCCCAGGCACCGGCAGCCGGACCTCGCCCAGGTGGCTGCCGCCACGTTGCACGCTGAACTCGATGCCAGCACGACCCCCCGCGACATCCGTCATGCGGTAGTCGGATCCCTCGCTCGTGCCGTAGGTGACGGCGCCGGCCTCCCGTCCGAGCTCGGCGGCCACAGGGTCGTCGGCACATACGACCTTGAGCCCGGGGGCGGCCTCGAGGAAGCGCACGAAGCCGTCCCTGAGGGCCTCCCAGCTCCCCCAGTGGGAGAGATGGTCCGGCTCGACGCTCGTCACCACGGCCACCTCTGCTCCGAGCTCGAGGAAGGTACCGTCGCTCTCGTCGGCCTCCACGATGAACCACTCTCCGTCCGACCACACCGCTCCGGTGCCTATGCCGTTGAGCTCACCGCCGATGATGAACGACGGACGCATCCCCGCTTCCACCATCACCAGGGCCAGCATGGAGGAGGTGGTCGTCTTGCCGTGGGTTCCGGCGACGGCGACCGGGCGACGAGTGGCGCAGATGGCGGCCAGCGCCTCGGCGCGGCGCAGCACCGGTATGCGCCGCCGATGGGCTTCGACGACCTCGGGGTTGGTGGCCGGGATGGCGGTCGAGACGGTCAGCGCCTCGACATCGGGCCCCACGTGGTCGGCCCGGTGCCCCACGTGCACCGCCACGCCCGCCTGCCGGAGACGCTCGAGGCCGGGGGAGTCCCGCAGGTCACTGCCGCTCACGCGGTGGCCCATCGCCGCCAGCACGGTGGCGATGGCGCTCATTCCGGCGCCTCCGATTCCCACGATGTGCACGGCCAGATGCCGGTCGAGGCGGAGCCGTGTCATCGTCGGGCACGGGAACGGCGGGCCTTGCTCTCGACGAGCGCGGCGACGGCCTCGGCGGCGTCGGGTCTGCCGATGCGTCGGGCGGCCTCGCCCATGGCCCGGAGCCGTTCGGGCCCCTCTTCGAGCAGGCGCACGAGCTCGGCCACCAGCCGCTCCCCGGTCACCTCGTGGTCGCGCAGCATGATGGCGGCGCCGGCCTCCACGAGCTGGCGGGCGTTCGCGGCCTGGTGGTCGTACGGGGCGATCGGCAGGGGCACCAGTATCGAGGCCCGACCCACCACAGCCAGCTCGGAGACGGTGGCGCCGCCCGACCGGGCGACGATCAGGTCCGCCGCGGCCAGCACCTCGGGCATGCGGTCCTCGTACTCCACCGGCTGGTAGGCGACGACTGCGCCGCTCGGGGTGGGAAGCGATCCTTGCAGCCATGGCCAGTCCCGTGAGCCGACGGCATGGCGGACGGCGAGTGGGCGGCCGTCCCAGCCCTTCACCAGCTCGCTGACCGCGGCGTTGATCCTGCGGGAACCGAGAGAGCCGCCCACGGCAGCCACCACGACGCAGTCGAGCGGGAGGTCCAGTGCCTGACGGGCGGTCCGGCGACCGACCGGCGTGGCGTCCACAGACAGGATCTCCTCGCGAACGGGGTTGCCGGTGACGACGGGCCGGGGCAGCGGCGTGCCTTCGTAGGGGACGGCCGAAGCGGCGGCGAAGCGCCCGACCAGCCGGTGGGTGGCGGTAGGGACGGCGTTCTGCTCGGACAGGACCAGCGGTATGCGGTACAGCGCGGCAGCCAGGGCACACGGGGCGGAGGCGTATCCGCCCATCGACACCACGACCGCAGGCCGCAGACGCGCCAACAGCACGAGGGCCTGCACCAGCCCCACGGCGAAGCCCGCGAGTGACTGCAGGTTGTCGAGCGTGAGGCGCCGGGCCAGGCCCCGCCCGGGCAGGAGCGTGAGGGGGAACCCGGCCGCCGTAACCAGGCGATGATCGATGCCTCGCCGCGACCCTACGAAGTGCAGAGTCTCACGCTCGTGACCCCTGGTCACGAGGGCGTGGCCGATCGCCAGCGCCGGAATCACGTGGCCTGCGGTGCCCCCGCCGGCGATGACGGCGAAGCAGCGGCTCACGACCCGCTCGGCCGGCGCGGGACGGTCCCCGCCCGGAGCCCTGCCGGCCTGCGCCCGTGACGGGTGATGTTCAGCACCATGCCGATGGCGGCCATCAGCGGCACCAGCGACGAGCCACCGGAGGAGACGAAGGGCAGGGGGACGCCGGTGATCGGGAGCAGGCCGACGACGGCACCCATGTTGATGGCGGCCTGCCCCACCACCCAGGCGGTGACACCCCCGGCCAGGAGCAGCCCGAACCGGTCAGGTGCCCGCAGCGCGGTTCGCACACCCAGGTAGGCGACCCCGGCGAACAACGACAACACCGCGAGGGCGCCGGCAAGACCCAGCTCCTCGCCGATGATGGCGAAGATGAAGTCGGTGTGGGCAGCGGGCAGGAACCCCCACTTGGCCCGGCTGGCACCGAGGCCGAGACCGCTCAGCCCGCCCGATGCCAGTGCCACCCGGCCCTGCGCAGCCTGGTAGCCGGTGTTGGAGGCATCCGCGAAGGGGTCGATGAACGACACCATCCGCTGCCACCGGTAGGGCTCGATCCTCGCCAGCAGGAGGGTGGCGAAGCCGGCGCCCACGACCAGGCCTCCCATGCTCGGAAGCGGCGTCCCGGCCAGGAACAGCAATCCGACGACGATGCAGCCGCACACCAGCGTGGTGCCGAGATCGGGCTGGGCGATGAGCAGCACGGCCAGCACGGCGTAGATGCCGACCAGGGGCCGCAGCGTCTCACGCCACTCCCCCACCAGGTGGCTGCGGCGGGAGAGCAGATCGGCGCCGAACAGGAGCAGGCCCAGCTTCGCCAGCTCGGATGGCTGCATCCGAAGCGGGCCGTGGCCCAACCACCGGCTCGACCCGC
The DNA here is from genome assembly GCA_019348255.1 of Actinomycetota bacterium. GTDB lineage: Bacteria > Actinomycetota > Acidimicrobiia > Acidimicrobiales > CADCTF01 > JAHWJQ01. The sequence goes on along the minus strand of JAHWJU010000163.1, from coordinate 1,765 downwards.
TGACCTCTATGCCGAGGCCCGGTACGAGCACCAGGCCCATCAGCACCACCGACAGCCCCAACAGAGGCAGGGCCAGCCGGCGCCACAGGCGGTAGTCGACCCGCGATGTCACGACCATGGCGGCGGTACCGATGGCCACCCAGGCCAGCTGGCGGTTGAAGAAGTACCAGGAGGAGCCGTGCACCCGGAGGGCCTGCACGGATGACGCCGACAGCACCATCACGAGCCCGATGACCGTCAGTGCGCCCACGGCCAGGAGGAGCAGCAAGTAGGTGGCCGGCCGGGGCAGCGGAGGGGCTTGGGGCCGCCGGCGGGGCGGGCGGGACTGGCGGACGCGGGGGTCGCCGGCGGACGTGCGGACGGGTCTTCGGGTGGGGGCGGTCATGGCCGTGCTCGGAGGTGGTGGCCGACGACGCTCGCGAAGTGGTCGCCCCGCTCGCCGTAGTTGTTGTACCAGTCGTAGCTGGCACAGCCGGGCGACAGGATGACGGCGTCGCCGGGTTCTGCCATGAAGGCGGCCCGCTCCACCGCCTCTTCCATGGACGTGGCAGTCGAGACGGGGGCCACGCCGGCGAACGCGTCGGCGACGGCTTGTGCGGCCTCCCCGATGGCGACGACGCCCCGCAGGCGCGGCCCGAGCGGGGCCAGCACCCGGAGGTCGAGGCCTTTGTTCCTGCCACCGGCGATCAGGACGACGGAGTCGAACCCGTTCACGGCGGCGAGCACGGACGCAGGCGTGGTCGCCTTGGAGTCGTCGTACCAACGCACCCCACCAGAGTCCCCCACCAGGCGGACGCGGTGGGGGAGCCCCTCGAAGCGCCGCAGGACGGCGGAGCACGACGCCGGGTCGCCACCGAAGGAGATCACCGAGGCGCAGGCGGCCAAGCCGTTGACCAGGTCGTGGGGCAGCCGGCGCGGGAGCTCGTCGGCTCGGGCGATGCAACCGTGCTCCGGCGCCCGCAACTCACCTGCGACCAGTCTGAAGTCGCCCTCGTGGAGGCCGAACGTGACCGTGCCGGCGGACCCTTTCCGGGCGTGTTCGAGCACCACCGGGTCCTCGGCGTTGGCGACGGCGAGATCGTCGGGTCCCTGGGCCGTCCAGATGCGGGCCTTGGCTGCGGTGTAGTGCTCGAGCGACGGGTGCCAGTCGAGGTGGTCGGGCGACAGGTTGAGCCACGCCCCGACTGCGGGGCGGAACGACTCGGTGAACTGCAGGCGGAACGAGGACGCCTCGACGACGAACGCCTCGACGCCCGGCAGGTCGAGCGCGTCGACCAGCGGGAGCTCGTTGTTGCCGGCCGCCACCACCTTGCGGCCGCTCTCCACCAGCATGTCGGTGATCAAGGTGGTCACGGTGGTCTTGCCGTTGGTGCCGGTGACGGCCACCACCGGCCGGCTGTCCCAGCGGGCAGCGAGCTCGAACTCGCTCCAGATGGGAACCCCCTGGCGCAGCGCGGCCTGAACCGCAGGGTGGCCGAAGGGCACCCCGGGACTCGGCAACACGACGTCGACCTCCGCCACCAGGGCCACGGCCTCCTCGGCGCCGGCCACCGGCACCCTCAGCTCCTGGGCCCGGTCCCGCACCGCTGGGCCTGGGCGGTCGTCCGTCACCGTGACGGTGCCGCCCCGCCGCTGCAGCTGGCGAGTCACAGCTTCGCCGGTGACGCCGAGGCCGATGACCAGACCATGCACTAGTCGGCCGCCCCCAAAGCGATGAAGTCGGCGTAGAAGATGCCGATGGCCATGGCCGTGCAGAGGCCGGCCA
>JAHWJU010000162.1 GCA_019348255.1 Actinomycetota bacterium | reverse complement strand
GCAGCGCCTTCCGAATGGAGGACGGCGAGGTCGTGCGGGGCCCTGCGACGGCACGCCAGCCGGCCTATGAGACGAGAGTCATCGACCGAACCGTCGAGGTACGCGTGCGAAAGCCGTCGGCGTAGTCGCCGCCGTACGACGAGGGGGAGCAGCTTGCCCTTGTCGACCGGCCTGCTCGAGCTTGGGCGGCTCTTCCCGCACCTCCTGCTCGGCGTGGGCAGGACTTCCAAGCGAAGCTGCGCGGAAGCGCTCCTCGAACGCGGGGTCGTCGACCCCGTCTTTCTCGAGCACCGAGATCAAGTCCTTGCTATTGGATTCGGACCTTGCTCTTGCGGCGACGCCGAAGGGCCACCAAGGAGAGGACCCCGGCGAGTACTCCAGCAACCGCCTTGGCGACGTAGGAAGGGACGACGACCGGTTCCGCCGGAAGCTGCCCCGCCGGGCCCTCGTCGCGACGGATTCGCCACAGTGCCCCCGTGCCCTGCTGGACCCGTACACCCCCCTTCTCCGGAGCGATGGAGATCTGGCCGAAGTCGACGACGTAGAGGGCGCCGTCGGGGCCGAACTGGCAGTGCGAAGGTCGTTCGAGCCCTCGGTGCGGAAGCTTGGAGGCCGGGCCCTGGATCTTGTTCACGGCGAAGTCGGCTACTTCGCCGGTTTCCATCTCGACGCGGACGACCTTGAACCCGGACGGGGTCGTGAGTCGAGCGGTTACTGGCGTGAGATCCCCGAAGAGGGCGACGAAGGCGTCACCATGGAAGCCGAACCGTGGGTCCCGGCAGAAGTCGACACCGTTGGGACCGCTGTGCTGGGGGAACGTGGTGAATGGCTTCGGGGGGTTGGCGTCGGGGTGCTCGGCCAGCACCGGCTCTCGGCCACGCCCGCCATCACCCCAGTAAGGATCGTCCAGGCGAATCCCCGACGCGAAGTCGGGCCAGCCGTACCAGGCGCCCTGGACGATCTCGTAGAAGTCCTCGTGGTCGCCGATGATGTGGCGGGCGTTGCGCTCGTCAATGCCGTGCTCGGTGGCGAACAGGCGGCCATCGGGGGCGAAGGCGATGCCGTAAGGGTTGCGCAACCCCCAGGCGACCAGCTCGAGCTCGGTCCCGTTGGGGTTGCACCGCAGTACCGCCCCGGTGCACTTCACGTCGCCCGTGATGACCTGGCCTGGCGTGGTCTCGGTCCCAAATGGCACGTAGGCGCCGGTGCGCACGGTCTGGGTGATGTTGCCGAGCACGTTCGGGGACTCGTAGTTCTGCCCGGTCAAGACAACATCGGCGCCGGGGCGGTCATGGAAGTCGGGGAAGTAGCGGAGCCACTCGTAGGAGAAGTTGTCCGGCCCCACCACAGCCGTGTTGGTCGCCGTGCCCTGCCCGAAGTAGAGCTTGCCGTCCGGTCCCACCACCGGATAGTTGCTCTGGTGGTCGCCCAGGCCCGGCAGGTCGGTAACGACGTCCTGGAGCTGCCCATCCGGGCCGATCCTGGAGAGGGTGTCGGTGTTCATGAGGTAGAGCAAGCCGTCGTGCCAGCAGGCTCCGGTCACCGCCCCGGTCTTGCGCCACCGCTCGGAGGGGAGCTCGAAGAACGTCTCCACCACGCCAGTGGTGGTGTCGACCTTGAGCACCCGCGGTTTCGAGTCGATCTTGTGCCCGCACTCGGTGACGTAGGCGTGGCCGTCGTGGTCGAAGCAGCAGTGGACTGGCGCATGGAACCCGCTGGCCACCACCTCCGCGGTGTAGCCGTCGGGAACCAGCACGTGGCTGGCGTTGTAGGCGCGGCGCTTCGATCGGTTGAGGTGCACCTTGTCGACCAGCGGGAAGAGCGGCGCGTACATCACACCGAGCATCGAGTCGACCATCGGGGCATGGCGCAGCCGGTGCACGAGGCCCTTGGCGTGCTCTACCTTCGCCGCCGCCTGCTGTCGGGGGCTCAGGCGGGCGGAGAGCTGTTCGATGGTCTCACCGATGTCGGAGCGAACGTCGGCGATCTCTTGTTTCAGCTCTTCTGGTTCCTTGCCCACTGGGCGTCCTCCTTCAGGGTCTCCACGGTCTCATGCGGGACCGGATCCACCTCCGCGGCATGGCGGCGACCGGTGACGAACAGCACCCCGGCCAAGGCGACCTGCACCGCCCCGACGATGAGGAACGCCAAGCCCGGAGCCATCACCTCGGCCAGGCCCCACGCTGCCGCTGAGGACAGGAACACCACGGCGAGCAGTCCCACGATCGCTGCCGCGCTCAGTGAGGTGGCGGCCTTGACTCCCTTCCGCAGCTCCTCGCGCAGCTCCGACCGCGCCAGCTGCATCTCCTTGCCGACGAGGTCGCCCACCTGGTGGCCGAGCTGCGCAAACAGCTCGCCGACTGGCTCCTCCCCTGAGGTCGACCTTGCGCCGTTTGCCATGTCCACCCCTTACCCCAGCTCAGCTCGCACCAGCACGCCGGTCCCCGGCTGCGCCTCCACGCCACGCTCGCTCATCTCGAACTCCCCGAAGTCAAGCACGTAGAGCGAGCCCGTAGCGTCGAAGCAGACGTCGATCGGGCGCCGGAGTGGACCCCGCAGCAGGGGGTGCATGCTCCAGTCAGACGGATCGACCCGCACCACACTTCGTCCGACCCGAGGGCCCGACGGCGCTGTCATGGGCGCCTCATCGCCGAACAATGCGACGACCAGATGGCCGGGCCACGGCGTGGCCTCCGGGGCGACATCGAGCTTGACCGCTGCGGTGTGCGGAGGGAAGCGCACCAGGGCAGGCTCGGGCGGGGGGAGCTCAGCATGGTTCGCCAGCACGAATCGTGGTGCCGGCCCCCTCGTGGGCGTGTACGCCGGGTCGGTCACCGGGTCGCCGCCGAGGAAGTCTGGCCAGCCATACCAGGCGCCACGACGCACTTCGAACAGCAGGTCCGGAGCATTGCCCACCGGCCGGCTGCCCCGGTCGTCGGGCCCCTGGTCGACCGCCAGGAGTCGACCGTCGGGCAGGAACCGCAGCCCGTACGCGTTTCGGAGGCCCCACGCCACGAGATCGAGGTCGCTTCCGTCGGGATTGCAGCGCATGATTGCCGCCGTGGCGGGCACCTGGCCCACTAGGCGGCGACCGGCCGGGGCGGACTCACCAAAGGGACAGAACGCGCCGGTGGTCGTCCGAGCGCCGTGCGTCTCGGCCAGCGGGTCGAGTGTCTCGACGCTGCTTTCCGCCAGCACGATGTCGTAGCCAGGCACGTCGTGGGCGTGTGGCAAGCGACCCAACCAGCCGAGCTCGTAGGCATCGAGGCCGACAATTCCCGTGTTCGTCATGGCCCCTTGGCTGAAGTACAGCTTCCCTTCTGGGCCGATGGCGACCATGTTGAGCTGGTAGTTGCCGGGGCCCGGAAGCCCTTCGAGGACCGTCGACAGGGCTCCGCTTTGATCGAGGCGGCTGATGCGCTGAGGGTGGCCGCCCTCCGACAGGTACAGGTCGCCGCCGTAGGCGGCGATGCCGTTCACCGGCGGCCGCAGGCCCCCGATCATCAGCTCACGGTCGCCGTCGGCGCCGACCCGCCACACCCGTCCCCCCGGCTGGGCACCGGCGAAGGGCAGACCCGACTCGGCGACGTAGACGACGCCCTGGTCGTCGAGCACGACGCTCGTCGGGAAGTCGAAGCCGGTGGCGACCACGTCCAGACGGATCTCTCCCATCACATGCGGCGGAGCCGTGGAGCATCGTCCCGCTGAGTTGACACCAGCCAGAACGTCGCGGCGAGGGCGAGCACAGCGACGAACACGGCCGCGCCACTCACTGCGCCGACCACGAGCGAGCCAGCCAGGGCATACATGACCGCCGCCGGCAGTCCACCGGCGGCTGCGGCCCCGGCCACCCGGAGCGGCGACGCGCCGGCCGCCCCCGCCATGATGGCGGTAGCCTCGGCGACGACCGGCACCGGCCGGGTGGCCACCACGGCGACCACGCCCCACCGGTCGAGGAGTTCCTCGGCGCGCCGGCGTTCGGCAGCCGGGACCTGAAGCAGCCGCTCGCCCCGCCGGCCGATCCACACCCCGGCCAGCGCGGCGCCGACTGTCCCGACGAGCGAAAGCAGCGCCCCCAGCACGACGCCGAAGACGGCCCCGTGGGCAAGCATCACGAGGCTGGACGGGACCGGCAGCGCCACGTCGCCGACCAGCAGCCCAACCCCGATGAGGGCGGCGGCAATACCGCCACGGCTCATGGCGGGCTCCGGTGCGGTAAGGATGGGAATGCCGGTAGCCTCCACGGCGGCGAAGGCGGTGACGAGGGCGAGCACGAGTGCGCCCGTCACCAACCCGTATCGCTTCATCCCGACGCCCTCGTGTCCGATGACCACGTACCCGGCGCCGCTGACCCTACCCGGCCACCTACGTGGTGGCGCTGGTTCGACCCCCTGTCGCACGGGGTAGTACCCGACGATGACCGAGGCGCCTTCAGCCCAAGCCACCATCGGGCGGGGTGTTCTCGCCGGTCTGGCCGGTACCGTGGTGATGACTGCGTTCCAGAAGTTCGTCGAGATGCCCATCACCGGTCGTGATGAGAGCTTCGCCCCAGCTAACTTCGCCGCCAAGATCCTTCCGATCCAGCCCAAGAACGACCACGAGCGACAACGGCTCAACTGGGCGACGCACTTTGCGCTCGGTGCCATGTGGGGTAGCGCCTTCGGCATTGCGGGGCGCGCCGGTTTGCACGGTCAGAAGGCGGTCGCCGCCGTATTCGCCACCGTCTACACCGGCGACGTCCTCCTCAACACCGCCCTTGGGCTCTACCAGCCGTCGAGCTGGTCGACCCGCGAGCTCGTCGTCGACGTAGTCGACAAACTCGTCCAAGCCGAGGCGACGGGAGTCATGTTCGACCGCATGGGCCGTAGTGGGTGAGTGGGCGACGGTAGCGACCGCGAGTGGCGCAGCGCGCTCCGCTGATCCGACGGTGCAGGAGCGCAGCGACGTTCGCTGTCTGACGACCTGGGCAGTGCCGGTGGACGGCGGCGGCCCCGGACTAGTCAGTGCCGCATCAGGCAACGT
>JAHWJU010000161.1 GCA_019348255.1 Actinomycetota bacterium | reverse complement strand
GGCTGAACAGGAGGCGGTCGCCGTCGACGTGGGGGCGCGAGTAGTCGAGGGCGGCGGCGTAGAGGCCGAAGAGAGCGACGATGCCGAGGCCGACGGCAAGCCCGAGCCTGCTCTTCTTCGGCTTTCGGTACCGCTTGCGCGGCTGAACCTTAGGGTTGGCCATCTGCCTCAACTCCCACCGATCAACAGGACCCGACGGTACCCCACAGCTGGTGCGTCTGGGGGAGAGGGCACATATTGCGACGTCGGGCGAAGCCTCAGACCCCGAACCCGCCGCAGGAGAACGTGGTGGTCCGCCACACCACCAGCGCAATAGCGGCGGCGGCGAATCCCGCCGCGGTGGCGAAGCCGGCCAGGGTGGGGGAGCCCCCACGGCCCGGCCGCGACTCGAAGGCGAGGCCGATGCCGACTCCCGTCAACAAACCACCCAGGTGGGCCAGGTTGTCCGTGCGAATCGGCCCCACGAAGCCGATCACCATGATCACCCCGATCCAGATGAGCAACCGCTTCACCGTCGCCGGGTCCTCGGCCCGCCGGCGCCAGCTGTGGGCCAGTTCGGCGCCGATGGCGCCGAGGATGGCTCCCGACGCGCCCAGACTGACCCCCCTGCAGTTGCCGAAGGCATAGGAAGCTGCCGATCCCGCCAGCCCGGCGGCCCCATAGATCACCAGGAAGGCTCCGGCGCCGAGCCGGCGCTCCACCGGGCGCCCGTACCACCACAGCGCCAGCGAGTTGAACAGCAGGTGGACCAGGTTGGCGTGCAGCACCGTCGAGGTCAGCAGCCGGAACCACTCGCCGGCACCGACCAGCACCCGGAACAGCGCGTAGCGGAACGTCACCACCGGAGCCACCTGTTGGGCGACGAAGACGGCTGCGTTGACGGCGATGACGGCCATCGTGGCCACGCTGAGCGGCGGTCGTGGGGCCCGGTTGATCTGTTCCAGGCACTCCGGGCACAGCCATCCGGCCGAGGTGGCAATTGCGCAGCGCTCGCAGATGGGGCGCTGGCACTGGGGGCAGCCGAGGCTGACGGCAACACCGGGATGGCGGTAGCAGCGGGGCTTGCCTTGGTCGCTCGAGCCCACCCGCCGACGCAGCTCCTCGTAGCCGGGCTGGTCCCGCAGCACGGCCAAATCGGCATCGGCGTCGAAGGTGGCCAGGTCCCCGTAGCCGGCCTCGGCTGCCCTTTCCATCCACGCCATGGCCTGTGCCGGCTGCCCCAGCCGGGCCCGGCAGCACGCCAGGTTGTAGGCGGTGAGAGGGTGTGGGTGCCGGGCGAAGCTCGCTTCGCCGACGCGGGCGGCGTCGTCGATGCGGCCGGAGCGGAACAACCCCGCGCCCACCACCGCGTACGTGTTGGGGCCCACCGCCTCCGGGTCGCTGCCGAGGGCCAGTCGGAGAGCCTGGTCGAGCTGACCCGTCTCCACCAGCGCCCGGGCCAGCAAGGCCGCGGCTGCGTCACCGGGACGGGCGCGGTGGGCGTCGGACAGGAGTTGCACGGCCTCGTCGGTGCCACCCGTCGCCCGCTTAACCGGTTCGCTCAGCACCGCCACGCCGGCGGCAGCGGGGTTGGCGGCCATGGTGTCGAGTGCCTGGTCCACGTCCCCTTCGAGGAGCTGGGCCCACATCAGCAGCGACGCGCCCCGGGCCCGCAGGTCGGGGTCGGACGCCCCGGCCAGTACCTCCCGGGCCCGGTTGGAGGCGGCCAGGCGCGCGCCCTGGCCGAGGGCGTCGTACCCCTCGTCGAGCCATGAGGTGTAGTCGTGCCCGCTCGGCGGGGGCCGCGAGCGGGCGAGGGCGCGGACGTTCAGGTACACCAGGAACCCGACGATGACGACCCCGAACAGGCGACGGGTCAGCAGCAGGCCGGCGACAGCGGCGAGGCCCACCGCCACCGATACGACCAGTGCCGGTCTTTCGCCGCGGCCCTTGGTGACGATGTCGAGCAGGCTCTGCACGACGCGCCCTCCGTCGAGGGGCAACATCGGCACCAGGTTGAGCAGCCCCCACACCAGGCTCACGAGAACGAGGTCGCGCAGCGCCGAGCGGACCAGGGCGATCTCCAGGGCCCCGGAGTCCACCTGCAACAAGGCGAAGGCCAGCGCGCCCAGCACGAAGCCGGCGAAGGGGCCGGCCAGGCTCACCAGGAGCAGGCGGGTTGCGCTCAGGGGCCCGCCACCGGCGGCCCAGGTCACGCCCCCGGTGGCGATCAGCTCGATCCTGGGTTCCTGTCCGAAGGCCCGAAAGACCAGCGCGTGGCCCATCTCGTGGACCAACACGCCCACGAACACCACGATCACCCACGTGGCGAGGCTGGCCAGGTCGCGGTTGAAGCCGATGAACAGGATCAGGAGGAAGAATGTCGGATCCACCCGCACCGGGATCCCGCCGATGCTGAACCCGGTCCTCAATGGCACCGACGGGACATTAATGACGCCGACCACTCGGGCCGCCTCGGCGGGTACGGTCGACCAGCCGCGACGGCCTTGCGGTCCGGTCGCCGCACCCGCCACCCGATGAGACCTTCGCGCGACCACAGGCCACAGACCGTCCCCCGGATGGTGAAGGGGGCTGCCCTGGCGATGGTGGCACTGGTGTCGTCGCTGGTGGTCGCCACCCCGGTGGGCGGCCAGCCGGCGCCGGCGCCGGTCCCGGTCGTTCGCTTCCCGTTTCCGCAGGACGACGGATCCCTCACCCCGTACACCTTCGAGCTCGGCTACCAGCTGGTGAGCCTGGTCTACGACACCCTGTTCTGGCGCGACGCCGACGGCAGTCCCCAACCCTGGCTTGCTACCTCCGCGGAGACCAGTCCCGACGGGCGGCGGGTGACCCTCAGGCTGGCCCAGGGCGCCCGCTGGCACGACGGTACCGACGTGACCTCGGCCGACGTCGCCTTCACCTTCCGCTTCATGGCCGAGCGGCCCCACCCCCGCTTCACTCCCGAGCTGGCCGCCGTGGAGCGGGTGGAGACCCCCGACCCCGACACGGTCGTGATCTCACTGCGTCACGTGTCGCCCGGCTTCGCCGACCAGCCGCTCTCGGACGTGCCCATCCTGCCCTCGCACATCTGGAAGGCGCTGCCGAGGTCGAAGCTCGCGCCCGACGGGCTCCCGGTGGGCAGCGGGCCCTACCGTCTCGTCGAACACCGGCCCGGCGAGGGCTACCGGTTCGAGGCCGTCGCCGACTACTTCCGCGGTGGCCCGGCGGTGAGCATCCTGGAGGTGCCGGTCATCACCACCGTGGACGAGACGCTGCGGGCCCTCGAGCGCCGGCGGGCGGACATGATCCCGGTCAGCCTGCCCGAGGACGCGGCGGCCCGGGTCAAGGGGCTCGGGGTTCGCACCGTCGACGGCCCCGCCTATCTCGGCACCGTCTTGATGTTCAACCTCCGCCAGCCACCCTTCGACCGGCCCGAGGTGCGCCAGGCAGTGGCCCGGGCTCTCGACCTCCGGCGCATCGCCAACAGCGTCGGTGAGGCCGTGCCTGCCGACCGGGGCTACCTGCACCCGGCCTCGCCATGGTCTTCGAGAACGGTCCTGCACTCCTTCGACAGCAGCGGGGCGAGAGCACTGGCGGGCATGGGCCTGGGGCCGATCGAGGTCCTGGTGGCGGACAACGACCCGGTGAAGCAGGAGGCCGCTCGACAGGTCGTCATCGCCCTGCGGCGGGCGGGGGTGACGGCGCAGACCAGGAGCGTCTCGCGCGACGACCTGTCCCGGGCGGTGGGGGAGGAGGGGGGCCCACCGTCCTTCCAGGCCGCCATCTGGGTCTCACCACCGCTGGCCTCCTACGACCCGGACTTCCTCGGGCGCCTCTTCGGGTCCGATCCGGACACGGCCGCGCTGAACTACAGCGGCTACCGCAGCCCGGCCTTCGACGCCCTGGTCCAGCGGGTTTCCACCACCGCCGACCCCGTCGCCCGCCAGGCCGCGGTGCAGGAGGCGTTGCGGCTGCTGGCCGAGGACGTGCCCGTGGTGCCGCTCGTCTTCTCGACGGGGATCTTCAGCTTCCGACCGGCGATCTACGACGGCTGGGTGTTCGTGAAGGGGACCGGCATCCTCGACAAGCGCTCCTTCGTGGAGCCCCGGCCGCCGGCGCCGGGCCGGGACGGGTCCTCCGGCGGGGTGGAGCGGCCCCGGCGGCCGGCGACGGGTGCGGGTTGGGTGGCCAAGGTGGGGCTGGCGGTCGCGGCGCTGGCGGGGCTCGCCGCCGCCGTCGTGCTGGTCACCCGTACGAGGGGCCGCGCCGGTTGAACGGGGGGCCGGCTGCGGACCTGCGTCAGGCGCCGGTCACCAGCATCTGTTGGCACAGTTGCAGGCACGGGTGGCAGATCCGGCCGCGACCGCCGCTCACCATGCCGTCGACCTGAGCCGGCAGGTTCCCGCAGAACTGGCATGGCCGCCCCTGTTCCCGCGCGTCGCGCAACACCACCTGACGGGGCCCCTCGATCGTCTGCCCCGACCCCACCACCTCCGCCGCGGCTGCCACGCACCTGTTGCAGATGAAGACGCCGGGACCGGTGATGAGCCTGTTGGTGTCGGGCTGCGTGCCGTTGCAGAACGAGCACCGGAACCTGGCATTGCGCCTGGCCATCACCTTTCGGGGCTCCGACCCGGCCAGCATCCGCTCACAGGTCGCCACGCACGAAGCGCAGATGTTGACGCCGCTGTCGGCCGATCCGGCCATGGGACCCGCCCCAGTCGTGCCGTTGCGGCAGAAGGTGCACACGGCGCCGGCATCGGCGACGGACGAGAGGCTCGACGACGAGGCGCCCCGGACGACGCGGCTCGCCTCGGCGACACAACCGCTGCAGATGAACACGCCCCCGGGGGCCGACAGCAACTGGTCGAGCTGGGGCCGCTGGGCACCACATAACGAGCAGCGGTCCTGCTGCGCCGGCGTCGCCACCGCGGAGGCATGCAGCGGGGTCAGCTCGGTTGACGCCGCCTCCACCTCCACGATGCCGTCGTCGCCGACGATCTGGTGGACCCGCTGGTGGCTGAGGCCCAGCGCGGTGGCGATCTCCCGCATGGAACCGCCGGCGCCGTGAAGGCG
>JAHWJU010000160.1 GCA_019348255.1 Actinomycetota bacterium | reverse complement strand
AAGGGCGACGTCCACGACATCGGCAAGAACCTCGTCGACATCATCCTGACCAACAACGGCTACACGGTGCACAACCTGGGCATCAAGATCGCCGTCACCGAGATGATCGAAAAGGCCCTGGAGGTGGGGGCGGACGCCATCGGGATGAGCGGCCTGTTGGTCAAGAGCACGATCATCATGCGGGAGAACCTCCAGGAGCTCAACAGCCGGGGGCTGGCGCGGATCCCGGTGCTGCTGGGAGGTGCGGCCCTGACCCGAAACTACGTCGAGCGCGATCTTCGGGAGGTCTACGAGGGGCGCCTCTTCTACGGCAAGGACGCCTTCGAGGGCCTCCGGACGATGGACCGGATCATGGACCTCAAGCGCACCGGTGCCGAGGACCCGGCCTTCGGTCGCGAAAGGGGCGGGCGCGACCTGCCGCCCCGCTCGGCGCCCAAGCCCGTCGACGCTGCCACACTGCCCCGGCGCTCTCCGGAGGTCGCCAGCGACAACCCGGTGTTCGTACCGCCCTTCCTCGGCTCCAAGGTGGTCAAGGGCGTGTCGCTCGACGAGATCGCCGGCTACCTCAACGAGACCGCACTGTTCCGCACCCAGTGGGGTTTCCGCCCCGACAAGTCGATCGGCGAGAAGGACGAGGACTTCCGGGTCCGGGTCCGGGCGGTGCTGCGCGAGCAGCTGGCGGCGGCCCGCGCCAAGAACATCCTCGTGCCCCAGGTCGTCTACGGCTACTACGGGGCCAACGGCGACGGCAACGACGTGGTCGTCTGGCGGGACGACGCCGCCAGCGAGGAGCTGCTCCGCTTCCCGTTCCCCCGCCAGACGGTGGAGCCCTACCTGTGCATAGCGGACTTCTTCCGCCCCGTCGACTCCGGCGAGATCGACTATGTCGCTTTTCACATAGTCACCATGGGGTCTGAAGTGTCGGAGGAGGCACTGCGCCTCAAGGGCCAGGACCGTTACCAGGACTACCTCTTCCTGCACGGCCTGGGGGTGGAGATGACCGAGGCGCTGGCCGAGCTGTGGCACCGCCGCATCCGCGAGGAGTGGGGCTTCGCCGACGAGGACGGCCCCACCCTGGGCGGCTTGTTCCGCCAGCAGTACCGCGGCGGGCGCTACTCCTGGGGTTATCCGGCCTGCCCCGACCTCGAGGACAACGAGAAGGTGGCGGCCCTGCTGGAGGCCGGCCGCATCGGCGTCGACGTGAGCGAGGAGACCAGCTTCCAGTACCACCCCGAGCAGACGACGTCAGCCATCATCTGCCACCACCCCCAGGCCAAGTACTTCGTGGCCTGAGCCCCGTCTGCGGGCTCCGACTGGACCAATAGCTGTTCCGTTCACACCGTTTTCGGGGTAGGTGAGTCCGCGCGTAATTGCGGCCCGGGAACCCGCTCACGCAGTATTGGGCGGAACTCTACGGAAGGAACCCCACCAGTCGTGAGACGACACCGCCATTGGCTGCCCCTTGCCCTCGCCGCGTTCGCCGCGGCAGCGGTGACGGCACCTGCCGGCGCCCAGCAACCGCCAGCCACGACCGTCAAGGTCGCCATCAAGGGCTTCGAGAACAACGTGACCCCCTTCACGGTGGGCTTCGGCGCCAACCCGGCCACCAACGACATCCAGCACCTGGTGTACGACTCGCTGTTCTGGTCGCAGGTCAAGGCCGACCCCGAGCCGTGGCTGGCCGAGAAGGCGGAGCCGTCGGACGACAACAAGGTCTGGACGGTCACCCTCCGCGATGGCGTCACCTGGCACGACGGCAAGCCGTTCACGCCCGAGGACGTCGCCTTCAGCTACGACTACTACAAGGCCCAGGCCGGCGCCTCGGGCCGCTACGCCCACCACGTCTTCGACGTGCCTGCCTACGAGCGGGCCGAGATAGTCGATGCCTCGACGATCAAGCTGTTCTTCTCGTCTCCGGCGCCGCAGTTCAAGATCATGCCGGGCGCCGACCTCCCCATCATCGCCAAGCACGTGTTCGAAGGGGTGGCCGAGCCGGGCAAGGCGACGACCAACCTGCCGGTCGGCACCGGGCCCTTCAAGCTCGTCGAGATCGTCCCCGACCAGCGCTACCGCTTCGAGGCCAACGAGCGCCACTTCAGGGGAAAGCCCAAGGTCGACACGCTCGAGCTGGTGATCATCAAGGACCCGGCCTCGGCGTTCACCGCGCTGCGGACAGGCGACGTCGACATGGTCGAGCGCAACGTGCCCGCCGAGCTGCGGGACCAGCTGGAGAAGGCGGAGGGGATCCGGGTGGTCGAGGGCACCCGCTTCGAGTCGAGCCAGCTGTCGTGGAACGCCCGCAAGGCGCCGCTCACCGACCCCAAGCTGCGCAAAGCCATGAGCCTGGGCATGGACCTCGACGCCGTGGTCGACACCGTGCTACTGGGCCAAGGACGCCCGGGCCGGGACGGCTACCTGCACCCCGACTCGCCGTGGGCGTCCAAGGGCGGTGGCCACGAGCACGACGCGCGGCAGGCGGCGACGATGCTGGACCAGGCTGGCTACACGGCCAAGGACCCCGACGGCGTGCGCAAGGCGCCCGACGGCAAGCGCCTCGAGTTCGCCGTGCTGGTGTCCTCCTTCGAGCCGTTGGAGATCCGCGCCGTCCAGCTCGTGGCCAGCCAGCTCCAACCGCTGGGCGTGAAGCTGAACGTGGAACCGCTCGACCCGGCCACGCTGCGCCAGCGGCGGGGCGCGCCTCCGGGCGAGGTCCCACCGTACGACGCCTACGTCGGCAACATCGAGTCGCACGCCCACGTCGACCCCGACGCCCTCTACTACTTCTTCCACTCGCCCGGGAAGAAGGGCTTCGGGGGAGCGATCACCGGCTACTCCAACCCCCGCTACGACCAGCTCGTGGAGGAGGCGACCACCTCAGAAGCGCCCAAGCGTCGTCAGCTGCTGGCCGACGCCCAGGCTCTCCTGGCCGAGGAGATCCCCCAGCAGGTGCTGTACTACCCCGACGGGGTGTGGGCTTTCCGGGAGGCCGCCTACAAGGGCTGGGTCAACGACCGCGGGCACGGCATCTTCACGAAGCGGTCGTTCCTGCCCGGCTATGACGAGCTCGAGGTGATGCGGGCCTCGGCCAGTGACGTACCTGGCGGGGCGGGCAGCGACGACGGCTCGTCGCTGACACCGGTGCTGATCGCCGGCGTCGGGCTGGCTGCGCTGGCGCTGGCCGCGTTCGCCTTCTCGCGGCGGAAGAGGACGGCCCACGAGGAGTGAGCCGGCACCTCCTCCGGACGGCGGCGCAGTACGCGGCGGTGCTCTTCGCCGCCTTGGTGCTCAACTTCGCGCTCCCGCGCCTGGCGCCGGGTGACGCCATCGACTACCTCCTCCCGCCGGAGCAGGCGGGGGCGCTCACCCCGGCGCAGCGGACCGCCATCCTCGACCAGTACGGCCTCGACGACCCGGTCTCCGCGCAGTTCGGGGCGTACCTGTCGGGCATCGCCCGCGGCGACCTGCTGGTGTCGGTGCGCTTCGGCCGGCCCGTGACGTCGCTGCTGGCCGAGCGGGTGGGCTGGACGCTGCTCCTGGTGGGCGGCGCCCTGGTGCTGTCGACCACCGTCGGGGCGGTGCTCGGCTTCCGCTCAGCCTGGCGTCGTGGCACCCGGAGCGACACCGGCACCCTCAGCGGCGTGATGTTCCTCGACGCCCTCCCACCGTTCTTCGTCGCCATGGTGCTGCTGCTCGTGTTCTCGGTGCAGCTCGGGTGGTTCCCGACCTATGGCGCGGTTGCCACCGGAGACGCCACCGGCCTCGCCTGGCTGGGAGAGGTCGTCAAGCGGGCCGCGCTCCCGATAGCCACCCTCGGCCTGGCCGGGCTGGGCCCCATGTACCTGATCGCCCGCTCGGCCCTGGTGTCGGAGCTGCAGGAGGACTACGTCTTGACCGCGGAGGCCAAGGGCCTGAGCGATCGGCAGGTTCGCCGCCACGCCGCCCGCAACGCGCTGCTTCCGGTCTCGACCGTCGCTCTCGTCGGTCTAGGCACCCTCGTCGGTGGGGCCGCGGTGGTCGAGACGGTGTTCTCCTATCCCGGCCTCGGGCGGTTGATCTACGAGAGTGTCCTGGCCCGCGACTATCCGGTCCTGCAGGGCGCGTTCCTGTTGCTGATCGTCACCGTGGTGGCGGCCAACCTCCTCAATGACCTGGCCTACCCCCTGCTCGATCCCCGCGTCCGCCGGAGGGAGCGGCGCCGGTGACGCTGGCCGACATCGACCCCCGGCGGGCGGCCGCCGCCAGCGCGTCCCGTCCGCCGTCGCCAGCTGCGCCGGCGCCGGCGCCGACCCGCTCCTGGCGGGGCTCCGGTCGCACGATGGGCATCCTCGGGCTGGTGCTGCTCGGCAGCGTGGTCGCCATCGCAGCGTTCGCGCCTCTCATCGCCCAACACTCCCCCACCGAGCCGTCGGGCCGGCCGTTCTCCAGCCCGTCGGCCGCCCACCCACTGGGGACGGACGACGTGGGTCACGACCTGTTCGCGCAGCTCGTGTTCGGCGCCCGCCTCTCGCTGGTGATCGGCCTCGGTGCCGCAGCCGTGGCCGTGCTGCTGGGCACCCTCGTCGCCGTCCTGGCCGGCTACTACCGAGGCTGGGTCGAGACCCTCCTCATGCGGGTCGTGGACCTCATGCTGGGTTTCCCGTTCCTGGTGCTGGTCATCGTCCTGGCCGCCTTCTTCGGCCGCGGGCTCAGCACGACCATCACGGTGATCGCCACCGTGCTCTGGGCCCGTCCGGCGCGGATACTGCGGTCCCAGGTGCTCCGGCTCCGCGAGCTCGACCACGTCGTGGCGGCGAGGGCGATGGGGTCGACCGGTCGCTGGGTCCTGTCCCGCCATGTCCTGCCCCGGATCGCCCCCCTGGCCGGCGCCCAGTTCGTACGCGCCGCCAACGTGGCGGTGATGCTCGAGGCGTCACTGGCATTCCTCGGCCTCGGCGACCCGAACCGCACGAGCTGGGGCACGATGCTGTACTTCGCCAATGCCCGCAATGCGTTTCTTACCGACGCGTGGCAGTGGTGGATCCTGCCGCCGGGCCTGGCGCTCACCGTCGTCATCCTCGGCCTCGC